>NZ_CP122537.1:687500-1031250 GCF_029853695.1 Jannaschia sp. GRR-S6-38
GCGCTGATCTTGACCGATGGCGCGGCCCGCTGGTCGGCCCGGATGATCGAGACCGCAACCGGCGAGACCCTCCTTCTGTTCGACGCGGGCCTGCCGCCCGCCAACGCCACGCTGCGCATCGCGCAATCGCCCGTGCTGCGCGTGCCGCCGCCGCTGCGCGAGACGATCTGCTTCGTGCAGGGCACGCAGATCGAGACCGAGAACGGCCCCCGCGCGATCGAGGATCTCGATCCCGGCGACCGGGTCCTGACCCGCGACGACGGGCTGCAGCCGATCGAATGGATGGGCATGCGCCGGATCTCGGGCGCGCGGCTCTACGCGATGCCCGGGCTGCGGCCGGTGCGGCTGCGGGTCGGGGCGGTGGGCTCCGGGCAGACGCGCGACATTCTGTTGTCGCCGGGACACCAGGTGCTGCTGTCGGGCGCGAAGCCGCGGGCGCTTTTCGGGACCGACGAGGTGCTGGTCCGTGCCCGTGACCTGCGCGACGACCGCTGGGTGACCGAGGAGCATGGGCTGGGCGAGGTGATCTACATCCACCTGCTGTTCCGCCGCCACCAGGTGATCTGGGCCAACGGCCTGCCCTGCGAGAGCTTCCATCCCGCCGATGCCGATCTCGACCACCTCAACCCGGTGGACGTGGAGGAGCTGCACGAGATCGCCCCGCCGGGCGGCTACGGCCCGCATGCCCGCCGCTGCCTCAGCCCGGCCGAGCTGGCCATCCTGCGGCACGAGGGCGCCCCCCGCTACCTGAGTTGACACCCGCCCGGACCCGTCTTAGAGGGCGGCTTCCATTGGTGTTGGCGGCCCCCGCAAGGGGATGCCTGTCGGGCTTCGGCCAAAGGACAACGCCCTCATATTCAGAGGAGATCAGACGGTGACCAAACGCACCTCTGCCAAGTACAAGATCGACCGCCGCATGGGCGAGAACATCTGGGGCCGCGCCAAGAGCCCCGTGAACCGCCGCGAATACGGCCCCGGCCAGCACGGCCAGCGCCGCAAGGGCAAGATGTCCGATTTCGGCCTGCAGCTGCGGGCCAAGCAGAAGCTGAAGGGCTATTACGGCGATCTGACCGAGAAGCAGTTCCGCCGCATCTTCGCCGAGGCCGAGCGCCAGCGCGGCGACACCGGCGAGAACCTGATCGGCCTGCTGGAGCGCCGTCTCGACGCGGTCGTCTACCGCGCGAAGTTCGTCGCCACCATCTTCGCCGCCCGCCAGTTCGTAAACCACGGCCACGTCACGGTGAACGGCCAGCGCGTCAACATTCCCTCCTACAAGGTGAAGGAAGGCGACGTGATCGCGGTGCGCGACAAGTCCAAGCAGCTGGCCAGCGTGCTGGAAGCCTCGCAACTGGCCGAGCGCGACGTGCCCGACTACCTGGATGTCGACCACGGCAAGATGACCGCGACCTATGTCCGCGTGCCCGGCCTGTCGGACGTCCCCTACGCGGTGATGATGGAGCCGAACTTGGTCATCGAATACTACGCGCAGAACTGATCGCGGATCCGCGACGTGAAGCAGGGGCCGTCCTTCGGGGCGGCCCTTTTCGTTCGGCAGGAGCGACGGATCAGTGCAGCTTGAGCCGGGGCCGGACGATCTGGTTCACATGTCCCATGACGATCAGGACCGACCCCTTCAGCCAGCCGTGGATCGCGAGGATGTGCATCCGGTAGAGTGACCGGTAGGCCATGCGCGCGAGCCGCCCCTCGACCGCCATCCGGCCGCCGACGAGATTGCCCATCAGGCTGCCGACGGCGGCGAAGCGGCTGAGCGAGACGAGCGAGCCGTGATCGTTGTAGCGGAAGGCCTCCGGCGCCTGCCCGGCCATCATCCGATTGAGGTTGCGGAAGACCCGGGCGGCCATCTGGTGCGCGGACTGGGCGCGGGGCGGGATCGGCCGCTCCTCGCCCGGCAGAAGGCACGAGGCGCAGTCGCCCAGGCTGAAGATACGGTCGTCCATTGTGGTCTGAAGCGTCGGGCGCACGACGAACTGCCCCAGCCGGCTGAGCTCCAGATCGCTCATCGCCTCGACGCCATGCGCCCCGCGCACCCCCGCCGCCCAGAGGATCAGGTCGGCCTCGACCGTGCCGCCATCCTTGGTGTGCACGGCCTTGGGCGTCACCTTCACCACTTGCGTCGAGGGCCGCACCTCGGCGCCCAGCGCCTCCAGCTCGGCTTGCGCCGTCGCGGCAAGGTCCTCGTCCAGCGCGGGCAGGATGCGCGGCCCGGCTTCCAGCAGCGTGACCTGCAGCGCGCTCTCGTCGAAGACTTCCAGCCCGTAGTTCTGCAGCCCCTTGGCGGCGTTGAACAGCTCCGCCGAAAGCTCGACCCCCGTGGCCCCGCCGCCGACGATGCAGATGCGAACCTTCGACGCCGCGCCGCCTTCGGCACGGTGCAGGTTGGCCCGGAAGCAGGCGTTCAACAGCTTGTGGCGGAACGTGTCCGCCTGCGTCCGATGCTCCAGGAACATCGCGTGCTCCCGGACGCCGGGGATGCCGAAATCGTTCGACACGCCGCCGATGGCCAGCACCAGGTAATCGTAGCGAATGCGATGGCGGTCCAGCACCTCCTCGCCGTCGGCGTCCATCAGGGGCGCGGTGGTGATGACCCGCGCCTCCCGGTCGATGCTTTCCAGCGCGCCGTAGAAGAAGCGGTAGCCCCAGCGCGCCGCGTGCCCGCCATACCCGACCTCGTCCAGGTTCGCGTCGAGCGAGCCGGCCGCGACCTCGTGCAGGAGCGGCTTCCAGATATGGGTCCGGTTGCGATCGACGAGGATGATGTCGTGGTTCTTGCGGCCGTAGCGCGCGCCCAGCTTCCGGGCGAGTTCCAGCCCTCCGGCCCCGCCCCCGACGATGACGATCTGGGTCTTTCGCTGCGATCCGGCATCCGGCATCTGGGTCCCCCCGATATGAAACGGTCCAATATCGGAGGGCGAACGATGCAACGCCCCGACATGGGTCCGAGCATAGCGCCCCCGCATGGCGCGTCCATCCGTCCGGCCATCGCGCGGGACGGGCCGCGTTGACGCCATGGAAGCGCCATGGGAAACGGCGGCCCAATCGAAGTGTGCCGGAGAAACAAGCGATGTCCGACCACCCCATCCACGCCCGCATCGACGGCGCCGTCGTGATGATCGGCTTCGGATCGATCGGGCGCGGGACGCTGCCGCTGATCGAGCGCCATTTCGACTACGACCGCGAGAAATTCCTGGTCATCGAACCCGCCGAGAAGGGCTGCGCCGAGCTGCGCGAACGCGGCATCGCGCATCGGCAGGTCGCGCTGACGCCCGAGAATTACCGCGAGGTTCTGGGCGAGGTGCTGACGCCGGGCGCAGGCTTCTGCGTGAACCTGTCGGTGGACACCTCCAGCCTCGACCTGATGCGCTTCTGCCGCGAGATCGGGGTGCCCTATATCGACACCGTGGTGGAGCCGTGGGCCGGCTTCTACTTCGACACCGAGGACAACGCCCAGCGCACGAATTACGCGCTGCGCCAGGCCGTTCGCGACGAGAAGGCCGCGAACCCGGGCGGCACCACCGCCGTGTCCTGCTGCGGGGCCAATCCGGGGATGGTGTCGTGGTTCGTCAAGGCGGGGCTCCTGCAATTGGCGCAAGACACCGGCCGCGACGCCGCCGCGCCCGCGGACCGCGCCGGCTGGGCCGCGCTGATGCGCGACCTGGGCGTCAAGGGCGTGCATATCGCCGAGCGCGACACCCAGGCCCGGGCCGAGCCGCGCCCCCGCGACGTCTTCGTCAACACCTGGTCGGTCGAGGGCTTCATCGCCGAGGGCTTCCAGCCGGCCGAGCTGGGCTGGGGCACGCATGAGACGTGGTTTCCTGAGAACGGCCACCGCCACGCTTCCGGCTGCCAATCCGCGATCTGGCTGAACCGTCCCGGCGCAATCACCCGCGTCCACACCTGGTGCCCCACCCCGGGCCCGCAATTCGGCTTCCTCGTCACCCATAACGAGGCGATCTCGATCTCGGACTACTACACCGTGGGCGACGGCGCGGAGCCGGATTATCGGCCGACCTGCCACTATGCCTACCATCCCTGCGACGACGCGGTGCTGAGCCTGCACGAGATGTTCGGCGCGGGCCGCCAGCAGACCGTGCATCACATCCTCGGCGAGGACGAGATCGTCACCGGCATCGACGAGCTGGGCGTGCTCCTGTTCGGCCATGAGAAGAACGCGCTCTGGTACGGCTCGCGCCTGTCCAATGCGGAGACGAAGCGCCTCGCCCCCGACCAGAACGCGACCGGCCTGCAGGTGACCTCGGCCGTGCTGGCCGGGATGGTCTGGGCGCTGGAGAACCCCAGTGCGGGCATCGTCGAAACCGACGAGATGGACCACGCCCGCTGTCTCGAGATCCAGACGCCCTATCTGGGCCCGGTCGAAGCGCATTACACCGATTGGACCCCCCTGCAGGACCGTTGGCAGCATTTCCCGGAAGATATCGACGAAAGCGACCCCTGGCTCTTCCGGAACGTGCTGGCCAGCTGAGGGCGATGCTCGGCCCCGTTCTCGACCGGCTGGAACGTCGCGGCGTCGACAGGGTCAAGGCGCGCGACGCGATCCGGCGCGCGGTGCAGGCGACGACTGGGGCCGTGCTGGCCTGGACGGTGCTGCGCCTCCTGCCGCTCGAAGGCTATTTCGTCGGCATCCTCGCCGCCGTTCTGATCGTCCAGCCCTCCGCAGATGGGACACTGCATTCGGCCAAGGCGCGGGTCATGGCCACGGTGGTGGGCTGCGCCGTCGGGCTGGCCTGTTTGCTGATCCTGCCGCCCGGCTGGGGGGCGATCACCGGGCTGGCGGTCGCGATGCTGATCCTGAACGTGACCGCGACCTTTCGGCCCGACTGGACCTACGGCATCGTCGCCGCGGTGGCGCTGGCCACGGCGCAGGGCGCGGATCTCTGGGCGCAGGCGCTGGACCGGGTGCTGTCCATCGCCGTCGGCGCGGCGATCGGCATCGCGGTCGCCTCGCTTCTGTGGCGCGACCGGGCGCGGGCCCGCTTCGACCGGCACATGCGCGCCGCACTCGAGGCCTTGGCCGACAATGCCTGCGAGGCCACCGCCAAGTCGACCCGCGCCGAGCCCGACACGAACCTGTCGGCCGCGCCGCGCTTCCACCAGCGGCTGCGCCTGGCGCGCGAGGCGCTGGACGTGATGGCGCTCGACGAAAGCGACGGGCTGCGCGCGCGGGCCGATGCGGCGGCCGAGCTGATGGGCGCGATCGAATTCCTGAACCGCGCCGCCGCGACCCCCGCAGACCTGTCGGGCGACCCCGAGCTCGGCGACGCGCTGGACCGCTTCCGCCAGGCCGTGGCCGAAGACCTGCGCGACCCCGCGACCATCGGCGGATCCGACAGCGATCCGACCGAGGGGCCCGTCACCCAGGCCCAGCGCGACGTCAGCGCCCGCGTCGAGGCCCGCGAGGTCTCGGACCCGCGCAGCGCCACCACGCTGGCCTTCGCGATGGACGAGGTCGACCGCGCGCTGATCGCGCTCTACCGCGCCTGGTCGCCGGGCTAGGCGCCGCCGCCGCGATGGACAGCCCCGCCCGCAGGGCCTAATTGCCGGGAATGCGCACGCTCCCCTTGTCCGAGGCCCGCAGCCTTCCCGCCTGGCGGCGGCCTCCGGCCCTTCTGATGCTGATGGCCTTCGCGATGCCGGTAGCCTTTGCGACCTGGTCGGCGCTTCTCAACAATTTCACCATCGAGGTCGCGGGCTTCGACGGCGCCGATATCGGCTGGCTGCACACCGTGCGCGAAATCCCCGGCTTCCTCGCAATCGGTGTGATCGCGATCATCCTCTTCGTGCGCGAACAGGTGCTGGCGCTGATTTCGCTTGGCGTTCTGGGCGTGGCCACCGCGCTGACGGCGCAGTTCCCATCGCTCGCGGGCCTCTTGACGATCACGCTGCTCAGCTCGATCGGGTTTCACTACTACGAGACCGTGAACCAGAGCCTTCAGCTGCAATGGCTCCCCAAGGACCGCGCGCCGCGGATGCTGGGGATCCTGCTCTCGGTCGGTTCAGGAGCGACGCTGCTGGCCTACGGGCTGATCGTGCTGACCTGGCGGGCCTTCGATCTGAGCTACGACCTCGTCTACTGGGTGGCGGGCGGCTTCACCGCCTGCATGGCGCTGGCCGCCTTCCTGCTGTTTCCGCAATTCGAGAGTCCGCATCCCCAGACCAAGCGCATGGTCCTTCGGCGGCGCTACTGGCTCTACTACGCGCTGCAGTTCATGTCCGGCGCGCGGCGGCAGATTTTCGTGGTCTTCGCGGGTTTCATGATGGTCGAGCGCTACGGCCTCGACGTGCATCAGGTCACTGCACTCTTCATGGCGACGCTCGCGATCAACATGGTCTCGGCCCCGCTGGTCGGCCGCGCGGTGGGCTTCTTCGGCGAACGCGCCGCGCTGATCATCGAATATGGCGGGCTGACCGGGGTCTTTCTGCTCTATGCTGGGCTCTACTGGTTTGACTGGGGCGTCTGGGTGGCGGGGCTGCTCTACGTGGTGAACCACATCTTCTTCAGCCTCGCGCTGGCGATCAAAACCTACTTCCAGAAGATCGCCGATCCGGGCGACATCGCGCCCACTGCCGCCGTGGCCTTTACGATCAACCACATCGCCGCGGTCTTCCTGCCGGCGAGCCTGGGCTATTTGTGGCTGACCTCGCCCGTCTCGGTCTACCTGCTGGCCGCCGGCATGGCGGGCATCTCGCTCCTGCTCTCGACGCTGGTGCCGCGCCACCCGGTGCCGGGACACGAGACGATCCTCGCGCCGCCGCTGGCCGTGGCGGAGTAGCGTCGCACCCCCTCGTCAAGCCGGGCCCGCCACCCCATATTCTTCGGCAAAGGAGACCCGCCAATGATGCTGTTCCAACGCAAGAAGGCCGAGATGGTGGCGAAGGACGACGCCCTGCCCGGCCGCGACACGCCCATCGCCACCGCGCAAACGCACCACGTCTTCGGCACGCCGCTGTCGAATGAGGTCCCCGACGGCATGGAAGAGGCCATGTTCGGCATGGGCTGCTTCTGGGGCGTCGAGCGGATGTTCTGGAAGCTGCCTGGCGTCCACATGACGCTGGTGGGCTACGCGGGCGGCTACACGCCGAACCCGACCTATCAAGAGGTCTGCTCGGGCCGCACCGGCCATAACGAGGTCGTCCGCGTGATCTACGACCCCGCGAAAATCAGCTACGAGGATCTGCTCAAGGTCTTCTGGGAAGGCCACGACCCGACGCAGGGCATGCGCCAGGGCAACGATGTCGGCACGCAGTACCGCTCGGGCATCTATACTTACACGGCCGCCCAGGCGCAGGCCGCCGCCGCCGCCGAGGCCGCGATGGCCCCGCGGCTGCGCGAGGCGGGCTACGGCGCCATCACCACCGAGATCGTCGACGCCCCGCCCTTCTACCACGCCGAGGATTACCACCAGCAATACCTGTCGAAGAACCCCGGCGGCTATTGCGGCATTGGCGGCACCGGCCTGACCTGCCCGGTGGGCACGGGGGCCTGACACCCGCCTCCATTCGACCCGATTGCTACGGGCGCACCCTCACCGGTGCGCCCGATTTCCGTCGGGCGCCCACCGTTTTTCACAAGGACGTCCCATTTCGACCATGACAGACCGCTTGGATCTCGGTGACCTGAGGAGATTTCACCGTGATCCAAGACGCTTACCTGCAATTGATCGAAGAGGCCGGCTTCCTCGTAATGATCTTCATGGCGGGGTTCCTGACGATGGGCTTCGTGGTCATTGAATTGATCCGCAAGACCAAGACCCGACGCTCGATTGGTGAAATCCGGCGCCAGAAACGCGCACACGCCGCCGACCACGCGCCCGAGCGCGCGGCCCACGCATCCGAGGTCGATCTTCTTCAGGCCCAGATCAAGAACCAGAACGACGGGCCGAAACCCTTCGAGTCCCTTGCAAAGGTCGAGATCGAGCGATGCAAGCTCATGAACCGGGGGGAGGTAGGGCTGTATCGTCAACTCAAGCCGCTTGTCGAAGAGGCGGGCCTCCTGATCTGGCCGCAAGTTCCACTGGGCGAGGTCCTGCGTTTGGTCCCTTCGGCGGGTACCGAGGCGGAGAGGCGCTGCGTGAACAGGCTGATTCAGCAAAAGCGGCTGGATTTCGCAATCACGGACAAGCGTGGCCTGATCGTCGCGGGGCTGGAATACCAAGGACACGGACATCTGCAGGGCAACGCCGCCTGGCGCGACCACATCAAGCGCGAGGTTTTCCGGATCGCCGGTATCCGGTTCGTCGAGTTCAGTCCGCAGGACAATCCTGAGACGGTCCGCGAAAGAGTTCTTCAAGCCATTCGACCGGGAGCAACCGCGCCGGGCCGAACGTCCGACGAAATTTCGCGAGAGCCGGAGTTTCAGACGGCGGCCCCCGCCTAGCCCAAACAAAAAGGGCGCACCGTCGCCGGTGCGCCCCTGAACTCTCCGCGGAGCCCCGAAGGGCCCGCGGGGATGATCACATCAGCTCGAGATTGGAGGCGCTTTCGCGGCCGTCACGTCCGGGCTCGATGTCGAACTTCACTTTCTGGTTGTCTGCGAGGCCGGTCAGACCCGCGCGCTCGACGGCAGAGATGTGCACGAACACGTCCTTGCTGCCGCCGTCGGGGGCGATGAAGCCGAAGCCTTTGGTGGTGTTGAACCATTTGACGGTGCCAGTAGCCATCGTCGTTCTCCTTCATTGTGCTGCCCGCAGAAGGCGGCAGCTCGGCTCGGTCAGGGCAAGATCGTTTGACTGAACCGTGAGGAGCAGAATGGTCGATAGAGATAACGTCGCCACTCCCAGATGGCCGTTCGCGGCATCTCTTGCAAGAGGGAACCGCGCGGCTGCGGCGAAATGGACCGGTTCAGGCCGGCTTCCGCCGGCGCGGGCGGTCTATTCCCAGCCCTTGGCGATCAGCCCGGCCGCCTCGGGGGCGAAATAGGTCAGAACGCCGTCGCAACCGGCGCGGCGGAAGGCCATCAGGCTTTCCATCATCGCGCGTTCGCCGTCGATCCAGCCATTGCCCGCGGCCGCGCGGATCATCGCGTATTCGCCCGACACCTGGTAGGCGAAGGTCGGGCAGCCGAAGCGATCCTTCACGCGGCGGCAGATGTCGAGATAGGGCATGCCGGGCTTGACCATGACCATGTCCGCGCCCTCGGCCAGGTCGCGCTCGACGCAGCGCAGCCCCTCCTCGGCATTGGCGGGGTCGAGCTGGTAGGTCTTCTTGTCGCCCTTCAGCGCGCCCGACGCCCCGACCGCGTCCCGGAAGGGCCCGTAGAAGGCGGAGGCGTATTTCGCCGCGTAGGACATGATCGTCACGCCCTGGTGGCCCGCGGCCTCCAGCGCGGTGCGCATCGCGCCGATGCGCCCGTCCATCATGTCCGACGGCCCGAGGATATCGGCTCCCGCATCGGCCTGGGCGAGCGCCATCTTCACCAGCGCGGCGACGCTCTCGTCGTTGAGGATCTCGCCGTCGCGCACGATGCCGTCATGGCCCTGCGCGTTGTAGGGGTCGAGCGCCACATCGGTCATCACCGAGATCCCTGGCACCTCGGCCTTGATCGCGCGGATCGCGCGGTTCGACAGGTTGTCGGGGTTCCAGGCCTCCTCGCAGAGGTCGGTCTTCAGCGCGGGGTCGGTATAGGGAAACAGGCAGATCGTGCGGATGCCCGCGGCGAAGGCTTCTGCCGCCGCCGCCGCCGTCAGGTCGACCGAGCGGCGGATCACGCCGGGCATCGAGGCCACCTCCTGGGTCACGCCCGCGCCGTCGCAGACGAAGACCGGCCAGATCAGGTCGTCCCCCGACAGCCGCGCCTCGCGCACCAGCGCCCGGAGCGCGGGCGTGCGGCGCAGGCGGCGGGTCCGGGTGGCGGGAAATTCGGCGAAACGGCGGGTCATGCGGGCACCTTCGATTGTCCCGCGCATGGTTGGCAGGACAACGCCTGCCGCACAACCGTCCGCGCGGCCTTGCAATCCGACCCGCCCCCGGGCGACATGCGCCCGGGGGCGGAAAGGACGCGGGTTGGACTTCTATTTTCTACAGACGGCGCTCGAGGTCATCGACTTCCGCTCCTTCTCGAACCTGTGGTTCTGGATCATGCTCGCGGTGCTGTGGTCGACGGCGTCGCATTGGGTTGTGGGCGTTCCCTTCGACATGGTCCGCCGCGCCGCGAAGGGGCACGAGCCGTCGCTGCGCGACATGCACGCGCTGGCCAATATCCAGTCGCGGCGGCTTCTGTTCATCGCCGACGCGACCGGGCTGATCTCGACGGGGTTCACCTTCTTCGCGATCTCGTCGCTCGCGATCCTGGGCTTCCTCTACCGGGTCGAGTTCGCGCAGGCGCTGCTCTTGCTGTTCCTGCCGATGATGGTGGTGGCCTTGCTGTCGCTGCAGACCGCGCGGCGGGTCGAGGGACTGGCGCCGCCGGACCTGGGCAACCTACTCGCCGCGCATCGTCGAAAGGTGCAGCTCGTCGGCATCCTGTCGATCTTCGTGACCTCGATGTGGGGCATGTGGACGAACCTCAACCAGTCCGTCCTGGGGGGCTGAGACCGGTTGACTCCGGGCCCCGCGCCGTTACCTGAGCGCGATGCCCGACAGCGTCGAAGCCCTGCCCCGCGCCCCTGAGCCGCTCCGCCCCCTTCCCGAGGGACATCTACGCGCGGGCGGCGCGCCCGAGGGCTACGACGCGCAGGTCGTCCTGCGCGAGCTGGATCGCGGCGGCCCGGTCGTCCACGTCGCCCGCGACGATAAGCGCGCCGAGGCCATGGCCGCAGCACTGCGCGCGCATCGCGCGGGCGTGCAGGTGCTGCGCCTGCCGGCCTGGGACGTGCTGCCCTACGACCGCGTCTCGCCGGCCGCCGAGATCAGCGCCACGCGCATGGCCACGCTGACCGCGCTGGCGCATGGGCTTTCGGGCCAGTTCGTCCTGCTGACCACGCTCTCGGCCCTGACCCAACGCATCCCGGCGCGCGCGACGCTCAAAGGCGCGGGCTTCGCCGCCCGGCTCGACCAGCGCATCGACGAGGCGGCGCTGCGCGACTTCCTCGTCCGCATGGGCTTCAGCCAGACCCCCACGGTGATGGAGCCGGGCGACTGGTCGCCCCGCGGCGGCATCATCGACATCTGGCCCCCGGGCCAGCCCGCGCCGGTGCGTCTCGATCTCTTCGGCGACACGCTGGACGGGCTGCGCCGCTTCGACCCGCTCAGCCAGCGCACCACCGACAAGCTGAAGGCAATCGAACTGGCACCGGTGTCCGAGGTGATCCTCGACGGCCCCTCGATCACCCGCTTCCGCCAGAACTACCGCATCGCCTTCGGCGCGGCGGGCACCGACGATCCGCTCTACGAGGCGGTCACCGCGGGCCGCAAGGCGCAAGGAATGGAGCATTGGCTCAGCTTCTTCCACGAGAGGCTGGAGACGCTGGCCGATTATCTGCCGGAGGCGAGCTTCGTCCTCGACGAGGCAAGCCCCGCCCACCATGCCGACCGCTGGGTGCAGATCACCGACATGTACGACGCGCGGCTCGACGCGATGAAGGCCCGCAGCCGGGTCGACAGCGTCTACAAGCCCGCGCCGCCCGACGGGCTCTACCTCTCGCCCGACGCGCTGGAGGAGGTGATGGAAGGCCGGCGCGTGCTGCACCTGTCCTCCTTCCCCGCCGCGCCGGGGCCCGGCGTGATCGACATGCAGGGCCGGGTCGGCCGCAATTTCGCGACCGAGCGGCAGATCGAGGATCTGAACCTCTTTCAGGCGCTGGCCGATTACATTGCGGAGAAGCGCGAGGAGGGCGGCGTGGTCGTCGCCAGCTATTCCGGCGGCGCGCGCGAACGGCTCGAGGGGCTGCTGCAGGATCAGGGCGTGACCGGGCTGAAGGCCGTGCGTCGGCTGGAGGAGGTCGCCCGCGGCGAGGTGGGCCTGATGATCTGGGCCCTCGATCGCGGCTTCGCGGGGCCCTACGACAAGCGCCGCCTGACGGTGATCTCGGAACAGGACGTGCTGGGCGAGCGGCTGATCCGCGGCAAGAAGAAGAAACGTCGGGCCGAGAATTACATCACCGAGGCGCAGACGCTGTCGCTGGGCGACCTCGTGGTACATGTCGATCACGGCGTGGGCCGCTTCACCGGCTTCGAGACAGTGACGGCGGCGGGCGCGCCGCATGAATGCCTGGCGCTGGAATATGCGGGCGGGGACCGGCTGTTCCTGCCGGTCGAGAATATCGAGCTGCTCAGCCGCTTCGGCGCCGAGGAGGCGATGCTCGACAAGCTGGGCAGCGGCGCCTGGCAGGCCCGCAAGGCCCGCCTGAAGGAACGCATCCGCCAGATCGCCGAGCGGCTGATGCGCATCGCGGCCGAACGCGCCATGCGCAAGGCCCCGGTGCTCGAGCCGCCGCGCGACATGGCGCACAGCTTCGCCGCCCGCTTCCCCTACGAGGAGACGGACGACCAGATGCAGGCCATCGAGGACGTCGCCGCCGACCTCAGCTCGGGCAACCCGATGGACCGGCTGGTCGTGGGCGACGTGGGCTTCGGCAAGACCGAGGTGGCGATGCGCGCGGCCTTCATCGCCGCGACCGCGGGGATGCAAGTCGCCGTCATCGCCCCCACGACGCTTCTGGCCCGGCAGCACGCGAAAAGCTTCGAGGAACGCTTCCGCGGCTTTCCCGTCAAGGTGCGGCAGCTGTCGCGCTTCGTGTCGTCGAAGCAGGCCGCCGAGACGCGCGCGGGCATCGCAGATGGCACGGTCGACATTGCCATCGGCACCCACGCGCTCCTGGCCAAGCAGGTGAAGTTCAAGGAGCTCGGCCTCCTGATCATCGACGAGGAGCAACATTTTGGCGTGACCCACAAGGAGCGCCTCAAGGAGATGCGCACCGATGTCCACGTGCTGACCCTCTCGGCCACGCCGATCCCGCGCACGCTGCAGATGTCGCTCACCGGCGTGCGCGACCTCAGCATCATCGGCACGCCGCCCGTCGACCGCCTCGCCATCCGCACCTACGTCTCCGAATTCGACGCAGTCACGGTGCGCGAGGCGCTGTTGCGCGAACACTACCGCGGCGGGCAGAGCTTCGTCGTCGTGCCCCGCATCGCGGATCTGAGCGAGATGGAGGCGTTCCTGCGCGAACAGCTCCCCGAGCTCAGCTATGTCATCGCCCACGGCCAACTCGCCGCGGGCGATCTCGACGAGCGGATGAACGCCTTCTACGACGGCAAGTATGACGTGCTGCTGTCCACCACGATCATCGAGTCGGGCATCGACATCCCCACCGCCAACACGATGGTCATCTGGCGCGCCGACATGTTCGGTCTCAGCCAACTCTACCAGATCCGCGGCCGGGTCGGCCGCTCGAAGACGCGGGCCTATGCCTATCTGACGACCAAGCCCAAGGCCAAGCTGACCCCCGCGGCCGAGCGGCGGCTGAAGGCGCTGGGCTCGATCGACGCGCTGGGCGCGGGGTTCAACATCGCCAGCCAGGATCTCGACCTGCGCGGCGGCGGCAATATCGTGGGCGAGGAGCAGTCGGGCCACATCAAGGAGGTCGGGTTCGAGCTGTACCAGACCATGCTGCAGGAAACGATCGACAAGCTGAAATCGGGTACCGCCGACCTGCCCGACGCGCTGTCCGACGACTGGTCGCCGCAGATCGCGCTGGGCGTCCCGGTCCTCATCCCCGAGGACTACGTCCCCGATCTCGACACGCGGCTGGGTCTCTACCGGCGGCTGTCCTCGCTCGAGCGCAAGGTCGAGCTGGAGGGCTTCGCCGCCGAGCTGATCGATCGCTTCGGGCCGCTGCCGCGCGAGGTGAACATCCTGATCCGGGTCGTGCGGATCAAGGCGCTGTGCAAGGCCGCGGGGATCGCGAAGCTGAACCTGGGCGACAAGGGCGCGACCGTGGAATTCCACGGCAACCGCTTCGCCCGGCCCGAGGGGCTGGTGGATTTCATCAAGTCGAAGAACGGCGCCGCCAAGATCAAGGGCGACAAGCTGGCGATCCAGCAGCCCTTCGCGGACGAGGGCGAACGGATCAAGGGCGCCTTCTCGATCGCCCGCGATCTGGCCGTCCATGCGGGCGCCGTGAAGGTGAAGGGCGAAGGCGGATGACCGCCCGCGCCCGCGGAGACTGAACGGTGGAGGCGCTGGAAATCGGGCCGCTCGACGCGCGCGACATCATCTACATGGTGACCGGCTTCGCGCTGTTCGGCCTGACGCTGCAGCCCGCGCTCGCGCGCTACAAGATCTTCAACCTGCCGCTTCTCTACGTGCTGATCGGGCTGGGCTTCGGCCTGTTCGGCACCGCGCTGCTCGATCCGCTGGGCACGTCGGTCGAGACCAAGGTGGTCGAGCACGCGGCCGAACTGATCGTGATTATCGCGCTCGCGGGCGCCGGGCTTGCCATCGACACGCCCGCCACCTGGCGCAGCTGGAACCCGACATGGCGGCTGTTGATCGTGGCGATGCCGTTGACCATCGCGGCGGTGGCCCTGATGGGCCATGGCTGGCTGGGCCTCGGCATTCCCGGCGCCCTGCTTCTGGCGGCGGCGTTGGCCCCGACCGACCCGGTGCTCGCCCGCTCGGTCCAGGTCGCGCCGCCGGGGCAGGACGAGGGCGTGATGGAGCTGGCCCTGACCGCCGAGGCGGGACTGAACGACGGGCTGGCCTTTCCCTTCGTCTGGCTGGCGATCCATGCCGCGACGCTGGGCGCGGCGCAGATGTTCGCGGGCGAGGCCTGGATCTGGGGCTGGCTGGGCTTCGACGTGCTCTACCGCGTGGCCGCGGGCGTGCTCGTGGGGCTGGGCACCGGATGGGCGCTCAGCCGGATCACCTTCTCGCGCTGGGGCGACGGCTCTCGCGGAGCGTGGAACGCGGTGGTGGTAATCCTCTCGGCGACGCTGATCTCTTATGGCGTGGCCGAGGCGGTGGACGGCTACGGCTTCCTCGCCGTCTTCCTCGCCACGCGCGCCGGCCGCTCGCGGACCCGCGGCACCGACGAGGAAGGCTACGAGAAATACGTCCATCACGGCGCCGAACAGCTCGAGGCGATCCTGCTCGCGCTGCTTCTGCTGTGGCTGGGCGTCTTCATCGGTTCGGGCGCGCTGGCCGGCGTGACGCTGGCCGAGATCGGCTTCGCGCTGGCGCTGATCCTGGTGGTCCGCCCGCTGGCGGGGCTGCTGGCGCTGGCCGGGATCGACTGCAAGGGGATCGAGCGGCGCAAGGTCGCCTTCTTCGGGATCCGCGGCATGGGATCGGTCTTCTATATCGCCTATGCCCAGACTCACGCGGATTTCGCCGATATCGACGCGGTCTGGCGCATCGCGACGCTGACAATCCTGGTCTCGATCGTGATCCACGGCTATGCCGCGAACCTGCTCCTGGAGGAGGCGGAATTCACCGAGACCCACCCCCACAAGCAAGGCGGCACCCCGGCCCGCGAAGGCGACTGAGCCCCCGGCCCCTAGCGCAGCTTCTGGCCCGCATGGGGTTCGACGAGGTCGGGCTCCTCCTCGCGCAGCGCCGTCGCCAGCCACAGGCCCACCCCCGCCGCCAGGCCCGCCCCGCCGACCAGCGGCACGGGCGTGCCGTCGAAGGCCAGCCCGATGGGCACCGCCACCGCCACGGCGAGGATCGTCGACACCGCCGAGATGACCGAGGCGGCCATGCCCGCGATATGCCCCATCGGCTGCATCGCGATGGCGTTCAGGTTGCCCACCGTCAGCCCCGCCAGCGCGAAGCTCGCGAACTGGAAGACGAAGAAGGCCGGGAAGCGCAGCACGTCCGGCAGGGCCCCGGTCGCCCAGCCGAGGACGAAGAGCGCCGAGAGCGCGAAATGCGCCCCAAGGGCCGAGCGCAGGATGACGAGCATCCCCAGCCGCCCCACGATCCGTGCGTTCAGGAAGCTGGCGCTGCCCGACAGGAGCGCGACGAGGCCGAACCAGAGCGGGAAGCTCTCGTTCTTGCCGAAGACGATGTCGTAGATCGGCTGCACGCTGGTGATGGTCGCGAAGAGCAGGCCGAAGACCAGCGTCTGCACCAGGATCGCCAGCCGGACGTTGCGATGGGCGAAGACCTCGCCGAAGGCCGCGCGCAGCGGGCCCAGCCGCAGCGGGCGCCGCCGCTCGGGCGCCAGCGTCTCGGGCTGGCGGATCGCCAGCCAGCCGCCCGAGATCAGCGAGAAGACCACGAAGGCCGCGAAGACCCCGCGCCAGCCGTAGCCCGCGATGATGAGCGAGCCGATCAGCGGCGCGATGGCGGGCACCAGCGTGAAGGTCATCATCACGAAACTCGCGACCCGCGCCATGCCCCTTCCGGCATAGAGATCGCGGATCATCGCCTGCGCCGCCACCCGCGGCCCGGCCGCGCCCAGCCCCTGCACCACGCGCGCCAGGAGGATCGCCTCCAGCGATTGCGCCAGCCCCGCCGCCGCGGCCCCCGCGCAATAGAGTGCTGCACCCGCCAGCATCACCCGCTTGCGGCCCAGCGCGTCCGACATCGGCCCCGCGAAAAGTGTGCCGAACCCCATCCCGAAGACGAAGGCCACGATCACGAGCTGCGCCGCGTTCGGGTTGTCGGGCGACAGCGCCGCGCCGATCTGCGGCAGGCCGGGCAGCATGGCATCGATCGAGAAGGCGATCGTGGCCGACAGCATCGCCATCAGCGCGACGAACTCGACCAGCGGCAGGCGCCGGGCCGTCGCCATTCCGGGCTCCGTGGTCGTCACCCGGGCCCGGTCCGGGCGTCGTCATCCGCGGAAGGCTCCGCCGCCGCGGCCGCCCGCTGGGCCGCGATCTCGTCGATCACCTGCATCCACAATTCCGGCGGCTGCGCGCCGCGCAACACGTGCTGGCCCGCCAGCACGAAGGTCGGCACGCCGGTCACGCCGCGTTCGCGGGCATGCGCGTCGCGGGCGCGGATGTCATCGGCATCGGCATCGGTCGCAAAGAGCCGCTCCAACATCGCGGCGTCCATGCCGCGCTCGGCCCCGATCTCGGTCAGCACGGCGCGGTCGCCGATATCGCGTCCCTTCTCGAAATAGGCCTGGAAAAGGGCGGTGGCGACCGGGGTCTGGCGCCCCTCGAGCCCCGCCCAATGGATCAGCCGGTGGGCGTCGAGCGTGTTGGGCGTGCGCGCGATGGCGCCGAAATCGATCTGCAGCCCGGCCGCCTCGGCGGCTTCGACCACCGGCGCATAGGCGCGCACGGCGCCCGCCTGCCCGCCGAACTTGGCCTCGAGATATTCGCGCCGGTCCATGCCCTCGGGCGGCATGTCGGGATTGAGCTGGAAGGGATGCCATTCCAGCGCCAGCCCGTGGTCGGGCCGGGCCTCCAGCGCGCGAAACAGGTTGGCGCGGCCGATATGGCACCATGGACAAATCGGGTCCGACAGGATGTCGAGCTTGACCATGGAGGCCTCCGCGCAGGTCGCGACGGCACGGGCCGCGCGTCGCAGGCCCCGGTTACGCCAATTCCTCGCGCTTGCCAAACCCTTGGCAGCATGAGATTGACCGGCCCTGCCATTATTTCCGCACGGATGATCTGCCATGCGCATCGCCACGCCCGAAACGGGAAGCCTGTTCTCCTCCGGGCCCGTCGCCGAAACCGACTGGTTCGCCCTGGCCCCCGAAGCCGGCGGCGTCGGCCGCTACGTGCTCGACCTCGACAGCGGCATAGCCGAAATGGATCTGGTCGGGCGCCGCATGACCGGCCTGTCCACGCTGCCGATGAGCTTCCCGGTCGCCGATTTCCTCGAACGGATCGTCGAGGAGGATCGCGTCGTCGTCGCCGAGGCGATCGAGCGGTCGCGCGAGACCGGCGCGCGCTATGACGTGCCCTACCGCTTCGAGCGTCCCGACGGCGAGATGGTCTGGCTGTCGGGCCATGGCCGCCCGGTGCAGGGTAGCGACGGGCGCACGATGCTGGTCGGCGTGGTCTACGACATCACCGCCAGCCGCGTGGCGCAGGAACGCGCCGAGCTTCTGGCCGGCGAAATGGGCCACCGCATCAAGAACATCTTCTCGCTGGTCCAGGGCATGTTCTTCATGGCCGCGCGTAGCTCGGACACGCGCGACGGGCTGATCGAGGCCTATTCCGGCCGGCTGCGCGCCCTGGCCGACGTGAACACGCTGACCTTCTCGGGCGAGGACCGGCGGGTGGATCTGGGCGACATGGTCTCCATGACGCTCGGCCCGATGGTCCAGGGCGGCCAGATCCGGACCGACCTGACCGAGGATTTTGCGCTCAACGCCACGGCGGCGCAGACCGTCGTCCTGGCGCTGAACGAGCTGATGACCAACGCCGTCAAGCATGGCGCGCTCTCCGCCGAGGGCGGGACGGTCGATCTGGCGATCAAGGTCGATCCGCGCGATTTCGTCCTGTCCTGGCACGAGCACGCGCCCTTCGCGGTGACCGCGCCCGAAAAGCCCTCGGGCTTCGGCATGCGCGTGCTGCGGCAGATGACCAAGGCCACGTTCGACGGTGATCCGGAATTCGACTGGACGCCGACCGGCCTGCGGTTCCAATGCACCTGGTCCTCCGAGGAGATGGCCTGGAAGAAGGGCGGCCGCTATGCCGACCGCGTGGTCGAGCAGGCCGTCGACGCCGCCCGCCCTCGCGACGCGGGCTGAGGCTCAGGCCAGCTTCGAGCGGATCAGCTTGCCGTTGGCGTTGCGCGGCAGGGCGTCGCGGCGCAGCCAGATACGCGGGCGCTTGTACTCAGCGAGATGGGCGGCGGCATGGGCGCGGGCCGCGTCCTCGTCGAGGGCCGCGCCCACGTAATAGGCGGCGAGGACGCGCGCCCCGCTCGCGACCGTGATCTCTCCCACGGCAAGGTCGCGCACCGGCAGGCCCGCGAGCGCCGCCTCCACCTCCTGCGGGCTGATGCGGAAGCCGCCGGGGTTCAGGAGATCATCCGTCCGCCCCTCATGCACCATCGCGCCATCGGGCCGCACCCGGACCCGGTCGCCGGTGTCGAACCACTCTCCCGCCAGGGGCTCGGGCGCGCCGCCCTGCCAATAGCCCAGCATCAGCCCCGGATCGGAGGCATGGACCTGCAGGTGCCCGTCCACGACCCGCAGCCGGCGACCGGGCTGCGGATAACCCGCCGTGCCTTCGGGCGCGGGCCGGGCGGGCGAGCCGGAGAGATAGGTCGAGCATTCCGACATCCCCAGCGCCTCGTGGATGTCGGTCCCCGTCCGCGCCCGCCATTCGGCGCGCAGCGCGGGCGGAAGCGCCTCGCCCGCTGACAGGCCGTGGCGCAGCGCCGGCATCGCGGGCAGGTCCTCGCGCAGCAGCCGACGATAGATCCCCGGCGCCGCGGCGAAGATCGTCGCGCGCTCCGCCGCGATCATCCGGCCGAGATCGGCCGGCGACGCGCCCGGCGGCGGCACGATCGCCGTCGCGCCGATGGCCCAGGGATCCATCAGCCCGGTGCCCAGCGTGAAGGTCCAGTTGAAGGCCCCGGCATGCAGCATCCGGTCGTCTTCGCGCAGCCCGTACCAGCCCTCCCACATCATCCGCCGCGCCAGCACCGCGCGATGGGCATGGGCCACCGCCTTGGGCGCCCCGCCCGATCCGGACGTGAAGACGATATAGCCCAGCCGGTCCGCCGGCCCCCGCACCCAATCCGCCACGGGCAGCGCCGCGGCGTCCAGATCGGTGGCCATGACGGCATCCGGCCCCTCGGGCAGGGCGATCCCGGGCTCGGCCACGACCAGCGCCGCCTCGACGCGCGCCGCCAGCCCCGTCACCTCGCCCGCCGTCAGCCCGGCCGCCGTGGGCACGGGCACCAGCCCCGCGGCGATGGCGGCGAGATAGGTGACGGGGAAATCGGGCGAATTGCCCAGCCGCAGCAGGACCCGGGCGCCCTGCGCGAGCCCCAGCGCTGCCAGGCCGCCCGCGCGCCGCGCCACCGCGCGGGCCAGGTCGGCATGGGACCACGCCACCTGCCCGGGCACGATCAGCGCCGGATGCTCCGGCCGCGCCCGCCCCGCCGCCAGGACATAGGCGGCCAGGTTGAACCGGTCGGGGTTCATCTCGTCATCCGCTGTCACGAAGCCAATGTCCTCAAGGCCTGTCATCCTCTGGCCGGGAATCCCTCCGAGGGGTTCCAAAAAGCGGCAGGCGGCCCCAGCCCTCACTCGAACAGATCGCCCTCGCGGCGCGGCGCGTCCAGCCCCAGATGCGCCCAGCCCTTCTGCGCGAGCATCCGCCCGCGCGGGGTGCGCGCGATCAGGCCCTGTTGCAGCAGGAACGGCTCGATCACCTCCTCCAGCGCGTCGCGGCTTTCCGACAGGGCGGCGGCCAGCGTCTCGATCCCCACGGGCCCGCCGCCGTAATTCTCGGCCATCAGACCCAGATAGCGGCGGTCGGCGCCGTCGAGCCCGAGGTGATCCACGCCCAGCCGCGTCAGCGCGTTGTCGGCAATCGCGCGGGTGACCTGCCCGTCGCCCTCGACCACGGCGAAATCGACCACCCGGCGCAGCAGCCGCCCGGCGATGCGCGGCGTGCCGCGGGCGCGGCGCGCGATCTCCTGCGCGCCTTCCTCCGATGCGGGCGCCCCCATCAGCCGCGCGCCGCGGGTCACGATCTGGTGCAGCTCCGGCACGGTGTAGAATTGCAGCCGCGTCGGGATGCCGAACCGGTCGCGCAGGGGCGTGGTCAGCAGGCCCAGCCGGGTTGTCGCGCCGACCAGCGTGAAGGGCTGCAGGTCGATGCGCACCGTCCTCGCCGCCGGACCTTCGCCGATGACGAGGTCCAGCGCGAAATCCTCGAGCGCGGGATAGAGCACCTCCTCCACCGCCGGGTTCAGGCGGTGGATCTCGTCGATGAAGAGCACGTCCCGCGCCTCGAGATTGGTCAGGATCGCGGCGAGGTCGCCCGCCTTGGCAAGCACCGGGCCCGAGGTCATCCGGAATCCCACGCCCAGCTCGCGCGCCATGATCTGCGCCAGCGTCGTCTTGCCTAGGCCCGGCGGTCCGTGGAACAGCACGTGATCCATCGCCTCGCCGCGCCGCCGCGCGCTCTCGATGAAGACGCGCAGATTGGCCCGCGCCTCCGCCTGGCCGATGAACTCGTCCAGCACCTGCGGCCGCAGCGCCCGGTCATCGGGCACGGCATCCGGCGCGGCGGGGTCGAGAAGGGGGTCGCGGTCCATCACGGCGCGGCTGTGGCACGGGGCGCGGTCGGAGACCAGCCCCTCGCCCCCGTCGGCACGGCGCGGCCTCGGGTCAGGCCCATCCGCATCACTCCCCCGGCGCCAGGCGCTTCAGCGCGGCGCGGATCAGCGTGGCGGTGTCGCCCGCTTCATCGGCGGATTCGGCCACGGCGCGGGCGGCGTCCACCGGGGCGTAGCCGAGATTGGCCAGCGCGGAGAGCGCTTCCGCTTGCGCGCCAGCGTGTTTCGGCGGTGTGGGGGCGGCGGGCGCGTCACCGGGGGCGGTCTCGACCAGCGGATCCTCGGCGGCGCCCATCGCCATCAGGGCCGGCGCCTTGCCCTTCAGCTCGAGGACCACACGCTGCGCGATCTTCGGGCCGACGCCGGGCGCGGCCTTCACCGCCGCCGCATCGCCCAGCGCGATGGCGCGCGACACGCCGTCCGCGCCCAGCGTTCCGAGGATCGCAAGCGACCCCTTCGCCCCGATCCCCTGCACCGAGGTCAGGAGCCGGTGCCATTCCCGCTCCTGCACCGTCAGGAAGCCGAAAAGCTGCAGCAGGTCCTCGCGCACCAGAAGCTCGGTCCAGAGGGCGCAGGGCGATTTCAAGGGCGGCAACGCGGCCAGCGTGCGGTCGGAGACATGCACGACATAGCCCACGCCGCCCACATCCAGCAGGATGTGATCGGCGCCCTTGTGGTCCAGCCGTCCGGTCAGCCGTCCGATCACGCGCGCGCTCCGATGGCGGCCGCCAGCCGGCCCGCGCTTTGCAGGTGGAAAGCGTGGCACAGCGCGATGGCCAGCGCGTCGGCCGCATCGGCGCTGTCGGGGGCGCAGCCGGGCAGCTGCATCTTCACCATATGCGCGATCTGGTCCTTGCCCGCGTGGCCCACGCCGACTACCGCCTTCTTGACGGCGTTGGGGGCGTATTCGCCGACCGCCAGCCCCGCTTGCGCGGGCACCAGCATGGCGATGCCGCGCGCCTGGCCCAGCTTGAGCGTGCTCTGCCCGCCGGCATTGACGAAGGTCTGTTCGACCGCCGCCGCGTCGGGGCGGTGGGTGGCCAGAACCGCCGAGAGCAGGCCGTGCAGCGACAGGAGCCGCGCGCCCATCCCCTCGCCCTCGGGGCGGCAGGTGCCGTTGGCGACGTGGCGCAGGCGCGCGCCGTCGGTTTCGATCACGCCCCAGCCGCAGGCCCGAAGCCCCGGATCGATCCCCATCACGCGCATCTGCCCTGCCCCGATGTTCCTCGTTTGTATCAGGCTAGCATGCCGAATCCGACAGGGCCAGCGCGCTGTCAGCCACCGCCCCCGGCAGCGGCGCGATAGCCACCTTGGGACCGGGCGATACCGCACCCCGCCGGGTTCGCATGCTGCTATGCAGAAAGCGCATGACGGGCATGTCTGCTTACCAATTGTGCAGTATGAAAACCGGCCCTACCTGCAGTCCATCCAAGGGCGGCCCGATGGCCGTCCAGCGCCCCACCCGCTTCGACACAGGATATCCGCCATGGCCAGCTTCGACACCTTCAACACCGCCCGCCCCGCCCTGCCGACCACCGGCCTGTTCTCGGCCCTTCTCGGCCGCGTCGTGGCGTGGAACGACCGCCGCGTGACGGTCAAGATGCTCTCCAAGCTGACCGACCGCGAGCTGCGCGACATCGGCCTGGAGCGCGGCGATATCGACGCCTTCGCCGCCCGCGGCTGAACCCCGCCGCATCGTGGATGCTGCTATGCAGCATCCGCAGCGGTGCCTTGCAGATCCGGCAATTGTCGGCACCCCCGGCCGGGGCCATCTCCTGAAGCGAGCGCAACGCTCGCATCCAAGGAGATACGACATGACCGAGATCAGGAACGCCCTCGCCGCCGCCCTCTCGGGCAAGCTGGCCGATTGGAGCCGCCGCCGCGCCGTGCGCCGCGACCTCTACCGGCTGGACGAGAGATCGCTGGAGGATATCGGCTTCAATCGCGCCGATGTCGACATCCGCTTCGGCTGACGCGGCCCCCAATCCAACAATGCCTTGCGCGCCCGTCCTCCTCCCGAGGCGGGCGCGCTTTCGTTCGGGGCCTCAGCCGCGGCGCAGCGTCAGAGTAGTCCAGTCGCCCAGCTCGCGCCGGGCCGCCAGCGCGAAGCCCGCCGCGTCATAGGCGGCGATCACGTCCTCGGCCTGAGGATTGAGGATGCCCGACAGGATCGCGTGGCCGCCCGACGCCGCGGCACGCGCCATGGCGGGCGCGAGCTCGATCAAGGGGCCCTTCAGGATATTCGCGAAGATCAGGTCGAACGGCCCGGCGAGATCCGGATGGTCGAAGCCCGCCGCCTCGACGCAGGTGACGCGGCCCGCCATGCCGTTGACCCGCAGGTTGGCCTCGGCCACCTCGACGGCCACCGCGTCGATATCGGAGGCGACGACGGGCGCATCGGGCCAGACCCGCGCCGCCGCCATCGCCAGAACCGCCGTCCCCGCCCCGATATCGGCCACGGGGCCGGGGGCCAGCCCGTCCTGCAGCAGCGCCTCTAAGGCCAGAAGGCAGCCCTGCGTGGTGCCGTGATGGCCGGTACCGAAGGCCATCGCCGCCTCGATCAGCAGCGCGACGCGGTCATCGGGCACCCGGTCGGCATCGTGGCTGCCATAGACGAAGAAGCGCCCAGCCTCGACGGGCTGCAGCTCGCGGCGCACATGGGCGACCCAGTCGGTGGGCGGCAGTTCCGAGACGGCGAAAGGCCTCGCGCCGAAGGCCGCGGCCAGCAGCGCCAGCGCCGTGTCGTCGGGCGCCGCGGCGAAATAGCCGCCGACTTCCCAGAGGCCCGAGCCGTCCTCAATCTCGAAGACGCCCACGCCGTCGGGGGCGGGATCCATCTCCTCCATCGCGGCGCCAAGACGCTCGGCGCGGTCGCGGTCGGGCAGCGTCGTCAGCGCGGTCCAGCTGGCGGGGGTGACGTGGTCGTCGGACATGCGGGGGCTCCGGGCTGCGGGCGGGATCGGCCTGCCCATGAGCCGCGGCGCCGGTCGGGTCAAGGCCGCGGGCGGCAGCCGGGCGTCCCGTCCCATCGCGTGAAACACCGCGCGCCAGTGCCGCCCCGTCTTGCACGAGACCGCCGGGGCGCCGGTCTGGCCTCCGCCATCCGGGCATGGCATCCCCGCCCCATGACACCGCTCGACCCGCAAGCCGTCTCGGCGCTCTTCACCCGCGCCGACGGCGCGTTCCTCTTCGCCCGCTGGGGGCGCCCCATCGCGCCCGTCGTCTTCGGCGTGACCGACGAGACGGTCGCCGTGCTCAAGGGCGCGATCGAGGCGCTCTGCGTGCTGACCGGCCACAAGATGGCCGAGACCGATCCCGAGCTGGGCGCCAACCTCATGGTGTTTTTCCTGCGCGACTGGGACGAGCTGCCGGCGACGCCCAATCTCGACCGGCTGGTACCCGGGCTGGGCCCGCTGGTCGCGCGCTTGAAGGCGGCCGAGGCCAACCAGTATCGCATCTTCCGCTTCGACGACGCGGGGGCGATCAAGGCCTGTTTCTCGTTCATCCGGATGGACGAGCATCTCGGCCAGGTCCCCGCCGATACGCTGGCGCTGAACCAGATGGTGCAGGCGCATCTTCTGTGGTCCGACACGGCCTTTACCGACGCTTCGCCGCTGGCGATGGTCGAAGGCCACGCGGTGCTGCGTCCCGACATCGCCGACCTGATGCGCGCGGCCTATGACCCGGTGCTTCCCGCGATGGCGCAGGACCCGGCCCATGCGCTGCGCCTGGCCGCCCGGCTGGGGCGCGCGCAATGAGCGTCCATCGCTGGCCGCTGCGCGTCTATTACGAGGATGTCGACCTGGCGGGCATCGTCTATTACGCCAACTACCTGCGCTTCATCGAGCGCGCCCGCTCCGAGATGGTGCGCGAGGCGGGGATCGACCAGGCGGCGATGCGCGCCGCGGGCGTGGTCTTCGCCGTCAGCCGCGTCGAGGCGGATTACCGCAGGCCCGCCCGCTACGACGACCACCTGCTGGTCGAGACCCGGCTGGTGTCGCGCACGGCGGCGCGGTTCGTCATGGCCCAGCGCGTGTTGCGGGGCGAGGAGACGCTCTTCGCCGCGGAGGTCACCATCGTAAGCATGAGCCTCGACGGCCGCCCCTGCCGGTTGCCCCGCGCGGTCGCGGAAATGCCGTTGGCGGATACGGTGCCTTAACCCACGGGCGGGCAGGTTGCCCGCGATGAAACGCCGATTTCCCAAACTTCTTCTGGTCCGGGGCCTCGCGCTCGTGGTGGCGCTCTGCTCGGGCTGGCTGCTGGCGCATCATTTCGCGCTCTCGGCCGCCCGCGCTGCGCAGCCCGTCCCGGCTCCGCAGGCGCCCCCGGCGACGCCCCGCCCGCCCTCGCCCATATCCGCACCGCGTCCCGCTCTGCGCCAGCCGCCGCCCGCGCCCGCACCTGTGCCCAATCCGGTCGCGCTGCGCCCGCCCGGGTGGCGCGTGCTGGAGGAGGCGGCCGCCTTCTCGGGGCTGTGCAACGTGTTCCTGTCGGTGCCGAGCGGCGCACCGCTGACCTGCGGGCCGCGCCGGCGTGCGACGCTGTTCCTGCGCTGCCTCGAGGACCGGACCGCGGCCTATGTCGCGCATGACTGCCAGACGCCCGGCGGCGCGGAGGGCTGGCCCGTCGGCCTGCGCCTCGACGCGGGAGAGCCGCGCGTGGCGATGCTGGATGTCGACCGGCGGGGCGAGGCCTTCGGCCATTGGGACTATCGCGGCGCGCGCGAATTCATCGAGAGCCTTCTGGGGGCCGAGCGGCTGCATCTGCGCTTCACCGACGGGTCGGGCACGACCGAGCGCGTCACCTTTCCCGTCGCCGATCTTGCGGCCCCGCTGGCCCGCCTGGCCGCCGCCTGCCATTGGTCCGAGGTGCCGCCCTGGGCGGCCGCATCGGACGCGCCGGGCGGCCCCCAGGCGGCCGCCGATCCGCGTCCCGGCCCCTGATCACAAGGCCGCGATCAGCCCGCGCGACATTCCGCCGAACCCCTGATCGCCCTCGCCATCCGACTTCCCATCTGCTAGCTTGCTTCGCAATGACGGCGGCGCGAAACGCCGCGATACGAAAGGACGGGCAGTCCACATGGAGACGGAAGTTCTGGCAGCCGCCAGCGAGATCGATTTCTCGCTATGGGCGCTGTTCTGGCGCGCGACCTTCATCGTGAAGGTGGTGATGGTGATGCTGTTCGCGGCCTCGATCTGGGTCTGGGCGGTGCTCTTGCAGAAGATCGTGCAGTTCCGCCGCGCCAAGTCGCGCGCCGCCGCCTTCGACCGCGCCTTCTGGTCGGGCGAGCCGCTGGACGAGCTCTACGACCAGATCGGCGACCGGCCCTCCTCGGCCTCGGAACGGATCTTCGCGGCGGCGATGTCGGAATGGAACCGCAGCCACCGCGACGATGGCGGGCTGATCGCGGGCGCGCAGGCGCGGATCGACCGCACAATGGACGTGGCCATCGCCAAGGAGCGCGACCGCCTGACCAGCGGCCTGACCTTCCTGGCCACCGTGGGCTCGACCGGGCCCTTCGTAGGCCTGTTCGGCACGGTCTGGGGCATCAAGCACGCCTTCGAGCAGATCGCCATCAGCCAGAACACCAACCTCGCCGTCGTGGCGCCGGGCATCGCCGAAGCGCTGCTGGCGACGGGCCTGGGCCTTCTGGCCGCGATCCCGGCGGTGGTGTTCTACAACAAGCTCAGCCGCGACGCCGACCGCATCACCGGCAACTACGAAGCCTTCGCCGACGAGTTCGCCACCATCCTGTCGCGCCAGCTGGACGCGGCCTGAGCGATGGGCGCGGGCACGGTTCAGCCCGGCGGCGGCGGCAATACCGGCCGCAGGCGGCGCGGTGCCCGCCGCGCCGCGCCGATGTCCGAGATCAACGTCACGCCCTTCGTCGACGTGATGCTGGTGCTTCTGATCATCTTCATGGTGGCCGCCCCGCTCCTGACAGCGGGCGTGCCGATCGAGCTGCCCGAGACCGCCGCCGCCCCCCTGCCGCAAGAGCAGGAGGAGCCGCTCGCGCTGACCGTCGCCGCCGATGGCCGCGTACTGATCGGCGCCACCGAGGTGGCCCGCGACGAGCTGCTGCCCCGCCTGCGGGCGATCGCGGGCGAGCGGCAGGGCGACAAGGTCTTCCTGCGCGCCGACGGCGGCGTCCCCTATGGCGAGGTCATGGTCGTCATGGGCGCGCTGAACGCCGGCGGCTTTCGCAATATCGGGCTGGTCACCGATCCGGGCGGGCCGGCGCTGGATGGCACCGCACCGGACGCGCCGGACGGGAACTGAGCCGTGGAGCGGCGCACGGCCCTGGCCGTCTCAGGCACCGCGCATGCGGGGCTGATCGTCTGGGCGCTGATCGGCGGCCTGTTCGACCCGGTGCGGGACGAGGACACGATCGCCGTGGCCGAGGTGTCGGTGATTTCTGCGGCGGAGTTCGACGCGCTGATCTCGGCCGTGCCCGAGGCCGAGACGCCGGTGCCCACAGCGCTCGTCGCCCCCGCCGACCCGGCGCCCGAGGCGCTGGCGCCCGCCCCCGCGCCCGAGACCGCGCCGCAGACCGCGCAGCCCGAGGCCCCGCAGGCCGCGCCGCCCGACGCCAATCCCGATGTCAGCGCCCTGACCCCGCCGCCGCCGACCGAGGTCGCGCCCGAGACGCCCGATGCGCCCGCCGCCCCCGCCGAGGCGCCCGACGCGCCGGTCAGCGACAGCCCCGCGCCGCGCGCCGCGCCGCGCGTGGCGGCCACGCCCGCCCCCGCGCCGCCGCCCCTGACCGAGACCGCGCCGGTGGTCGAGGCGCAGCCCGCCCCGGCCGAGAGTGCCGAGCCCGTGCAGCCCGCCGAGACCCCTGCCGCCCCCGAGGAGGCCGCGCCGGTGATCGTCACCGAGGCCGACACGCCCTCGGCCGCGCCCGAGCGGTCGCTTCGCCCGAACCGCCGCCCCGCGCGGCCCGAGCCAGTCGTCGTGGCCAGCGCCGAGACGGCGGAACCCGAGACACCGGCCCCGGCCACAGAGCCCGCCGCCCAGCCCGCGGAGACGCCCGCCGAGGCCCCCGCCGAAGACCCGCTCGCCGCCGCCATCGCCGGCGCGGTGGCCGATGCCATCGCGACCCCCGCCCCGGCGCCTTCGGCCCCCGCCGGCCCGCCGCTCAGCGAGGGCGAGCGCGATGGCTTCCGCCTCGCCGTGCAGGCCTGCTGGAATCTCGGCGCGGTCTCGACCGAAGTGCTCAACACCATCGTGACTGTGGGCTTCGAGATGACGCGCGACGGCTTTCCGCGCTCGAACACGATCCGCGTCGTGTCGTCCTCGGGCGGCTCGCCCACCTCGACGCAGGTCGCGCTGGAGAAGGCGCGCAACGCGATACTCGAATGCGCCCGCCGCGAGCGCGGCTTCAAGCTGCCGGCCGAGAAATACGAACAGTGGCGCGAGGTCGAGATCACCTTCGATCCCACGAGCATGCGGCTGAGATGACGCTGCTATCGCATATCGCGGGTCCCCCGCGGCAGGGCCGGGCGAAGCTTCGCCCGAATCCGTCAGCCGCGGGCGACCCATTGAGAAACCCGGACGTTCCCGCATTATCGCGGCCATGCGTCCCAACCCCCGCGAGGCTCGCCCCGTGAGACGATTCCTGATCGCGCTGACCGCCCTCCTATTGGCCGCGCCGACCCTTCCCGCCGTCGCGCAGAACAGCGACGGCCCCCTTCGCATCACCATCACCGACGGCGTGATCGAGCCGCTGCCCTTCGCGGTGCCCAACTTCGTGGCGCGCAACGCCGAGGCCGGGCAGCTGGCGCAGGACATCACCCGCGTGATCGCCGCCGACCTGTCCAATACCGGCCTGTTCCGCGAGATCCCGCAGGACGCCCATATCGCGCGCGTCTCCAATTTCGACTCGCCCGTGCAATGGTCCGACTGGAAGGCGATCAACGCCGAGGCGCTGATCACCGGCTCGGTCCTGGTGGAAGGCGACGGCCGCATCGTGGTGCAGTTCCGCCTGTTCGACGTGTTCAGCGAACAGCCGCTGGGCGACGGGCTGCAATTCGTCGGCACCGTCGAGGGCTGGCGGCGCATGGCCCACAAGGTGGCCGATGCCGCCTATAGCCGGATCACCGGCGAGGGGCCCTATTTCGACAGCCGCGTGGTCTTCGTCTCGGAGACCGGACCGAAGGACGCCCGCCAGAAGCGGCTGGCGGTGATGGATTACGACGGCGCCAATGTCAGCTACCTGACCTCGTCGGATGCGATCGTGCTGGCGCCGCGCTTCTCGCCCGACGGGCGCAGCATCATCTATACCGGCTACGAGAGCGGCTTTCCCCGGGTCACGCTGATTGACGTGGCGACGCTGCAGAAGCGCACCGTGGGCGGGCTGGACCAGAACATGAGCTTCGCGCCCCGCTTCTCGCCCGACGGGCAGCGCGTGGTCTATTCAGCCGAGAACGCGGGCAATACCGATCTGTACCTGCTGGACATCGCGACCGGGGCGCAGGCCCGGCTGACCAACGCGCCTTCGATCGAGACGGCGCCCAGCTTCTCGCCCGACGGCAGCCGGATCGTCTTCGAAAGCGACCGCTCGGGGCAGCCGCAGCTCTACATCATGCCCGCTGGCGGCGGCGAGGCGCGCCGGATCAGCTTCGGCGAGGGGCGCTACGGCACGCCGGTCTGGTCGCCAAAGGGCGACTACATCGCCTTCACCAAGCAGAATGCCGGGCGCTTCCATATCGGCGTGATGCGCGAGGACGGCTCGGAGGAGCGGCTGCTGACAGGCGCCTTCCTCGACGAGGGCCCGACCTGGGCGCCCAATGGCCGCGTCGTGATGTTCACGCGCGAAAGCCCAGGCGCGTTGGGGGCGCCTGCGCTCTATACCGTGGACATCACCGGACGAAATCTGCAACGTGCGCCGACCCCGGCGGCCGCGTCCGACCCATCCTGGGGCCCGCTTCTCAACTAGAGGCCCCCTCACGAAGACGAGGATCGAGCACATGAAACCCTTCGCAATCCTGATCGCCGCCACCTTCGCCCTGGCCGCCTGCGGCGACCGGCTGGGCGGCGGCAATGCCGTGGACCTGAATGCCGGCGGCTCCGGCGCGGGCGGCTTCGTGCCGGGCAGCGCCAGCGACCCGGCCTCGGTGGCCTATTTCCAGCAGAGCGTGGGCGACCGCGTGCTGTTCGCGGTCGACCAGTCGACCCTGTCGCCCGAGGCGCAGAACACGCTGTCGGCGCAGGCGCGCTGGCTGCTGGCGAACCCGGCCTACACCGCGCTGATCGAAGGCCATGCCGACGAGCAGGGCACCCGGGAATACAACCTCGCGCTGGGCGGCCGCCGCGCCAATGCCGCGCGCGACTACCTGGTCAGCCAGGGCGTCCCGACGACGCGGCTGCGCACGATCAGCTACGGCAAGGAGCGGCCGATCCAGGTCTGCTCGACCGAGGCCTGCTACAGCCAGAACCGCCGCGCGGTGACCGTGCTCTCGGCGGGCGCGGGGGTCTGATGCGGCTTGCGCTCGTCTTCGCCGCGCTTCTGGCCCTGCCCGCCCAGGCGCAGCAGGACCAGACGCTGGCCGATATCCGTCAGCAATTGTCCGTGCTGCAGGTCGAATTGCAGGGCCTGACGCGGGAGCTGAGCACCACGGGCGCGCCCGCCGTGTCGGTGGGCGGGTCGTCGGTGCTGGAGCGGATCGACAGCATCGAGGCCGAGCTGCGCCGCCTGACGCAGGCGACGGAGCGGATGTCCTTCCGCATCGAGAGCGTAGCGCAGGACGGCGGGCGGCGGATCGAGGACCTGCGCTTCCAGCTTTGCGAGCTGACGCCGGATTGCGAGCTGTCGGCCCTGCCCGCGCCGACGCCGTTGGGCGGCGCGGCGGAGACCGGTGCGGCCGCCGGCGGCAGCATCGCCCCGGCCCCCGAGGCCCCTGCGGGGGGCGGCGCGCAGATGGCCGTGGGCGAACAGGCCGAGTTCGACGCGGCGCAGGCCGCGCTGGAGGAGGGCCGCAACGCGGAGGCCGCGCAGGCCTTCGAGCGCTTCCTGACCGCCTATCCGACCGGTCCGCTCTCGGGCGACGCGCAGTTCTTCCGGGGCCAGGCGCTGGCCGCCGATGGGCAGGCCGCCCCGGCCGCCCGCGCCTATCTCGAAGCCTTCTCGGGCAACCCCGAAGGCACCCGCGCGCCCGCCGCCCTTCTGGGGCTGGGCCGCGCGCTGGGCGAGCTGGGCCAGACCGACGAGGCTTGCCTGACCCTCGCCGAGGTCGGCACGCGCTTCCCGCAGGCCCCCGCCGCCGGCGAGGCGCAATCCGCCCGGGCGGAGCTTGGCTGCCTCTGACGCCGTCGCCCGCGCCCTGTCCGGGCTGGAGGGCCCCGCGGGGATCGCGATCTCGGGCGGGGGCGATTCCACCGCACTCCTGCTCCTGGCGCAGGAAGCGGGGCACCCTTTGCGCGCGGCGACAGTGGATCACGGGCTGCGCGACAGCTCCGCCGCCGAGGCGCGGGCGGTGGCCGGGCTCTGCGACGCGCGTGGCATCCCGAATGACATCCTGATCCTGTCGCTGAATCCCGGTCCGGCGCTTCAGGCCCGCGCGCGCGACGCGCGCTACGCCGCGCTGGCAGACTGGGCGCGGGCGCAAGACCTGGCCGCCGTCCTGCTGGGGCATAGCGCGGATGACGTGGCCGAGACGCTGCTGATGCGCCTGGCGGACGGGGCGGGGCTGGATGGGCTGGCGCGCATGCGGGCGGATTTCACGCGCGGCGGCACGCGCTTCCTGCGCCCGCTGCTGGACGCATCGCGCGCCGAGCTGCGCGCCGTGGTCGAGGCGGCCGGCCTGACGCCGATCGAGGACCCGTCGAACACCGACACGGGTTTCGAGCGCGTGCGCGTCCGCCGGGCGATGGCGGCGCTCGATCTGGAACCCGCGCATCTGGCACGCTCGGCCGCGGCGCTGCGGGACGCGGCCGATGCGCTGGAGGACCGGACCCGCGCGGCGGCGCGCGCGATCTGCACCGCGGACCGGGGCGACTGGCTGATCGATCGCGCCGGGCTTGCCGCCCTGCCCCGCGACTTGGCGCGCCGCGTTCTGCTGGCCGGGCTACGCTGGATCGGCGGGGGCGACCATCCGCCGCGCCATGCCGAGCAGCTGGAATTGATGGAGCGGATCGCCGCCGGCGCGCCCGCGACGCTGGCCGGCTGCCTGCTGACGCCGGAGGGCGAAACGCTGCGCCTGGCCCGCGAACCCGCCGCCGCCGCGGCCGTCCCCGACGCCGCGCCCGGAACGGTCTGGGACGGCCGCTGGACCGTCGAAGGGCCTGATGACAAGGCCCGCATCCATGCGCTGGGCGCGGCGGTGTCGCAGACCGACTGGCGCGCCTCCGGGCTGCCGCGCCGGTCGCTGATGGCCGCCCCCGCGGCGTTCCGCGACGGCGCGCTGGTGGCGGCCCCGTTGGTCGCGCCCGTGCCCGGCTGGTCCGTGCGTTGTCGCGAACCGTTCACCGGAAGGGACGACAGACGTTGAACCCGGGGCCCATATGCTTACATTTGCGACAACCACAGGCGCGGGGCCGATCCCGCGCGATCAGGAGGGAATTCCTTGGGTAACGCGCGCAACATCGCCTTCTGGGTCGTCCTCTTCGTGCTCGTCATGGCGCTCTTCCAGCTCTTCTCGGGCGGCGGGTCGTCGATGTCGGCCCGCGAGGTGCCCTATTCCGACTTCGTCAGCCAGGTCGAAGGAGGCTCCGTCTCCTCGGTGACGCTGGACGGCGAACGGATCATCTTCAACGGATCCGGCGGGGGCGAACAGTTCACGATCAAACCCTCGGACGTCGACGTGACCGAGACGCTTCTCAACAACGACGTCCGCATCATCGCCGAAAGCCAGGAGCAGTCGGGCTTCATGTCCGCGCTGGGCCTGTGGCTGCCGTTCCTGGTGCTGATCGGCATCTGGATCTTCTTCATGAACCGGATGCAGGGCGGCGGCAAAGGCGGCGCGATGGGCTTCGGCAAGTCCAAGGCGAAGCTGCTGACCGAGAAGCATGGCCGCGTGACCTTCGACGACGTGGCCGGCATCGACGAGGCGAAGGAGGATCTCGAGGAGATCGTCGAGTTCCTGCGCAACCCGCAGAAATTCTCGCGCCTGGGCGGCAAGATCCCCAAGGGTGCGCTTCTGGTCGGCCCTCCGGGCACCGGTAAGACGCTGCTGGCACGCGCGGTCGCGGGCGAGGCGGGCGTGCCCTTCTTCACCATCTCGGGGTCGGACTTCGTCGAGATGTTCGTGGGCGTGGGCGCGTCGCGCGTCCGCGACATGTTCGAGCAGGCCAAGAAGAATTCGCCCTGCATCGTCTTCATCGACGAGATCGACGCCGTGGGCCGGTCCCGTGGCGTGGGCTACGGCGGCGGCAATGACGAGCGCGAGCAGACGCTGAACCAGCTTCTGGTCGAGATGGACGGCTTTGAGGCCAACGAGGGCATCATCATCATCGCGGCCACCAACCGGCCCGACGTGCTGGACCCCGCGCTGCTGCGCCCGGGCCGTTTCGACCGCCAGATTCAGGTGCCGAACCCCGACATCAAGGGCCGCGAGAAGATCCTCGGCGTCCATGCCCGCAAGGTGCCGCTGGGCGCCGATGTGGACCTGCGCATTATCGCGCGCGGCACGCCCGGCTTCTCGGGCGCGGACCTCGCCAACCTCGTGAACGAAGCGGCGCTGATGGCCGCCCGGATCGGGCGCCGCGTGGTCACGATGATGGATTTCGAGTCCGCCAAGGACAAGGTGATGATGGGCGCCGAGCGCCGCTCGATGGTCATGACCGAGGACGAGAAGAAGCTGACCGCCTATCACGAGGCCGGCCACGCCGTCGTCGGCCTGAACGTCCCGCAGCACGACCCGATCCACAAGGCGACCATCATCCCGCGCGGGCGCGCGCTGGGCCTGGTGCTGTCGCTGCCCGAACGGGACCAGCTGTCGGTGAGTTGGACGAAGTACACCTCCAAGATCGCCATGGCGATGGGCGGGCGCGTGGCCGAGGAGTTGGTCTTCGGCAAGGAGAACGTCACCTCCGGCGCGGCCTCCGACATCCAGCAGGTGACCAAGATCGCCCGCGCGATGGTCACGCAGTTCGGCTATTCCGACGAGCTGGGCATGGTCGATTACGCCAATGAGCAGCAGAGCTACCTGGGCGCCTATCAGGGCGGCGGCAACGTATCGCCGGACACGCAGCGCAAGATCGACGAGAAGGTCAAGGAGCTGGTCAACGAAGGCTACGAGACCGCCAAGCGCATCCTCACCGAGAAGCGCGAGGATCTGGAGCGGCTGGCGAATGGTCTGCTGGAGTACGAGACGCTGACCGGGCCGGAGATCATGAAGGTGATCAACGGCGAGGCGCTCGGCCACGACGACGATGACAGCGGCGCGGACACCTCGGGCGGCAGCAGCCTGACCGCCATCCCCAAGACCAAGCCAAAGCGGAAGGGCCCCGATATCGCGCCCGAGCCCGAACCCTCGGCCTGATCCCGCGAACATTGCAAACGGCCCCGGTCCCCACCGGGGCCGTTTTGCGTTCTGACCCCGGCGGGGCGTCTGGGACGACGCATCGCGCCCGCGATCAGGGCCCCCGAGATGCGGGCCGACGGGATGGGCTGACGCGGGCGGGGATGCCCTGTATCAGGGCCGCGCCGTCCGTCCCCATCGGAGCCGTCCCATGCCCGCACTCGTCCCAACCGATATCTACGGCCGCATCGAATGGCTCGGCCTCGTCCCCGACCGCGACGCCGCGCTGACTGCGACACCGCGCGACATGCTGCGGCTGGGCTTCGCGGGGCCCGAGGGGGAGGCGCATGGTGGGCTGACGCGGCCGTCCTGTTCACGCGTCACCTCGCAGCATCCCCGGGGCACCGAGATCCGCAACGTCCGCCAGCTCTCGGTCGTCAGCCGCGAGGAGCTGGACGCGATCGGTGCCGCGTTGGAGCTCGACAGCTTCGATCCCGCCTGGATCGGCGCGACGCTGGTGGTGTCGGGCATTCCCGATTTCTCGCATCTGCCCCCCTCGGCCCGGCTGCAGGGCGAGGATGGTGTGACGCTGGTGGTCGACATGCAGAACCGCCCCTGCCACCTGCCCGTCCCCGTGATCGAGGCGGCGCGGCCCGGGCGCGGGAAGGGCTTCAAGACCGCCGCGAAGGGCCGCCGCGGCGTGACCGCCTGGGTCGAGCGCGAGGGCGTCCTGCGTCTGGGGGAGCGTCTGCGCCTGCACGTGCCCGAGCAGAGAGCGTGGCAGGGCGCTGCGTGAAGACATGAAAACGCCCCGGGAAGTGGCAGCTTCCCGGGGCGTCTGTTACGGATCGGAGGCCGCTGGCCCGGCCGTCGAAGCGATCCGCAAACCGGTCAGACGAGCGCGAGGCCCAGAACGGTGGCAAGGATCAGTCCGGCAATGAATCCGGCGTGGATGGCAATACTCGTGGCAGTCATGACAAGCTCCTTCGGCAAATACTCGCCGGTCAATGTTGGCAGGCAGGATGCCCATTGAACGCCGACCCAGACTGTCGGTTCCAGCGATTCGCTGCAAATCACGTTTCGCGGCCATTCAAGGCAAATGCGTGAACACTCCGTTCCATCCCCCTGACGCCGCCCGCGGGAAGAATGTCGCATTCCGGCGCAACAGGCAGGCCCCGCTGGCCCTAGGCAGGGCGCGAGACCTCATCCCAGCCCTCCGACCCCGAAGGACCCCGCCATGCCGCTGACCGATATCGAGATCGCCCGCGCCGCGAAGAAGAAGCCCATCCAGGAGATCGGCGCGGGGATCGGCATCGGGTCCGACGACCTGCTGCCCTACGGCCACGACAAGGCGAAGGTGAGCCAGGACTTCATCGAGGCGGTCCGCGAGCGGCCGAACGGCAAGCTGATCCTGGTGACCGCGATCAACCCGACCCCGGCGGGCGAGGGCAAGACGACCACCACCGTGGGTCTGGGCGACGGGCTGAACGCGATCGGCAAGAAGGCGATGATCTGCATCCGCGAAGCTTCGCTGGGGCCCAATTTCGGCATGAAGGGCGGGGCCGCGGGCGGCGGCTATGCGCAGATCGTGCCGATGGAGGAGATGAACCTCCACTTCACCGGCGACTTCCACGCCATCACCAGCGCCCATTCCCTGCTGAGCGCGATGATCGACAACCATGTCTATTGGGGCAATGCGCTGGAGATCGACATCCGCCGCGTCGTCTGGCGGCGCGTCGTCGACATGAATGACCGCGCCCTGCGCCAGATCACGGCGTCGCTCGGGGGCGTGTCGAACGGCTTCCCGCGCGAGGCCGGCTTCGACATCACCGTCGCCTCCGAGGTGATGGCCTGCCTGTGCCTTGCCACCGATCTCAAGGACCTGCAGCGCCGGCTGGGCGACATGATCGTGGCCTATCGGCGCGACCGGACGCCCGTCTTCTGCCGCGACCTGAAGGCCGATGGCGCGATGACGGTGCTCCTGAAGGACGCGATGCAGCCCAATCTCGTCCAGACGCTGGAGAACAACCCCGCCTTCGTCCATGGCGGGCCCTTCGCCAACATCGCGCATGGCTGCAATTCTGTCATCGCGACCACCACCGCGCTGAAGCTGGCCGATTACGTGGTGACCGAGGCGGGCTTCGGCGCGGACTTGGGCGCCGAGAAGTTCATGAACATCAAGTGCCGCAAGGCCGGGCTGGCCCCCGATTGCGTGGTGCTCGTGGCGACGATCCGCGCGATGAAGATGAATGGCGGCGTGGCCAAGGCCGATCTGGGCGCCGAAAACGTCGAGGCCGTGAAGGCCGGCTGCGCCAATCTCGGCCGCCATATCGGCAACGTCAAAAGCTTCGGCGTTCCGGTGGTCGTCGCGATCAACCATTTCACCGGCGACAGCGAGGCCGAGATGCAGGCCGTGCGCGACTATGTCGAGAGCCAGGGCTCGGAGGCGATCGTCTGCAAGCATTGGGCCGAGGGCTCGAAGGGGACCGAGGCGCTGGCCCGGCGGGTGGCCGAGATCGCCGATGCGGGCGCCGCCAATTTCGCGCCGCTCTATCCCGACGAGATGGGCCTGTTTCAGAAGATCGAGACCATCGCCAAACGCATCTACCACGCCGACGAGGTGCTGGCCGACAAGAAGATCCGCGACCAGCTGCGCGCCTGGGAGGAGCAGGGCTACGGCGACCTGCCGGTCTGCATGGCGAAGACGCAGTATTCCTTCTCGACCGATCCGAACCTGCGCGGCGCGCCGGTGGGGCATTCGGTCCCCGTCCGCGAGGTGCGGCTCTCGGCCGGGGCGGGCTTCGTCGTGGTGATCTGCGGCGAGATCATGACCATGCCCGGCCTGCCCCGCGTGCCGAGCGCGGAGAATATCCGCCTCAACGACGCGGGCGAGGTCGAAGGGCTGTTCTGAACCTGCGCCGTCCCGCGCCCGGCGCGGGGCGCTTGCCGGGCCGGGCCTCCGGCGGAGGTATTTCCGGCCGGATGACGCCCGCGGACGCTGGACGCCGGGCCGGGGCCCGTGCCATCCCCGCGCCGACAGTCACGAGGAGCCGCCCATGACCGCCACCCTGATCGACGGCCGCGCCTTCGCCGCCCGCATCCATGCCCGCGTCGCCGAGGAGGTCGCGCGGGTGAAGCGCGCGGGCGTGACGCCGGGGCTGGCGGTGGTGCTGGTCGGCGAGGATCCCGCCAGCGCGGTCTATGTGCGCAGCAAGGGCAAGCGGACCCACGAGGCCGGCATGCATTCCGAGGAGCATCGCCTGCCCGCCGATGCCTCGCAGACGGCGCTGATGGAGACGGTCGCGCGGCTCAACGCCGACCCGGCCATTCACGGTATCCTGGTGCAGCTGCCCCTGCCCACGCATCTGGATGCCGATGCCGTCATCAACGCCATCGACCCCGCCAAGGACGTGGACGGATTCCATATCTCCAATGTCGGGCTCTTGGGCAGCGGGCAGAAGGCGATGGTGCCCTGCACGCCGCTCGGCTGCCTGATGATGCTGCGCGAGCACCTGGGCTCCCTGTCGGGCCGGGAGGCCGTGGTGATCGGGCGGTCGAACATCGTGGGCAAGCCGATGGCGCAGCTTCTGCTGCGCGACAGCGCCACGGTGACCATCGCGCATTCGCGCACCCGCGATCTCCCGGCGGTCGTGCGCCGCGCTGATATCGTCGTGGCCGCCGTGGGACGGCCCGGAATGGTGACCGGCGACTGGATCAAGCCGGGCGCGACGGTGATCGACGTGGGCATCAATCGGATGCCGGCGGGGGTGAAGGACGACGGCACGCTCCGCACGCGGCTGGTGGGCGATTGCGATTTCGACAGCTGCGCCGCGGTGGCGGGCGCGATCACGCCGGTGCCGGGCGGCGTGGGCCCGATGACCATCGCCTGCCTGCTGGCCAACACACTGACGGCCTGCTGCCGGGCGCACGGGCTGGCCGAACCGGAGGGGCTGACGGCCTGAGGCGCGGAGATCGCGCGCCCGACCGCGGTCAGGCGTCGAGGAAGGCGCGCAGCGCGGCCTCGAACTCGCGCGGCTTCTCGGCATGCAGCCAGTGGCGCGCGCCGGGGATCCGGGCGAAGCGGGCCTGCGGAAACAGCGCCTTGATGCGGTCGCGATGCTCGGGGCGGACATAGTCGCTCTCGCCGCCCGACAGGAACAGCGCGGGGCCGTCGAAGCGGCCCTCGATCTCCGGAAAGCCCACGATCTTCGGCATCTCGGCTTCCAGCGCGTCGAGGTTCAGCGTCCAGCGCCCCGCCGCGGCGTCCAGCGATTGCAGCAGGAAGGCGCGCGTGCCGTCATCGGGCACCCGCGCGAGTTGTTCGGCGGCCTCCGAGCGACGCGCCACGCGCGACAGGTCGACCGCGCGCATCGCCTCGATCAGATGCGCCTGGCTGTGGTCGTAGGCCACCGGGGCGATATCGGCGACGACGAGGCGGCGCAGGCGCTCGGGCTGGGTCAGCGCCAGCGTCATCGCGGCCTTGCCGCCCATGGAATGGCCCAGCAGGTCATGCGGCCGGTCGCCCGCCGCCTGCGCGAGATCGGCGGCGAGGTCGGGATAGGAATGGCTGTCGCGCCACGCGCTGTCGCCGTGATTGCGCATGTCGACGGCCACAACCTCGCGATCGGAGGAGAGCCGCTTGGCGATCACGCCCCAGTTGCGCGCCGAGCCGAAGAGGCCATGCGCGATCATCAGCGGAGGGCGGTCGGTCGGCGTGCCGTGGCGGATCGTGTTCAGCATGGCGCCCGATTACCGCCGCCCCGCTTCGAAGGCCAGCCCGCCGGCTTAAGCGCGCCACGCATTGCGCGGGGCCGGCGCGGCGGCTAGGGCGTGGCCCATGTCCGAGCCCTTGCATATCCTGCGCCCTTCCGCCCCGCGCCGCGCGGTGGGCTTCGTCATCCAGCTTGTGCTGGGCATCCTGCTTCTGTGGCTTGCGATCGCGCATCCGCCCGCGGCCCTGGGCTGGCAGCTCATGCTGCTGGCCCTGGGGATCGGCGCGCTGGTGCTGGCGCAGGCCGGCTGGCGCGGCTCCTCCGTCGCCATCGAGCTGCGCGAGGACGGGCTGTTCCAGGCCGACGGGCGGGTGATCGCGCCGCTGGACGAGATCGCGTCGGTGGACCGCGCGCTCTTCAGCTTCAAGCCGTCGAACGGCTTCATCGTGCGGCTGCGCCAGCCGCTGGGCCGGGCCTGGGTGCCCGGCATGTGGTGGCGCGTCGGCCGGCGGCTGGGCGTGGGCGGCGTGACGGGCGGGGCCGAGACCAAGATCATGGCCGACGCCCTGTCGATGATGGTGGCCGAACGCGACGCACGCGGCGTCTAGCCGTCGCTGACGCCGGCCTCGGCGAAGGTGGCCATGCCGGAATGGCAGGCCAGCGCGCCCTTCAGGACCTGGATCGCGAGTGCCGCGCCCGACCCCTCGCCCAGGCGCAGGCCCAGCGACAGGAGCGGCGTCTTGCCCATCGCCGCGAGCATCCGGTCATGCGCGCCCTCGGCCGAGAGATGGCCGGCGAGGCAATGGTCGAGCGTGGCCGGACTCTCGGCCCAGAGCGTCAGCGCGGCGGCGGAGCCGATGAAGCCGTCGAGGATGACCGGAATGCGATGCGCCCGCGCGCCCGCGACGGCGCCCGCCATGGCGGCGATCTCGCGCCCGCCGAGCGCGGCCAGCACCTCGAGCCCCGTGCGCCCCGGATTGGCGGCGAGCCCGGCCGCGATGGCGGCCTCCTTGCGCGCGAGCCCCACGTCGTCGACGCCGGTGCCGCGCCCCGCCCAATTCTCGCCGCCCAGAATCGCCGTGGCGATGGCCGCGGCGGAGGTGGTGTTGGCGATGCCCATCTCGCCGGCCACCACGAGATCGGCATCCGGGGCGACGGCCGTCCAGCCGGTCGCGAAGGCGAGGCAGGCCTCGGCCTCGGTCATCGCGGGGCCACGGGTGAAATCGGCCGTCGGGCGGTCGAGCTCCAGCTCGTGGACGTCCATCCGGGCGCCGGCGAGCCGAGCCAACTGGTTGATCGCGGCCCCGCCGGCGCGGAAATTGGCGACCATCTGGATGGTGACCTCGGCCGGGAAGGCGCTGACGCCCTGCGCGGCGACGCCGTGATTGCCCGCAAAGACCAGGACCTGCGGCGCCGCGATCTCGGGCCGCGGATCGCCGCGCCAGCCCGCGTACCACTGCGCCAGCTCCTCCAGCCGGCCCAGGGCGCCGGGCGGCTTGGTCAGCTGGCCGTTGCGCGCCGCCGCGTCCCGCCCGGCGGCGGTGTCGGGGCCGGGCAGATCGGCAAGGGCGGTGCGGATGGCGGCGAAGTCGTGAAGCTCGGGCAAGGGGCACTCCTGTCTGGTCCGCCCGGGTTTACCGGCGGCGGCACGGGGGCTATGCGACGAAACGGCCCCCTGCCGTCAAGGTGCGACATGTCATTGAAATCCGACCTCGTCTCGGCCGGCATGCTGCTGACCCGGCTGCCGGTCCGGGGCACCCCCACCGACCCGGCCGCGCGCGCGGCCTGGGCCTGGCCCTTGGCGGGGCTGGCCGTGGGGCTGATCGCGGGACTGGCCGGGCTGATCGTGGGCAGCCTCGGCTTCGCGCCCGGGGTCGCGGGCGGGGCCGCGCTGATCGCGATGATCCTGGCCACCGGCGCGCTGCACGAGGACGGGTTGGCCGATGTCGCCGACGGCTTCTGGGGCGGGTTCGACCGCGCCCGGCGGCTGGAGATCATGCGCGACAGCAGGATCGGCGCCTATGGCGTGATCGCGCTGATCCTGTCGCTGGGGCTGCGCTGGCTGCTGCTGGCGGAGGCGGCGGCGCAGGGTGCGATCCTCGGGCTCGCGGTGGCGGCCGCGATGGCCGGCCGCGCGGCGATGCCGGTGCTGATGCGCTGGCTGCCGCCGGCGCGCGCGGACGGGCTTTCGCAGGGCGCGGGCGTCCCCGGGGCCCGCGGGACGGGGATCGCGCTGGGTCTGGGCGCGCTCGCGTTGCTGCTGCACGGCCCGGCCGCCGCCCTTCTGGCCGCGGCGCTCGCGGGCGCGGCGGTGCTGGGGCTCGGGCTGATCGCGCGCGCCAAGATCGGCGGGCAGACCGGCGATGTGCTGGGGGCGGGGCAGCAGGTCGCGGAAATCGCCGTTCTCGCGGCGCTGACGGCGGGTTAGGGTCCGGCCCATGTCGCTCTGGACCCGCATTCTCGACGCGCTGTCGGCGCTCGCCCCGGGGGAGCGGCTCTCGGCGCTGTTCGACCGGCTGCGCGCGCCGCCGGAACGCTCCGTCGCCTTCACCATCGCGGTGATCGCGCTGGGCGCGAAGATGGCCAAGGCCGACGGCACCGTGACCCGCGCCGAGGTCGCGGCCTTCCGCGAGGTCTTCACCATCCCCCCCGAGGAGGAGGCCAACGCCGCCCGCGTCTTCGATCTGGCCCGGACCGATGTCGCGGGGTTCGAGGATTACGCCCGCCGCATCGCGTCGATGTTCGAGGACGATCCCGACACGCTGCGCGACCTGATGGAGGGGCTGTTCCACATCGCGATGGCCGATGGCGACTACCATCCGGCCGAGGACGATTTCCTGGCCCGCGTGGCGCGCATCTTCCGGCTCGACGACCGGACCTTCCGCTCGCTCCGCACCCGCTTCGTGCCCGGCGCCGAACCGGATTGCTACGCGGTTCTAGGTGTCACCCCGGACACCCCGATGCCCGAGATCCGGGCGGCGTGGCGCCGCCTCGTGCGCGACACGCATCCCGACCGGATGATCGCCCGCGGCCTGCCGGAGGAGGCGATCAAGCTGGCCGAGAAGCGCATGGTCGCCATCAATCGCGCCTGGGAGCGGATCCAGGCGGGTACCGCCTGAAATGCGACCGGGCTTCCGCTTCGCGACCTGGAACGTCGAATGGTTCGACCGGCTGTTCCGCGACGACGGCACGCCCGACCACAGCCGCGGCTGGTCGGCGCGCTACGAAGTGACGAAGGCCCGCCAGCTCGACGCCATCGCGACCGTGTTCCGGCAGATGGATGCCGACGCGATCCTCGTGATCGAGGCGCCCGACGCCTCGACCCGCCGCTCCTCGCGCGCCGCGCTCGAGATCTTCGCCGAAGGCGCCGGGCTGCGGACCTCGCGCGCGATGCTGGGCTTCGAGAACGAGACCCGGCAGGAGATCGCGCTGCTCTACGATCCAAACGCGGTCACGCCGCGCCACCGGCCCGGCGACCATGACGGCGCGCCGCGATTCGACCGCGAACTGGGCGTCGATCTCGACAGCGACTTGCAGGCCGAGCGTCTGGTCTGGTCGAAGCCGCCGCTGGAGCTGGATCTCGGCACCGATATCGGCCCGATCCACCTGATCGGCGTGCATGCCAAGTCGAAGGCCGCGCATGGCATCCGCGACCCGGAGGAACGGTTGCGCACCGCGATCCAGAATCGCCGCAAGCAACTCGCGCAATGCGTGTGGCTGCGCCGCCGCATCGAGCATCGCCTGGCCGAGGGCGAACGGCTGATCGTGGCGGGCGATTTCAACGACGGCCCGGGGCTCGACGGCTACGAGTCGCTCTTCGGCCGCTCGGGCGTCGAGATCGTGCTGGGCGACGGGTCGCGCGCGCTGCACGATCCCAGCGCGGTCCATGCGCGGGTCGGCGCGGCGATGCCCTCGACCGCCCGGTTTTGGGACAATAGCCGCAAGCGCTACATGAACGCGCTTCTCGATTTCGTCATGGTCTCGGCCGATCTCGTGCCGGGCGCGACCTGGCGGATCCTGCATCCGTTCGACGACCCGGCGGCGGCGAAAGACGACCTGCTGCGCGAGGCCCTGCTCGACGCGTCGGATCATTTCCCGGTCGTGCTTGACCTGCCCCCGGCCCCGCCCCAACCTTGAGCGCATGCGACGCCTCGTCCTGATCCTGGCCCTGAGCGCCACGCCCGCCGCCGCGCAGCAAGAGGGCGACAGCCTGATGGAGCGCGGCTTGCGGCTGTTCATGGACGGGCTGATGCAGGAGATGGAGCCCGCCTTGCGCGACCTCGAAGGCATCGCGCGCAACGCCGCGCCGCTTCTGGAGGAGTTGCAGAAGGAACTGGGCGAGACGCTGTCGGAGCTCGACGCCTATCACCCGCCCGAATTCCTGCCCAATGGCGACATCCTGATCCGCCGCAAGGAGCCGCTGGATCCCGATCTGCCGATGCCGGAGCCCAACGCGGACGGCTCCATCGACCTCTAGGCGAGGCGGCGGCGCCCAAGCGCCTGCTGCGCGATCCCCGCCAGGAGCAGGTAGGCGCTGGCCGCCGCGAAGGCCCAGCCCGCGACCCGCCCCAGGCCGAATTCGCCCCAGGCAGCGGCGAAGGCGAGGCCCAGCCAGGCCAGCGTGACCGCCAGGGTCAGCGGCCGCCAGCGGTCGGTTCGCACCGGGTGCACGAAGCGCAGCGGCAGGAACATCGCCACCGAGAGCAGGATCGACACGACCAGCGTCAGCCAGGGGTTCGGCTCCAGCACGAAGACGACGAGTGCCACCATGTTCCAGCAGCCGGGGAAGCCCTCGAAGCTGGCATCCTCGGTCTTCATCCGCACATCCGCGAAATAGAGCGCGCCGGCGAAGGGCACGACCGTCAGGATGCCCCAGCCCGCCCAGCCCGGCACCAGGCCCGAGGCGTAGAGCGCGTAGACCGGGATGAAGACATAGGTGAGGTAGTCGATGATCAGGTCCAGCATGACCCCGTCGAAGCGCGCCGCGTGCAGCGTCACGTCCCAGCGCCGCGCCAACGGCCCGTCGATCCCGTCGACGGCCAGCGCCGCGAGCAGCCACAGGAACATCCACGACCAGTTGCCCTCGACCGCGGCCAAGAGCGAGAACATCGCGAAGACCGCACCGGTCGCGGTCAACAGGTGCACGGAAAGGGCGCGGGTCCGGGGCCACATGACCCACATCTGGACCGCGCCGTCAGCCTTGTCGAGGGTGGCGGGCCTCAGCCGCCGACGCGCACTTCGGGGACCGGATAGCCCATGCTGTCGCTGGCGTCGAAGTTCCGATGGCAGTCGTGGCAGAAGGCCTGGCTGGCATTGAGCGGCTTCCCGTTGGGCATCACGCCCGAATAGAACCAGTTGTCGAACTCGGGCGCGTCATCGACCTTCGTCATGTAGAAGAGCGGCCCGACCCGGGCGGTGCCGTCGCGGATGGCGATGCTCTCCTTGGCCAGGACGGAGCCGACGGGCATTTCGAAGTCCCCCTCCTCGTAGGCCAGGTATTGCTCGGCCGCGATCTCGTTGGCGAAGGTCAGAAGGAAGCGCTCGCCATGCGGGCCGGCCACGGCAGGACGCGTCCCGGCCTGGACCCAGCCGCGATATTCGCCGGCAAGCGGGTCGTCGCCTGAGCTGTAGCCCGCGAGCATCCGCTCGGACATGCAATCGTAGAGCGCGGCGATCCCCGCCTCGTCGAGATCCCAGTGATCGCCCTCGACGGTACAGGCGTGCTCGGCTGCGGCCGTGGGCAGGGTGAGCGCTGCGAACGCCGCGGCGGTGGTGATGCGGAACATGTGGTCCTCCTCCAGTTGTGCGCAGAAGGCTAGGCCGCGCGCGCCATCACGGTCATTCCACGTTCGCGTGACGCCCGCGTGTGCACCGCGCCTCGATTGACTTGGCATGCGATTTCCGCCACCCCGAACGCTCATCCCCAGACAGAAAGGCCACGGCGATGATCCCCCCTGTCCTGCCCACCTACAACCGCGCCCCCCTGAGCTTCGTCTCGGGCGAGGGGTCCTGGCTGGTGGAGAAGGATGGCCGACGTTTCCTTGATCTGGGCGCGGGCATCGCGGTGAACGTGCTGGGCCACGCGCATCCGGGGCTGACCCGGGCGCTGACCGAGCAGGCCGGCGCGCTGTGGCACACCTCGAATCTCTACCACATCCCCCAGCAGGAGGCGCTGGCCGAGAAGCTGGTCGCGGCGACCTTCGCCGATACCTGCTTCTTCACCAATTCCGGCACCGAGGCCTGCGAACTGGCGGTGAAGATGGCGCGCAAATACTGGTCCGAGAAGGGCCAGCCCGAGCGTCACGTGATCCTGGCCTTCACCGGCAGCTTCCACGGCCGCTCGGCCGCGGGCATCGCCGCGGCGGGGTCCGAGAAGATGACCAAGGGGTTCGGCCCCCTGCTGCCGGGCTTCCGCCACCTGTCCTTCGGCGATCACGACGCGCTGCGCGCCGCCATGGCCGAGCCCGATGTCGCCGCCGTGATCCTCGAGCCCGTGCAGGGCGAGGGCGGGATCGTCCCGGTCCCCGATGTCTGCCTCAAGGGGCTGCGCGATCTCTGCGACGAGACCGGCGCGCTGATGATCCTCGACGAGGTGCAATGCGGCATGGGCCGGACCGGCAAGCTCTTCGCGCATGAATGGGCGGGCGTGTCTCCCGACATCATGATGGTCGCAAAGGGCATCGGCGGGGGCTTCCCGCTGGGCGCGCTGCTGGCCACCGAGCGGGCGGCCGCCGGCATGGGCGCGGGCACGCATGGCTCGACCTATGGCGGCAACCCGCTGGCCTGCGCGGTGGGCAACGCCGTGATGGACATCGTCGCCGACGAGGCCTTCCTGGCCGAGGTCCGCCGCAAGTCGGCCCGCTTCCGCCAGGGGCTTGAGGCGCTGGTCGCCACGCATCCCGACATCTTCGAAGCGGTGCGCGGCTCGGGGCTGATGCTGGGGCTGAAATGCAAGGTGCCCAACACCGACGTCCTCCAGGCGGCTTACGCGCAGGAGATCTGCGTGGTGCCCGCCGGCGACAACGTGGTCCGCATCCTGCCCGCGCTCAACATCACCGATGACGACCTTGCCCAGGCGCTCGACCGGCTCGACCGCGCGGCGGCGAGCCTCGTCCCCGCCTGACTTCCTCTGGCCGAACATACCTTCGGGGGGTCCGGGGGGCAGACAGCCCCCCGGCCTCTCCGTTCGGAGACCCGACATGACCCATTTCCTCGACATCCACACCACCGACCGCGCGGCCCTGCGCGCCATCCTCGACCAGGCGGAGGCGATGAAGGCCGCCCGCGGCGACCGCCCCAAGGGCACCCCCGACGACGAGCTGCCGCTGCAGGGCCGCGTCGTGGCGCTGATCTTCGAAAAGCCCTCGACCCGGACCCGCGTCAGCTTCGACGTGGGCGTGCGCCAGCTGGGCGGCACGTCGATGGTGCTGTCGGGCGCCGAGATGCAGCTGGGCCATGGCGAGACCATCGCCGACACGGCCCGCGTGCTGTCGCGCTATGTCGACCTGATCATGATCCGCACCTTCGGCGAGGACATCCTCCACGAGATGGCCGAGCACGCGAGCGTGCCCGTCATCAACGGGCTGACCGACAATTCGCATCCCTGCCAGATCATGGCCGACGTGATGACCTTCGAGGAGCATCGCGGGCCCATCGCCGGCAAGCGCGTGGCCTGGATGGGCGACGGCAACAACGTCGCTCAGAGCTTCCTGCACGCCGCCGAGCGCTTCGGCTTCGATTTCACCTTCTCGGGGCCGCAGCAGCTCGACCCGCCCGAGGCGCTTGTCGGCGGCCTGCGCCGGGCGGGCCGCGACGTGCGGATCGAGCGCGATCCGGCGCGAGCCGTGGCCGATGCGGATCTCGTGGTGACCGACACCTGGGTCAGCATGGGCGACGCCGAGAGCTCGCGGCAGCGCCGCCACAACCTGCTGCGCCCCTACCAGGTCAACGAACGCCTGATGGCCGCCGCACCCGAGCACGCGCTGGTGATGCATTGCCTGCCCGCCCATCGCGGCGAGGAGATCACCGACGGCGTGCTCGACGGGCCGCGCTCGGTCGTGTTCGACGAGGCCGAGAACCGGCTGCACGCGCAAAAGGCGATCATGCGCTGGTGCCTGGGTGTCTGACGCCGCCGGGCCGTCCGCGCGGACGGCCGGTCCCCTGATCGCCATCGCCTTCATGGTCGCCGCGACCGTCTTCATCGCGGCCACGACGCTTCTGGCCAAGGCGCTGGGCACCGCGGCGCTGGGCGCGCCCCTGCATCCGTTCCAGATCACCTTCGGACGCTTCCTCTTCGCCGCCATCGCGGTCTTCGCGACGGTGGCGGCCCTGCGCCCCACGATCGGCACCGCGCAGTGGCGCTGGCATCTCGGCCGCGTGATCTGCGGCTGGGGCGGCGTGACGCTGATGTTCGCCGCCGTCGCGACCATCCCGCTGGCCGAGGCGACGGCGATCAGCTTTCTCAACCCCATCGTCGCGATGGTGCTGGCCGTGATCCTGATGGGCGAGAGCGCGGGCCCGGTGCGCTGGTCGGCCGCCGCGATCGCGGTGGCGGGCGCAATCCTCCTGCTGCGCCCGGGGATGGGCGTCGTGGCCCCGGGCGCGCTCCTGGCGCTAGGCGCGGCTTTGGCGCTCGGGGCGGAGGTTCTGTTCATCAAGCGGCTGACGCGAACCGAAGGGCCGCTGGCGATCCTGGCCTTCTCGAACGGGATCGGGCTGGTGCTGGCGACGCTGACCGCCCTGCCCGTCTGGCAGCCGCCCACGCACCCGCAATGGGCCGCGATGGTCGCGTTGGGCGTCTTGATGGCCTGCGCGCAGGGCTGCTTCGTCAATTCCCTGCGCCGGGCCGAGACCTCGCTGGTGACGCCCTTCAGCTACCTGACGCTGGTCTTCGCGGGGCTCTACGACCTGGTGATCTTCGGCGTCCTGCCCGACGCGGTGGGCTGGGCGGGCGCGGCGCTGATCGTGCTGGGCGCGGGGCTTCTGGCCTGGCGCGAGGGCCGCGCGCGCCCGGCGCTGCCGCTCACGCCTTCAGGCGGTAGCCGGTCCTGAACATCCACCACGCGACGCCCGCCATGAGGATCGTCGCCGCGACGACCACGCCGAAGCCCAGCCACGGCGAGCTGTCCGAGACGCCCAGCACCGCGTGCCGCAGCCCGTCGATCAGGTAGAAGACGGGGTTCGCGTGGCTGAGCGCGCGCATGAAGGGCGGAAGGGTTTCGAGCGAATAGAACGTCCCCGACAGGAAGCTGAGCGGGGTGACGATGAAATTGGTGATCGCCGCGATCTGGTCGAACTTGTTGGCGAAGACCCCCGCCACCAGCGCGAGCGAGCCCAGGAACGCCCCGCCCAGCGCCACCCAGACCAGCGCCATCACCGGGTTCGCCACGCCGAGCCCGATGAAGGGAAACAGGATCAGCATGATCGCGATGGCCACGAAGATCCCCCGCGCGATCCCGCCCGCGAGATAGCCCGCCACCAGCTCGGCGGCCGAAAGCGGCGGCATCAGCGTGTCGACGATATTGCCCTGCACCTTCGAGATCACGATCGAGGAGGAGACGTTGGCGAAGCTATTCTGGATGACGGTCATCATCAGGATGCCGGGCGCCAGGAAATGCAGGAAGCTGACCCCCATCACCTCGCCGCGCCGCGTGCCGACGGCCAGCGTGAAGATCAGCAGGAACAGCCCCGCCGTGACCAGCGGCGCCAGCAGGGTCTGGGTCCAGACGGCCATGAAGCGGCGCACCTCGCGCTCGGCCAGCGTGCGCAGGCCCAGCCAGTTGACGCGCCCGAAGCGGCGCACGCCCTGTTCGGATCGGGGACGCTCGGGGCGGCGTGCGGCGGTGTCGGTCATCGGGAGCCTCTCGATCGCGGGAGCCGGGCGCTTGTGACCCGCCCGGGCGATGCTTACAATAGAGCTTTCCCCGCGATCGCCACCCGTATCAGAGGTCGCCGCGCGGGACCGAGCAGAGACTAGGAGACACCGATGGCCTGGACCGACGATCGCGTCGAGACGCTCAAGCGCATGTGGAGCGAAGGGGCCAGTGCGTCCCAGATCGCCAAGGAACTGGGCGGCGTGACGCGCAACGCGGTGATCGGCAAGGTTCACCGCCTCGGCCTGTCGAACCGCAACGCCGATGCCGATGCGAAGCCCGAGCCCGCGAAGCCCGAGAAACCCAAGGCCGCGAAGCCCGAGGCCGCCAAGACGCCCGAGCCCAAGAAGCCCGCGCCCGAAGCCCCGGCCGCGGATGACGAGGATGACGACGACGAGCCGCGCACCATGGCCGCCGTGCCGCAGGGCGCGAACGTGACGCCGTTGCGCAAGCCCTTGATGGCGGGCCAGCCCCTGCCCCCGCAGCCCTCGGCCAACGAGATCAGCCCCGAGGCGCTGGCCAAGGTGAACGCGGTCGAGAAGACGGCGAAGAAGATCAGCTTGATGGAGCTGACCGAGCGGACCTGCAAATGGCCGATCGGCGACCCGGCCACGCCGAAATTCTGGTTCTGCGGCCTGCCCGTGCAGGCGGGCAAGCCCTATTGCGAGGCGCATGTCTCGGTGGCGTTCCAGCCCATGTCCTCGCGCCGCGACCGGCGCCGCTGACCCACCGCGTCGCCACGGGCGCCGGGTGTCCGGCGCCCGGGACGCGACGCGCGCGCGGGCCTCAGCCCAGCCGCTTCTTCAGCGGCCCCCAGGCCAGGAGCGCGACGTAGATGAAGGTCGCGCCGACATGGAACACCCAGATCCGCGTCAGCATCAGCCCGATCACCAGCGCCGCGGCCAGCAGCACGTAGACCGCGTTGTCGCGGCTGATCTTCATCGACTTGAGCGAGATCGTGTCGAATCGCGCGATCATCAGCGCGCCCACCCCCAGCACCCATAGGGCGATCACCGCCTGCACCTCGCGCAGGTCGGCGAAGCCCGACAGGTAGAGCGTCACCGGAAAGATCCCCAGCATCGCGCCGGCCGGCGCGGGCACGCCCGAGAAGCTGCCCTTGGTGTTGGTCTCGGCCTTTGCGGCCACGTTGAAGCGCGCCAGCCGCAGGCAGCAGCAGATCGCGAAGGCCAGCGCCGCGATCCAGCCCATCCCGGCCATGCCCTCCAGCCCGAAATGGTAGACGAGCATCGCGGGAGCCACGCCGAAGCAGACGAAATCCGAGAGCGAATCGAGCTCGGCCCCGAAGGGCGAGGCCGCGTTCAGCCGCCGGGCCAGCAGCCCGTCCATCCCGTCGAGGAGCGCCGCGAAGATCAGAAGCCCCGCGGCGAGGTTGAACTGGTCGGCGAAGGTGAAGCGGATCGAGGTCAGCCCGAAGCAGAGCCCGAGAATCGTCACCAGGTTCGGCAGCAGCATCACGACCGGCATCGGCCCGTCGCCGCGATCGCGCACCCGCGGCATCAGTCCGTCCGCGCCGCGGCCGGGCTGTCATCGCCCAGCTTCGCGATGATCGTCTCGCCCGAGGTCATCGTCTGGCCGATGGACACGCGCGGCGCGGTGCCGTCGGGCAGGTAGATGTCGAGCCGCGAGCCGAAGCGGATCAGGCCGAAGCGGCCGCCGCGTTCCAGCCGCGCGCCCTGGTCGACCTCGCAGAGGATCCGCCGCGCCACGAGGCCCGCGATCTGCACCACGCCCAGCGTCGTGCCGTCCTCCATGGTCAGGACCATGCCGTTGCGCTCGTTCTCCTCGGAGGCCTTGTCGAGCTCGGCCGACAGGAACTTGCCCGGCCGGTAGGCCAGCGCGGTGACCTCGCCCGCGACGGGCGCGCGGTTCACGTGGCAATCGAAGACCGACATGAAGACCGAGACCCGGGTGCGCGGCGCATCGCCGAGGCCCAGCTCGGCCGGCGGAACGGCCGGCTCGATCAGCGAGACGACCCCGTCGGCGGGACTGACGACCAGCCCCTCGTCCATGGGCGTCACCCGGACCGGGTCGCGGAAGAAGTAGTAGCACCAGATCGTCGCACCGAGGCCCAGCCAGCCCAGCGGCGACCAGAGCAGGTAGAGAAGCACCGTGACCACGCCGAACACGGCGATGAACTTGGGCCCCTCGCGGTGGACGGGCTTCACGAAGGTGCCGAGAAGGCTGACGCTCATGGGGTTCTCCTGCAGGAACGCAGCCAGATAGCGCGGCGGGCGCGCGGGGTCCAGCTACCGTCCGAGAAGCAGGCCCCGAAGCTGGTCCTCGACGCGGTCGCGGATCGCGTCCTGCAGCGCCTCCGTGTCGGTCAGGATCTCGGGCGCAACCTCCAGCTCGGAGGCCAGCTTCTCGCGGGCCTGCGCTTCCGCACGCTGCCGGGCCGCCTCGGCCTCGGCGCGGGCGCGCGCCTCCACCTCCTCGCGCTCGATCTCCATGCGCTGGCGGGCGAGGTATTCGAGGTCCAGCCGGATACGCGGATCGGCCCAGGGGCCCTCGATCAGCACGGGAACGACCGGCCCGCCGGCGCGCAGTTGCGGCAACAGCCGGTAGCTGAGCGTCCGCGCGCCCAGATCGATCGAACCCGCCGCCGACGCCGTCAGCAAGGGCGCGTCCAGCGCGAAGCCGTCATCGGTGGCCACGCCATCGGTCACGTCGAAGCCCAGCCGCAGCCCGTCGAAGACCGTCTTCTGCCCCTCGCCCACATAGGCCGGATCGAGGTTCCGGATCATGCCGGCCACGTCGAGCCCCAGCATCTCGCCGCGCCCGATATCAACCGTGACGCGGCCGTCCAGGCTTTCGACCAGGGCCTGCCCGGTCGCGCCCGCGCCCAGCAGGTCGATCCGCGCGGCGGCCTGCCCCACCAGGCGGTCGAAACCGGCCAGGTCGCGCAGCAGGGCCTGCAGGGCCAGCCCCTCCACCGCGAGATCGGCGCGGGCGGACAGCCCGCCGCGCCCGTTGGCGACCAGCTCTCCGGTGACGCGGCCGTCATAGGCGCGCAGCGGCTGGAGCGTGGCGACGGCCCGGCCGTTCTTCAGCGTCACGCGGGCGCGCAGCTCGTCGAGGCGGGCATCGCCCAAGTCCACCGGGCCCAGTGCCAGCGAGAGCACGCCGTCCGCCGCGAAGAGGCCCGAGACGTCGATCGGGTCGCGGCCCCAACCGGCGGCGCCGATCGGCCCGCCGCCACCGCCGCCCCTGCCGCCCGCGACGGCGGTGAGGTCCAGCGCCGGGGCCGAGAGCGTCGCGGCGAAGCGGGGCCGCGCCTCGCCCGGCCAGAGATCCAGCGCGCCCGAGACGCGGTTGTCGTCGAGGTCGAGGACCATATCGCGCAGGTGCAGGCTGCCCTCGGGCGCGAGCGTCAGCGCTGCGTCCAGCGCGATCCGCCCACCGCCGAGGCCGCGCGGCAGGTCCGGCGGGGCGACGCCCAGCGCGGTCAGCGGCGCGAGCCCGTCGGTCGAGCCCGCCCGCGCGCGCCCCTCGAAGGCCAGCGCGTCGAGATCGGCCTGCCCGTCCAGCGTCAGCTCGGTCGCGCCGGCCCGCAGGTCGATCGTCACCGGCGACAGCGCGCCGGCGATCAGCGCCGCGCCTTGCGGCGCTTCGAGCTCCAGCTCCATGGCCTGCCCGCCATAGAGCGCGGAGGCCGAGAGGCTGAGCGGTCCGGCGGCATCCGGCAGGGTCAGTTCGGCATCGAGCGCGCGCAGCAGATGCGAGGCCCCGCTGCGCTGGTCGCGGAAGCTGACCTCCGCGCCGGACAACACCGCGCGGTCGATGGCGAAGCCGCCGCCATCCCTGCGCGCCGCGGCGGGGTGGCTCGGCCCGGCCTCCGCGCTGCCGAAATCCCAGTTGCGCTGCCCGTCGGGCCCGATTTCCAGCCGCAGCCGCGCCTCGTCCAGCTCGATCGTCTCGAGCCGGAGTTCCCCGCCCGTCAGCACCGAGAGCGGCACGCCCACCTCGAGCCGCGCGGCCTCCAGCATCGGGGCATCCTCGGCCCAGGAAGCGTTCGCGACGCGCACCCCCTCGGCCCGGATGCCCAGCCGCGGCCAGAGCGTGGCGCGGACTTCGCCCTCGATGGCGAGCGCGCGGCCGGTCGTGGCCTCGAAGCGGTCGGCGGCCAGCCGCGCGATGCGCTCGGTCGGGACGAGAAGCAGCGCCGCGACGGCGAGGAAGACGAGCAGCAGGAGCGTGCCGGCGATGCGGAAGAGCCATTTCATGGCCCCCACACCACCGCGCTTCGCCGCCCGTTGCAACCGCGATCGCACCGCCCCCTTTGCCAAGCCCGCGCGCAGCGACTATCTGGCGGCGATGAGCCAGAACCCCCCCGACCTGCGCCCCGATCTCGCGCCCCGCGCCACCCTGCCCAGCGACGCGCGGCCCGGCCAGCCGAAGATCGGCATGGTCAGCCTGGGCTGTCCGAAAGCGCTGGTCGACAGCGAGCGCATCCTGACCCGGCTGCGCGCGGAGGGTTACGCGATCAGCCCCGATTACGCGGGCGCGGAGGCGGTGATCGTCAATACCTGCGGGTTTCTCGACAGCGCCAAGGCCGAGAGCCTGGACGCCATCGGCGAGGCGCTGCGCGAAAATGGGCGCGTCATCGTTACCGGCTGCCTGGGGGCTGAGCCCGACTACATCACCGGCGCGCATCCCAAGGTGCTGGCCGTCACGGGCCCGCATCAATACGAGCAGGTGCTGGACGCGGTCCATGCGGCCGTGCCGCCCGCGCCGGACCCGTTCGTGGATTTGCTGCCGGCCGCGGGCGTGTCGCTGACGCCGCGGCATTTCAGCTACCTGAAGATTTCCGAGGGCTGCAATCACAAGTGCAAGTTCTGCATCATCCCCGACATGCGCGGGCGGCTGGCGTCGCGTCCGCACAAGGCGGTGATGCGCGAGGCCGAGAAGCTGGTCGAGGCCGGGGTGCGCGAGCTTCTGGTGATCAGCCAGGATACGTCTGCCTACGGGACGGACTGGAAGGACCGCGCCGGCGCCGGCGCGCATATCGAGGCGCTGGCCCGCGATCTGGGCAGCCTCGGCGCCTGGATCCGGCTGCATTACGTCTATCCCTATCCGCATGTCGCCAACCTGATCCCGCTGATGGCCGATGGCCTGGTGCTCCCCTATCTCGACGTGCCCTTCCAGCACGCCCATCCCGACACGCTGCGCCGCATGGCCCGCCCCGCCCATGCCGAGCGCACGCTCGACCGGATCGCCGAATGGCGCGCGATCTGCCCCGAGATCGCGATCCGCTCGACCTTCATCGTGGGCTATCCCGGCGAGACGGAAGCCGAGTTCGAGACGCTGCTCGACTGGCTGGACGAGGCGCAGCTCGACCGCGTGGGGGCCTTCCAATACGAAAACGTCGCCGGCGCGCGGTCGAACGCCCTGCCCGATCACGTGCCCGACGCGCTGAAGGCCGAGCGCTACGAACGCTTCATGGAGAAGGCGCAGGCCATCTCGGCCGCGAAGCTGGCGGCGAAGGTCGGCACGCGGCTGGAGGTGATCGTGGACGCGGTCGATGCCGAGGGCGCGACCTGCCGCAGCAAGGCCGACGCGCCCGAGATCGATGGCAACCTGTTCATCGACGCGGGCTTCGAGGATCTGGCGCTCGGCAACATCCTGACGGTCGAGGTGGACGAGGCCAGCGAATACGACCTCTGGGGCCGGCCGGTCGCGCGCTGAAGCGCGCCGACGGCCCGGACCCCCGAAGATGCGGTCGGACGGCCCCCGGGGACCGTCCGACCCGGGCCACCGGGACAGGCCCCGCCGGGGCCTCCTCCGGTCAGCGCCCGTGCCCACTCCGATCGGTCGCGTTCGGGATGCGGCCCGGGCTGGCCCGATGGCGAATCAATCCCACGCCAGACGCTCCATCATATGCACGTTGCGGCAGCCGCGCGGCGCGCGGCGGGGCGCATCGACGGGCTCGGCGCGGAAGCGGTCGCAATCGGGGACGATCTGGCAGCCGCGGCAGCGCGTCACGGCCTCGGACCATTCGGGCTGCTGCAGCCGCCCTTCGCGTTGCGCCTCCGCCAGGTCCACGCCGGTCGCGCGGGCCATGTCGCGGATGCGGGCCAGATGGGGGGCCACGGGGCCGAGCGGGATGGTTCTGGGCATGGCGTCCTCCGGATTGCCTGCGCCCAGATTGCGCCCACCCCGCCAGGCACGCCTTGATCCATCGCAAGCCGGGCCCGGCGCGTCAGTGGCCCAATTCGTCCAAGATCCGCGCCACCCAGCCGCGCGGGATCAGGTGGCTGGCCGAATGGACGTCGAGCGTCACGCGCCCCGCCGCGCAGTCCCATTCGCGCCGGTCATGCGTCAGCCACGACACGGCATTCCAGTCGAAGCGCCGGGTGCGCGCGCCGCAGCCCAGCCGATCGCGCCAGAGCGCCACCGCCCATTCGTCGCTGCCATCGGGGCCCAGCGGAAAGTCGAGGACCGTATCCGTCTTGCCATGCGTATGCGCCACGCGCGCGGGCCGCCCCGCGCAGTCGAGCCCCGGGCCGAAGGCGCCGGCGATCAGCAAGAGCGCATCGACGACCACACCGCCCTCGCAGGCGAAGCGCGCCGCCATCAGCGCGCCCCAGCTGTAACCCGAGACGTAGAGCCGGCCGTCCACCGGCCAGCGCTTGGCCACATCCGCCAGCACGGCGCGGGCGAAGGGCGTGTCGCGACTGCCCGGGCGGCGGAAATCCCAGCTGCGCCCCAGCCCATCGGGCGCAACGAAAAGCACCCCCGCTGCATCCGCCGCAGCCCCGGTGCGCGGACTGCCCAGCGGCACCGGGCCCTGCCGGCCCCAGCCATGAAAATGCAGCATGATGGGCAGCGGCGTGACGCCGTCCCAGCCCGCGGGCAGGCGCACGTGATAGCTGCGCTCGCCCAACGCGCAGCCGCCCTCGGGGCAGGCGGAGAGCGGCGTGGCGAAGAGGATCAGAAGAAGCAGAAGTACGCGCATGCGCGGCAACCTACCGGGCGGGGCAGCGCGGGCCAGTCACGGCTGCGTCAGGAGGTTTCCGCGGCGACGAAGTCGAGCGCGACGCCGTTGAGGCAGTGCCGCTTGCCGGTGGGCGACGGGCCGTCATCGAAGACATGGCCCAGATGGCCGCCGCAATTGGCGCAATGCACTTCGACGCGCGGATAGACCAGCTTGTAGTCCATCGAGGTCCCGATCGCCTCCTCCGAGAGCGGCGCCCAGAAGCTGGGCCAGCCCGTGCCGCTGTCGAACTTGGTGTCCGAGGGATAGACCGGGTTCGCGCAGCCCGCGCAATTGTAGGTCCCGGCCTCCCAGAAATCATCGAGGGGGCTGGAATAGGGCCGCTCGGTCTTGGCCTCGCGCAGAATGGCGAATTCCTCCGCCGTCAGGCGATCACGCCATTCCTCGGGCGTCAGGGTGACGGGATAGGTCCCGCCCCCGGCCGGGGTCCGGCGGTTCACGACGAGGTAGCCGCCGCCCGCGACAAGCGCGGTGGCGGCCCCTCCGATCAAGATGGCGCGGCGTGTGGGCATGGCTCCTCCTTATCGCGAAAACGAAGCCCGTGCCCCGCACATTCCTTCAATTCCGCGTCAGAGCCCCGCGGCCACGCGACGCACGGTGTCGATCCGGGCGGCGTTGGGCGGGTGGGTCCCGAGGAAGCGGTCGCCCGGGTCGGGGATGCGCGTGAAGAAGGCCGCGCCGTTCACCGGGTCGTAGCCGGCCCGCGCGGTGATGATCGTGCCCAGCGCGTCGGCCTCCAGCTCGTGCTCCTTCGAGAAGCGGCGCGCGCCCACCGTCGCGCCCGCGCGGCTGAGCTGGTCCACCGTCGTCGCGTCGGCTCCCGCCACGGTGGCGATCAGCCCGCCGACGATGGCGCCGGTCGCGGCCGATTGCCGCTGCCGGGCGATGTGCTGCTCGATGTGATGGGCGCTTTCATGCCCGATCACGAAGGCGATCTCGTCCTGGTTTCGCGCCTCGGTGATCAGGGCCTGGGTGAAGGTCAGGATCGGACGGCCGCCCTGGCCCAGCGACTGGAACGCGTTGGGCGGGGCGTTGCGGTTGGGATCGACCCGGATGAGGAAATCGCAATTCAAACCGCGCGTTCGGCCGCGGCAGATCCGTTCTGCCGCGGGCTCCACCCGGGCGACGGCGGTCTGGAAATTGCGCACGGCGGTCGACTGCGTCACGCGGTCGGGTCCGCGCGCCACGGGCTCGACGGGTGCGCTCGTCTCGACGGCGACGCAGCCCGCCAATGCGGCGGCCAGCGCCAGTGCGATCATTCCAGCCTTCATGGCAATCTCCGGAAGCTCAACTAGTCTTGGTCACAAACGTTATAGGCCGAGGATATGCGATGACAGGGCAAGCCGAACCAGAAGTGACACGGGTGCTGTACAATGCCGACTGCCCGATCTGTTCCTTCGAGATCGACCATTACCGCCGCCGGGCCGAGCGCGACGCCCTGCCCGTGGTCTTCGACGACCTGAATGGGCCGGCGCGCGCGGGCTGGCGGATCGACGCGGATTCGGCGGCGCGCCGGCTGCATGTGCGGCGCGGCGACGAGGTGCTGTCGGGCTTTCCGGCCTTCCTCGCGCTCTGGGAGGCGATGCCCCACATGCGCCCGCTCGCCCGGGTCGCGCGCCTGCCGGGCCTGCGGACGGTGATCGGATTCACCTATGACAAGCTGGCCGCCCCCATGCTTTACCGGATGCACAAGCGGCGGCAGCAAAAGGCGGGCTGATGTTCACCATCGAGCACGAATTCGACGCGACAGTCATCACCCTGGTGGACGAGGGCGAGCCGGGGCGCGAGCCCGCCGAGGACGTCGTGGTCTCGGCCTTCGAGGAGTGCATCACCCTCACCCAGCCTGACCCGCGCACGGGCGAGCCGGTGCGGATCACCCTGACGATGGGGCAGGTCCGCGACCTGGCGGTCGCGCTGGACCTTCCGGAAGGCGCCTACCGGCGGGAGTGATCGCCGCGCCGGGGGCCGTTCAGGCTGCGAGGCCCTTCGATCCCATCTCGAGGAACTTGCGGCGGCGGCCCTGGCGGATCGCCTCCGGCTCGCGGCCGTCGAATTCGCCCAGCATCGCGGCGATCGCCTCGCCCACGGCCGCGATGGCAGCATCGCGGTCGCGATGCGCGCCGCCCAGCGGCTCCTTCACGATGCGGTCGATGACGCCCAGCTTCAGCAGGTCCTGCGCGGTCAGGCGCAGGGCCTCGGCGGCCTCACGCATCTTCTCGGCATCCTTCCACAGGATCGAGGCGCAGCCCTCGGGCGAGATGACCGAATAGATCGAATGCTCCAGCATCGCGACCCGGTTGGCGGTCGCGAAGGCCACCGCGCCGCCCGATCCGCCCTCGCCGATCACGACCGAGACCAGCGGCACCCCGAGGCGCAGGCAGGCCTGCGTCGAGCGGGCGATGGCCTCGGACTGGCCGCGCTCCTCGGCGCCCTTGCCGGGATAGGCGCCGGGCGTGTCGATCAGCGTCACCACGGGCAGGCCGAACCGGTCGGCCATCTGCATCAGGCGGATGGCCTTCCGGTAGCCCTCGGGCCGGGCCATGCCGAAATTGCGCTCGATCCGGGTGCGGGTGTCGTGGCCCTTTTCGTGGCCGATCACCATCACGGGCCGGTCGTTCAGCCGTGCGAGCCCGCCCATCACGGCGTGATCGTCGGCGAAATTGCGATCGCCGGCGAGCGGCGTCCATTCGGTGAAGAGCGCGTCGATATAGTCGCGACAATGCGGCCGTTCGGCATGGCGCGCGACCTGCGCCTTTTGCCAGGGCGTCAGGCCCTTGTAGAGGTTCGCCATCATGTCGCGCGCCTTGCGGTCCAGGGCCGTCGCTTCCTTGGCGACGTCGACCTTGGAATCCGAGCGGCCCATCGCGCGCAGTTCCTCGGCCTTGCCCTCGATCTCGGAAAGCGGCTTCTCGAAGTCGAGATACTGCACCATCGGCGTCCTCCTGCCCCGCGTCGTCCGCGGTGCGACCCGATATGCCCACGGGCGCGGGACGATGCAACAGGAGCGCGGTCAGCCGCGGCGCGCGGCGTGTCCCGGGCGCTGCGGCCCGCCGGCCAGCAGCCGGTCGGCCACGGCGAAGAGCGCTTCGGCCCCGGGCGCCAGATCGTGGTCCTCGCGCGCCGGGCGGGCCTTTGCGCCCGGCCAGGCGGTGCGGCGGGCCAGGTCGGCCTCGATCCGGTCGAGGGCCGGGACCCGCCCGTAATGCCGCGCGCCCAGATGCAGCGGCAGCCGCACCGCGGAGGACGGACCGATCCGAAGCGGCTGTTCCGCCAATCCCGAGAGGAGATGCAGAAGCGGGCGCGCGCTGCGTCCGGCGGTGCCCGGCGCGACGACCACGATGCGGGACGGGTCGGTCATGCCGAACAGGCTGCCCTCGGGAAGCGCGGCGCGCAGGCGGCGCTGGAGCCGGGCGACGGTCAGGGCCTCGGTCTCGGCCCCCCAGGCCAACGCGCGCAGCCAGCGCCGGCGCAGGCGCAGGACGACGACCACGGCCCCGCTGTCGAACCGCCGCGAGCGCGTCGCCCCGGCCAGGGCGCGATCGAGCGCCAGCGGATCGACCGCCAGCGAGTCGCGGTCGCCCCCGTTCTCGTCCGGGCGGCCGGCCCGCAAGCGCTCCCGCTCCAGAAGCGTCGCGATGATCGGGACCGACGCGAAGTTGAGCGCCAGCACCACCGGCGCCGCCTCGGTCAGGAACCACAGCGCGACCTCGCTCGGGAGCAGCAGGACGGCGACGATATGCAGGCTCATCCCGGCGGCCAGCGCCACCATCGCCCAGCCGCCGCGGCGCGCGGTCCCCGAGGTCCATTGCGTCCAGACCGCCCCGGCGAGCCCCGCGATCATCATCGCGGCGATCCCCGACCACATGCCGACCCCGCCGATTCCGAACCGCGCGCCGGCGGCGATCAGCAGGCAGATGGCCAGGCCGCGCCCGCCGAGAAACGCGCCGGCCAGCGCGACGGGCACGTTGCGCATGTCGACGATCAACCCGTCGACGGGGCTGAGCGGGGAATGCATCTGCAGGACGGCGACCGCGCCGAAGGTGAGGCCCAGCAGGGTCTGCGCAAGCCGCGGCCCGGGCACGTGGCGCCGCAAATGGCCGAAAGCGAGCGACAGAAGACCCAACAGGGCGAGCGAGCCGATGAAGTCCGCGAGGGTGGCGAGGGTCCAGGTCATGACGGCTCCGGTCCGAAAAACCGCCCTAGGATGCCCGCGCCGCCCCGTTCGGGCCAGCGAATGATATCAACGATTCGAGTCGATCATTTCGGATTGCCGCACGATCACCTCGGCCTGCTTGATCGAGGCGATGTCGACCAGCCGTCCTTTGTAGACCGTCGCGCCGCTGCCTGCGGCCTTGGCCGCCTCCATCGCGGCGAGGATCTCGCGCGCCTCGGACACGGCGGCGTCGGAGGGGGTGAAGACCTCGTTGGCCAGCGCGATCTGGCTGGGGTGGATTGCCCATTTCCCGACCATGCCCAGCACCGCCGAGCGGCGCGCCTGCGCGCGGAAGCCCTCGGCATCGGAGAAGTCGCCGAAGGGCCCGTCCACCGGCAGGACGCCATGCGTCCGGCAGGCCGCGACGATGGCCGCCTGCGCCCAGTGCCAGGGATCGGACCAGTGCCGCGCGCCGTCCTTGAGCATGTAGTAGTCGTCCTGCGTGCCCCCGATCCCGGTGGTCTGCATCCCCATCGAGGCCGCGAAATCCGCCGCGCCGAGCGACATGGCGACGAGGCGGGGCGACGCCGCCGCAATTGCCTCGACATGGGCGATGCCGGCCGCGCTCTCGATGATCACCTCCAGCCCGATCTCGCTTGTCGCGGCGCGTGGCGCGTTCGACCGCGGTGACCAGCGCGTCGACGGCATAGATGTCCTCGGCGCAGCCCACCTTGGGGATCATGATCTGGTCCAGCCGTTCGTCCGCCTGTTCCAGAAGGTCGACCACGTCGCGGTACCAATAGGGAGTGTCCAGCGCGTTGATGCGCACCGACAGGACCTTGCGGCCCCAGTCCACGGCGCCGATCGCCTCGATCACGTTGGCGCGCGCGGCGTCCTTGTCCGAGGGGGCCACCGAATCCTCGAGGTCGAGGTTCACCACATCCGCCTCGGAGGCCGCCATCTTCGGGAAGAGCTTCGGATTCGAGCCCGGCCCGAAGAGCTGGCAGCGATTGGGACGGGCGGCGGGGGCGGGCTGGAGGCGGAAGCTCATCGGGATCTCCGGGTCAGATTGTTGCGCGGACACTCACCCCGGCGCTATATCCTGTCGCGCCGGGACGCAAGCGCCGCGCTGCGGCATCACGCCATCTGCCATAGGTACAGGCCGTACGCCGCCAGCATCGCGCATCCTGCCAGCCGCCCCAGCGAGCCGCGCCAGGCCAGCGCCAGCATCAGCGCCACGGTCGCGACCATCACCGGCAGGTCGAGCGCGGCAAAGCGCGGCGGCGCGGCGAAGGGCACGACCAGCGCGGTCACGCCCAGGATGCCCAGGAGGTTGAACACGTTCGAGCCCAGCACGTTGCCGAGCGCGAGATCGCCGCGGCCCTTGCGCACCGCCATGACCGAGGTCGCGAGCTCCGGCAGCGAGGTGCCCACGGCCACGATGGTCAGCCCGATCACCGCCTCGGACACGCCGAAATCGCGCGCCGTGGCGATCGCGCCGCGCACCAGAAGCTCCGCCCCCAGCAGGACGCCCGCGAAGCCCAGTCCCGCCAGCGCCAGTCCGCGTCCCAGCGGCGCGGGGGCCTCGCCCACCACCATCTCCACCCCGCCGCTGCGGATCTGCTGCCAGAGCCAGAGCGCGAAGACGGCGAGGAAAACCGCGCCGCTCAGCCGGTCCAGCCCGCCGGCAAGCCCGATCCAGAGCGCGCCCGCGGCGGAGATCGCCAGAAGCGGCCAGCCGTCGGACCGCATCGTCGCGCGCGGGAACGGCACGGCGGCAAGCAGCGCCGAGAGGCCCAGGATCAGCAGGATGTTCGCCGTGTTCGAGCCGACGACATTGCCCAGCGCCAGCCCCGCCGCGCCCTGCTGCGCGGCCCGCAGGCTGGTCAGAAGCTCCGGCAGCGACGTGCCCATCCCGACCAGCGTCACGCCGATCACCAGCGGCGACAGCCCCCAGCGCAGCGCCAGGCCGACCGCGCCGGTCACCAGCCAGCCGCCGCCCAGAAGCAGCAGGACGAGCCCGCCCAGCATCATCGCAATATCGATCATCACTTAACCCTTGGCGCCCCCGGCGCGGTCGACCTTCGGCGGGGACGGATCCGGGGGCCTCGCGCAGATGGGGAATGCGCGACGCCCCGCAAGGCCCGGGGCCATCCTCTGGCGAAAAATATCCTCTCCGGAGGCGCCAGAAGACGAGGCACCGGGCGTCAGCCCGTCATTCCTGCAGCAGCGCGCGCATCACGGCGAGGCTTTCGGGCGCGGCCCAGTCCGCCTCGCCGCGCAAGTTCGCCACCACCCGGCCCGCGCGGTCGAGGATCACGGTATGCGGCAAGCCCTGCACCCCCAGCGCGCGCGCCAGGTCGGTCGCCGGATCGCGGTGCAGCGGCAGCGTCTCGATCCCCGCCTCCTCCCAGAACCGCTCCATCGCCTCGGGGTTGTGGCGGCCGAAGGCCATGGTCACGACCTCCAGCCCGTCATCGCCCAGCGCATCGTCCAGCGCCTGCAACGACGGCATCTCGGCGCGGCAGGGCGCGCACCAGGTGGCCCAGAAGTTCAGGACCATCACCTGCCCCGCGTAGTCGGCCAGATCGCCCGCGCTTCCGTCGAAGTTGAGAAAGCCGCTCGCCGCGGGCGGGGCCGGCACGGCGGGCTCCAGCTTCGCCATGGTGCCGGTCAGCAGGCTCTCGTCCAGCGCCGCGGCGGGGGTGGCGAGCAAGGCTACGGCGATGTAGGCGGGGGCGAGAAGACGCAGGAGGTCGGGCATGGCAGAGGGATCCAACAAGATGTGGGGCGGTCGCTTCGCGGAAGGCCCGGACGCCATCATGGAAGCGATCAACGCCTCCATCGGCTTCGACCGCCGCCTCGCCCGTCAGGACATCGAGGGGTCGCGGGCCCACGCCGCCATGCTGGCCGCCACGGGCATCGTAGACGCTACGGATGCAGAGGCCATTCGGGAAGGGCTTCTCACGGTCTTGTCAGAGATCGAGGCGGGCGAGTTCGCCTTCTCGACCGCGCTGGAAGATATCCACATGAATGTCGAGGCCCGCCTGACCGAGATCGTCGGCCCGGCCGCCGGACGGCTGCACACCGCGCGCTCGCGGAACGACCAGGTGGCGCTCGATTTCCGGATGTGGGTGCGCGACCAGTGCGATGCCGCCATCGACGCGCTGCCGCGGCTGATGGCGGCGCTGGTGGCGCAGGCCGAGACGGGGGCGGATTGGGTCATGCCCGGCTTCACCCATCTGCAGACCGCGCAGCCCGTCACCTGGGGCCATCACATGCTGGCCTATGTCGAGATGTTCGCCCGCGACCTGTCGCGGTTTCGCGACGCGCGCGCCCGGATGAACGAATCGCCCCTGGGCTGCGCCGCGCTGGCCGGGACGTCCTTCCCGATCGACCGCGCCATGACGGCCGAGGCTCTGGGCTTCGACCGCCCGGCGGCCAACTCGCTCGACGCCGTGTCGGACCGGGATTTCGCGCTAGAGTTCCTGTCGGCAGCCTCGATCTGCGCGATGCACCTGTCGCGGCTCGCCGAGGAGCTGGTGATCTGGTCCTCCGCGCAGTTCCGCTTCGTGCGGCTCTCAGATCGCTGGTCGACCGGCTCCTCGATCATGCCGCAGAAGCGCAACCCGGACGCGGCCGAGCTCCTGCGTGCCAAGATCGGCCGCATCTTCGGCGCGCAGGCGGCGCTCCTGATGGTGATGAAGGGGCTGCCGCTGACCTATTCAAAGGACATGCAGGAGGACAAGGAACAGGTCTTCGACGCCGCCGACAGCCTGATGCTGGCGCTGGCAGCCATGACGGGGATGGTGGGCGACATGGAAGGCCAGAAGGACGCGCTGGAAGCGGCGGCGAGCGCCGGCTTCTCGACCGCGACGGACCTGGCCGACTGGTTGGTGCGCGAATTGGGCCTGCCTTTTCGCGAGGCGCATCACGTCACCGGGGCGCTGGTCAAGATGGCCGAGGATGCGGGCTGCGACCTGCCGGAACTGACCATCGAGCAGATGCATATGGTCCATCCCGGTATCACGCCGGCCGTGTTCGACGTGCTCGGGGTTCACAATTCGGTCGCGTCCCGCACCTCCTATGGCGGCACCGCGCCCGACAATGTCCGCGCCCAGGTGGCGCGTTGGAAGGAGACGCTCGCATGATCCGGCTGGCACCCCTCGTTCTCGCCGCCGCGCTCGCGGCCTGCGGCGCCGATGGCCCGCCGCTCACCCCGGCGCAGGCCCGCGCGGAGGCGGCGGAGCGCGACGCGCGGGGCGGTATCACCGTCTCGGGCAGCGCGGAGATCGGCGTGACCGGCAGTTTCTGACGCCAGCGTGAACCAGATCGCATGCGGCGACGTTTGGGCAGCAACGCCCTGAAACGTCACCGCACGAGGTCTGCCAGATGAAAGCGCTCTTCCTCGGGTCCATCGGGACCCTCTCCGACACGTCCGAGCTGCAGCGCGAGGCCTTCAACGCCGCGTTCCGCGAGCACGGGCTGGACTGGCACTGGGACCGCGACGCCTACCGGGACATGCTGCGCGTGGCCGGCGGGCGCCGCCGGATCGAGGCGCAGGCCGAGGCCGAGGGCGTCGAGGTCGACGCCACCGCGGTGCACGCCACCAAGTCGCGGCTCTTCCAGGAGATGCTGGATGCCGGCCGCGCCGAGGCCCGCCCCGGGATCCGCGAGCTGATCGAGACGGCGCGCGACGACGGCATGCTGCTGGGGCTGGTCACGACCACCTCAAAGGGCAACGTCAACGCTCTGCTGGGCGGGCTCGACCTCTCGCCCGACAGCTTCGACGTCGTCGTGACGCGGGACAACGTCACCGAGCCCAAGCCCGATCCGGAATGCTATGCCCATGCCGCCGGCGCGCTCGGGGCCGAGACGAAGGCCTGCATCGCGATCGAGGACAATGCCGACGGCGTGCGTGCGGCACTGGCGGCGGGCACGACCTGCTATGCCTGGCCCAACGAGAACACGACCGATCACGACTTCTCCGGCGCGACCATGGCCGGGCGCGACATCTGCCGGACCATCTTCGGGGCACGCGCGGCATGAGCTGGGAAGCCGCGCGCTGCGCGCTGGACCCCGAGGCGGTACGGGCGGCGCTGGGCGATGCCGGGGTCGCGGTGATCGAGGGCACGGATGTCAGCGACGCCGAATTCGTGGCCTTCCTCGAGCGCCTCGGCCCGCTGACCTTCACCGAGGGCGAGGCGTCGCATCCCGGACAGCCGAAGCTGAACGTGGTGTCGAACATGGGCCGCAAGACCAAGCCCCGCTCGGTCTTTCACACCGATACCAGCTACGTCTCGCGACCGCCCGCCTTCACCGCGCTCAAGGCCGAGCGCATCCCCGAGGCGGGCGGCGAGACCGTGTTCACCAACCAATTCGACGCGCTGGAGCGGCTCGATGCCGAGACGCAGGCACGGCTGAAGGGGGCGCGGGTCCTGCACCGGGTCACCGGCGTCAATCCGGGCGACGGCGCGGAGACCGAGACCTGGCATCCGCTGCTGCGCCGCCACCCGGTGTCGGGGCGGGTCGCGCTCTGGCTGTCGACGCCGGAGCGTTGCGTGGACCTCGAACTCGCCGACGGCAGCCGCGTGCCGCAGATGGTGGCCGAGCTTTACGCACATTCGACCGACCCCGCGCATCACTGGCGGCACCGCTGGAAGGCGGGCGACATCGTGATCTGGGACAACCGCTGCACGCTGCACAAGGCGGACCATTCCGCCGTGGTCGGCGACCGCGTCCTGCATCGGGGCATGGTCGGCGGCGAGGAACCGGTCGCCGCCTGACCCCACGCGGCGCGGCGCCCGGCCTGCGCGCCGCACCGTCTCTCCCGTTGCGCCTGACTATGCGGCTGATAGTCTCCGCTCAAAGGCAGGACGGGGCCCCGGGGCCCGCAGGAGTAGAGACATGGACAAGGTCCCGATGACGCCGCGCGGCATGGCCGCGCTGCAGGCCGAGCTGAAGAACCTGAAATCCGTGGAACGCCCGGCGATCATCCGCGCGATCGCCGAGGCGCGCGAGCATGGCGACCTGTCGGAGAACGCCGAATACCACTCCGCCCGTGAGAAGCAGTCCTTCATCGAGGGCCGCATCAAGGAGCTCGAGGGCCTGATCTCGCTGGCCGAGGTTATCGACCCGGCCAAGATGTCGGGCGCGATCAAGTTCGGCGCCACCGTGACCCTGATCGACGAGGACACGGAGGAGGAGAAGACCTACCAGATCGTCGGCGAGCAGGAGGCCGATATCGAGAACGGGCTGCTCAACATCCGCTCGCCGCTGGCCCGCGCGCTGATCGGCAAGGAGGAAGGCGACAGCGTCGAGGTGCGCACGCCGGGCGGCACCCGCGACTACGAGATCACGACGGTTCTCTATCGCTAGGATGGCCACGATGGGGGAGACCGGCCCGAAGGCCAGCGAAGCCCGGTCGGCCCCGAGCGTGCCCCCCGGCCCGGCCTTCTCGGTTCGCAGCCGAGCCGCGCGAACGGCGTCTCGACCATCGAGGTGGCGGCGCTGGCGCTGAGCCTCGGCTGGCTGGGGCTCGTCGGCTGGTTCTTCCTGACGATGGAGCCCGAGCAGGCCCGCCTCAGCCGTGCGGACCCCCTGGGCTTCATGATGACGATCCTCGGCGTCTTCCTGCCCGTCGCGCTGATCTGGGTGGCCGCCGCCGCCGCGCGCACCGCCCGCATCATGCGCGAGGAGAGCGGCCGCCTGCAGGCCGCGATCGACGCGATGCGGCTGAGCTATCTCGACCAGCAGCAGATGGCGGGGCTGTCGCTCAAGCGCGACATGGAGGAGCGGATCGAGCAGATGGGCCGGGCCCAGGCCGTGCTGCGCGCCGAGCTGGCCTCGCTCCAGGCGCAGCCCGAGGCCCTGCTCGACGCGCCCGCCCGCCCCCAGCCGCCCGAGCCGCAGCCCGCGCTGGCCCTCGACGGCGAGGAGGCGCCCGACCCGCTGCCGCCGGAGGATTTCGTCCGCGCGCTCGACTTCCCCCGCACCGATCGCGATCGCGAAGGCTTCGCCGTGCTGCGCCGCGCGCTGGAGCATCACCCGACCGCCCGCGTCGTCACCGCGGCGCAGGACGTGCTGACCCTGCTCAGCCAGGACGGCATCTACATGGACGACCTCGTGCCCGACCACGCCGACGTGGCCACCTGGCGCCGCTTCGCCGAAGGCGCGCGCGGGGCCGAGATCGCGGCGCTCTCCGGCATTCGCGACCGCTCGAGCCTCGCGCTGACGGCGGGGCGGATGCGCGACGACACCGTCTTCCGCGACACGGTCCACCACTTCCTGCGCAGCTTCGACGCGGCGCTGGCGGGCTTCGCGCCGCGGGCGACGGATCACGAGCTGATGCTGCTGGCCGACAGCCGGTCGGGCCGCGCCTTCATGCTGACGGGACGCGTCGCCGGGATCTTCGGCTGACCAGCTTTCCACCCCTCGGTTCGCCGGCGCGCAGGCCCTGCGCGCGGGCCGGTCTGGGCGCGGCACTCGCCGGGCGCTAGCTGTCCCTCCCGGACTTGAGCGGAGGCATCATGGGACAGCTGATCGAGGGCGTCTGGAAGGACGACTGGTACGACACCGAGAAGACCGGCGGGAAATTCGTCCGCTCGACCGCTGGGTTCCGCAACTGGGTCACCCGCGACGGCGCGCCCGGGCCCTCGGGCGAGGGCGGCTTCCCCGCCGCGCCCGGCCGCTACCATCTCTATGTCAGCTATGCCTGCCCCTGGGCCCATCGCGCGCTGATCTTCCGCCAGCTGAAGGGGCTCGACCAGATGATCGGCGTCTCGGCGGTGCATCCCGACATGCTGGGCGATGGCTGGACCTTCGACACCGACGACAAAGGGGCCAAGGGCGACACGCTCCACGGCCTGCCCTTCATGCGCGACATATACATCCGCGCGGATCCGAAGGTCTCGGGGCGGGTGACCGTGCCGGTGCTATGGGATCGCGAGCGCGAGACCATCGTGTCGAACGAGAGCGCCGAGATCATCCGCATGTTCAACACGGCCTTCGACGAGCTGACCGGGGACGAGCAGGATTTCTACCCCGAGGACCTGCGCGCCGAGATCGATCGCATCAACCCGCGCGTCTATTCCGACATCAACAACGGCGTCTACAAATCGGGCTTCGCCACAACGCAGGACGCCTATGACGAGGCGGTCACCGCGCTGTTCGACGCGCTGGACTGGGTCGAAGGCCTGTTGGGCGAGCGCCGCTACCTCGCCGGGGACCGGATCACCGAGGCCGATTGGCGGCTCTTCACCACGCTCGTGCGCTTCGACGCGGTCTATCACCTGCATTTCAAGTGCAACCGGCGGCGCCTGATCGACTACCCGAGGCTCTGGGCCTATGCGCGCGAGCTCTACCAGGTGCCGGGCGTGGCCGGGACGGTGAATTTCGACCATATCGTGCGGCATTACCACTACAGCCACGAGTCGATTAACCCGCACCGGATCATCCCGATCAACCCGGTCATCGACTGGACCAGCCCCCACGGGCGGTGAGGCGCGCGCGCGGCGACATCCGCCGCATTGCCTCGGGCCAGCGCCCGGTCTAGCAAACGCGCCGAACGCCACGGGAGCCGCCATGACCACCACGATCACGATCTGCGACACCTGCAAGCGCGACGACTGGGACGCGGGCCAGGGCGCCAGCGACGGCGAGCGCCTGGCCGACCTGGTCGAGCGCGCGGCCGCGGGCATCCCCGGCGTCGCGACGCGGCGGCATTCCTGCCTGATGGGCTGCAAGGGCGCCTGCAACGTGACCCTGCAGGCGCGCGGCAAGATGGCCTATACGCTCGGCCGCTTCGATCCCGAGATCGAGGCCGCGCAGGGCATCGTGGATTACGCCGCCAAGCACGCCGCCGCCGAGACAGGCGTGGTGCCGTTCCGCGAATGGCCGCAGGCGATCAAGGGCCATTTCGTCACCCGCCACCCGCCCCTGCCGGAGTGAGCGCTGGGCAGGATTCCGCCCGCGCGTCCGCTACGCGCGACCTGAAGCCCGCGCCCGCCGCGCGCGATCATGGCGGCGGGCTCGACGCGGCGCGGGCCCGCTGGGGCGGCACGGACTGGATCGACCTGTCGACCGGCATCAACCCCGACCCCTACCCCCGGCCCGACCTGCCCGACCGCGCCTGGACCGCCCTGCCCGACCGCGACGCAGAGGCCGCGCTGGAGCACGCGGCGCGCGTATTCTGGCGGGTGCCCCCAGCGGCCGCGATCCTCGCCGCGCCCGGCGCCTCGGCCCTGATCGCGAAGCTGCCCGCGCTGGCGCCCGGCGGGCGCGTGGCGATCCCCGGCCCGACCTATAACGAGCACGCCGCGGCCTTCCGCGCGCATGGCTTCGCCCTGGCCGGGACGGCGGAGGCGCGGGTGCTGGTCCATCCCAACAACCCCGATGGCCGGCTCTGGTCCGCGGCCGATCTCACCCCCTTCACCGTCGTCGACGAGAGCTTCTGCGACGTGACGCCCGACGCCTCGCTGGTGGCGGAGGCGGCGCGGCCGGGCGTGATCGTCCTAAAGAGCTTCGGCAAGTTCTGGGGCCTCGCGGGGCTGCGGCTGGGCTTCGCCATCGGCCATCCCGAGACGCTGGCACCGCTGGCCGAGGCGCTGGGACCCTGGCCGGTCTCGGGCCCGGCGCTGGCCATCGGCGCGGCGGCGCTGTCGGACCCGGACTGGGCGGCCCGCACGCGCGCCCGGCTTCGCTCGGACGCAGCGCGGCTGGACGCGCTGATGGCGCTGCACGGCAGGCCGGTCGGCGGGACGGACCTCTTCCGCCTCTACGACGTGGGCGACGCCCGCGCGCTGCAGGACCGGCTGGCGCGCCACGCGATCTGGTCGCGGATCTTTCCCTATTCCGACAGCTGGCTGCGCCTAGGCCTGCCGCCCGCCCGGGGCTGGGACAGGCTCGAGGCCGCGCTCGCATGATCCTCGCGCTCGCCATGGCCCTCGATGCCTGGCTGGGGGAGCCCGACTGGCTCTGGTCCCGCGCGCCGCACCCGGCGGTGCTGATGGGTCGCGCGGTCGACCGGCTCGACGCGCGCTGGAACCGCGGCGCGCGGCGGCGCGCCCGTGGCGTGGCGGCGGTGGTGGTGCTGGTGGCCGGGGCCTGGGCCGCCGGCTGGCTGATCGCGGTGCCGCCCGACGCGGGGCTTCTGGAATTGATCGCCGCCGCCATTCTGCTCGCGCAGCGCAGCCTGATCGAGCATGTGCGCGCCGTGGCCGAGGCGCTGCGCCGATCGCTGCCCGAGGGCCGCGCCGCGGTCGCCATGATCGTGGGCCGCGACACCGCGGCGATGGACGGCCCCGCCGTCGCCCGTGCCGCGATCGAGAGCGCGGCGGAGAACTTCTCGGACGGCGTCGTCGCGCCCGCCTTCTGGTTCGCCATCGGCGGGCTGCCCGCGATGCTCGTCTACAAGATGGTCAACACCGCCGATTCGATGATCGGCTACCGCACCCCTCGGCACGAGGCGTTCGGCTGGGCCGCCGCCCGGCTGGACGACCTTCTCAACTGGATCCCCGCGCGGTTGACCGCCATCCTGATCCTCGTCGCGGGCGGCGCCTGGCGGCACTGGTCGCGCGTCCCGAACGACGCGCGGCTGCACCGCTCGCCCAACGCGGGCTGGCCCGAGGCCGCGATCGCGCCGGTTCTGGGCGTCGCGCTGGCCGGGCCGCGCAGCTACGAGGGGCGCATGCAGGATTTCCCCTGGGTGAACCCGACGGGCGACCGCGCGCCGCGCCCGCGCGACGTGGATCGCGCATGTGTGATCCTGTGGCGGGCCTGGGCGCTCGCGCTGGCCCTCGCATCCCTGACGGCGCTGGCCTAGGAGGCGTCGGACCCCGACCCGGAGACCGCCATGCGCCGCGCCCCCTTCGCCGCCCTGCCCCTCGCCTTGCTGCTCGCCCTTCCGCAGCCCGCCGCCGCGCAGCAATGCGGCGGGTCCTTCGCGGGCTTCGTAGAGGCGCTCCGATCCGAATCCGTCGCCCGCGGTCACGCCCCCGCCACCGTCGAAGCCTTCTTCGCGGGCGTCCGGCAGGACGAGCGCACGCTGCGCGCCGATCGCGCGCAGGGGGTCTTCAACCTCGATTTCGTGGATTTCGCCCGCCGCCTGATCTCCGCCGACCGGATGCGACGCGGGGCGGCCAATGAAGCGGCCCATGACGCGATCTTCGACCGGGCGGAGCGGGATTACGGCATCCCGCGCGGCATCCTCCTCGCGTTCTGGGCGCTGGAGACCGATTACGGCCAGGTGCAGGGCGACTTCGTCACGCGCGACTCGCTGGTGACCCTGGCGCATGACTGCCGCCGCCCGGAGCTCTTCCGCCCGCAGGTCTTCGCGGCGCTGGAGCTCTACGCCCGGGGCGAGTTCGAGCTGGGCACGACGGGGGCCTGGGCGGGCGAGATCGGGCAGGTGCAGATGCTGCCGAGCGACATCCTCGAACGCGGCGTCGATGGCGATGGCGACGGGCGCGTGACGCTCAAGAGCTCGGTCCCCGACGCGCTGCTTTCCGGGGCCAACCTTCTCCGCGGTCTCGGCTGGCGGCCGGGCGAGCCCTGGCTGGTCGAGGTGTCGGTGCCGGAGGATCTGGACTGGGCACGGACCGGGCTCGATCACACGCGTCCCGTCGCCGAATGGTTGGCCCGCGGCGTCGCCCCGCGGGGCCCGGATTTCGGCATGACCGCCGAGATGCCGGCCGCGCTGATCCTGCCGCAGGGCCGGCGGGGCACGGCCTTTCTCGCCTTCGCGAACTACGAGACGCTGTTCGAGTGGAACGAGAGCTTCGTCTACGTCACCACCGCCGCCTATTTCGCCACGCGCCTGTCGGGCGCACCGGTCTTCGATCCGGGCGATCCGCCCGCGGGCCTGTCGGAGGCCGAGATGAGGGCCCTGCAGACCGCGCTCGTGGCGCGCGGCCACGACGTGGGCGCGGTCGACGGCATCCTCGGGCGGCTCACCCGCCGCGCGGTGCGCGCAGAGCAGGCGCGGCTGGGCCTTCCGGCCGATGCCTGGCCAACCGGGGAATTGCTGGCCCGGCTCTGACGCTCAGCCCGCGGCGACCGCCACGGTCTGCGACACCAGCGTCGCCAGCCCGTAGCTCGTCAGAAAGGACACGTCCGCAGCGTCCCGGCCGACGCCGACCAGCGCCAGTTCGGAAGCGCTCGCCATGCCGGTCGGATCGACCAGGTGCCAGGCGTCCTCCAGCCAGACCTCGGCCACGAGGTGGAAATCGGGCGGATCGACCCGCGGCGCGTAGCCCGAGGCAACGCGCGCAGGGATTCCCGCCGCCCGCGCCAGCGCGACCATGACATGCGCATAGTCGCGGCAGACCCCGCGCCGCTGGACGAAGCTTTCCCGTGCGGTCGTCGCGGCGGTCGAGACGCCCGCCACATAGGTGAAATGCGTCCCGATCCAGTCCCGGATCGCGAGGATCAGCGGCCCGCCGGACAGGCCCGCGAATTCGGCGGAGACGAAGGCCTCGAACTCGTCCGAGGGGCAATAGCGCGAGGGCATGAGAAAGCCCGTCGCCTCGCCCGTCAGGGCCCGCGGCGGATCCGCCGTCAGGCTCTCGAAACCCGGATCGGGCCGGTCGATCGCCACCGTGGCCCGGTAGGTCGCCTCGAACCGCCCCTCGGCCTGCATCCAGGCGCGGGTGCCGAAGGCCTGCTCGGCGGGCACGCGCGTGAAATCGTTGACCGGCGTCGTGAACAGCCGGTCCTCGCGCACGTCCTGCCCCGCCACGCGGGCCAGCTCGACCTGCAGCAGCAAGTCCGCGGCGGCCTCGAAATCGTAGGCCATCTTCGCTTCGATCGTGAGAATGGTCGCCATGCCGGGTCCGCCTTCCGCAAAGCTGGGGCCGGGGCGCGCGGGATCGCGGCCGGTCCGGGCCGGATGCGCCCTTTCCGTCCCCGCCGCAACCCGTCAGGCGACCAGCGACTCCGCCTTCTTCAGATCGACCGAGACAAGCTGGCTCACGCCCTGCTCGACCATGGTGACGCCGAAGAGGCGGTCCATGCGGCTCATGGTGACGGCGTGGTGGGTGATGATCAGGAAGCGGGTCGCCGTGCGGCGGGTCATCTCGTCCAGCATGTCGCAGAACCGGGTGACATTCGCGTCGTCGAGCGGCGCGTCCACCTCGTCGAGCACGCAGATCGGCGCGGGATTGGCCAGGAACACCGCGAAGATCAGCGCCAGCGCGGTCAGCGTCTGCTCGCCCCCCGACAGAAGCGACAGCGTCGACAGCTTCTTCCCGGGCGGCTGGCACATGATCTCGAGCCCGGCCTCCAGCGGATCGTCGCTCTCGACCAGTTCCAGCCGCGCCTCGCCCCCCTGGAAGAGATGCTTGAAGAGCTGGGCGAAATTGACGTTCACCGTGTCGAACGCATCAAGCAGCCGCTGCCGTCCCTCGCGGTTGAGCTGCGCGATCCCGGCGCGCAATTCGCTCACCGCCTGATCCAGGTCGACCTTCTCGGCGGCGAGCTGGTCGTGCTCCTCCTGCACCTCGCGGGCATCCTCCTCGGCGCGCAGGTTGACGGCGCCCAGCGCGTCGCGCTGGCGCTTGAGGCGGTTGACCTCGGTCTCGATCGCCTCGGCGGCGGGCAACGTTTCGGGATCGGCGTCGAGCCGCGCCAGCAATTCGGCCGGGGTGCAGTCCTGCGCCTCGGCGATCCGCTCCTCGGCATAGCCCAGCGCCTCGCGGGCGGCGTCCAGCCGGGCCTCGGCCCGGGCGCGAGCCTCGCGCGCCTCGCCCGCCTGCCGCTCGGCGTCGCGGGCGCCCTGCGCGGCTTCGCGCAGCGCGGTCTCGCCCAGGGCCAGCGCGTCGGCGGCGGCCTTGCGGCGCGTCTCGGCGCGGTCGATCTCGACGCCCAGCGTCTCGCGCTCGGCAGCCAGCCCCGCGGGCAGGCCCGCGGCCTCCGCCAGCTCCGCCTCGGCCCGCGTGCGGCGCTGCTCCAACTCGCCCGCGCGGATCTGCGCGCTGGACAGGCGGTCGCGCCAGCTCGCCAGCTCCCGGCCGACCTGCGCCAGCCGCGCCGCGCGGCCCTCGGCCTCGCGCTTGACCTCCTCGGCCTGCGCGCGGCGGGCCATCATCGCGATCCGCGCCGCCTCGACCGTGCCGCGCAAGGTTTCGAGCGCGGCGCGGGTGTCGTCTAGCGGCGCAAGCTCGCGCCGCGCCGCCTCCGCCTCGCGCTTCGCCTCGGCGGCCTCCAGCGCCTCGGCCTCGTGGCGGGCGACGGCCATCTGCGCGCTCTCCAGCCGCGAGGCGGCCATGCCCTTAGCGCCCTCGGCCTGCGCCAGCGCGCGGCCCGCCTCGGTCAGCGCGCGGTCGGCGGCGCGGCGGGTCTCGCGGGCCTCCGCCTCCTCGGCCTTGCGCCGCTCCAGCGTCCGCGCCAGCGCCTCATGCGCCGCGGTCGTCCCGTCGGCCCGGGCCTGCGCCTCATCGAGATCCTGCCGCAGGCTCGCCAGCCGGTTCACCTGCTGCAGCCGCAGCGCTGCCGCCGAGGGCGCCGCATCGGCCGAGGCGCGATACCCGTCCCAGCGCCACAGATCGCCGCGCTCCGAGACCAGAACCTGGCCCGGCGACAGGCGCGGCTGCATCTGCGCGGCCTCGTCGGGATCGACCAGCCCGACCTGGCCCAGCCGCCGGTCGAGCAGCGCCGGCGCCTCGACATGGGCGGCCAGCGGCGCGATCCCGTCGGGCAGGTTCGCGGGCCGGTCATAGGGCGGCAGGGCGGCCCAGCCGGTCTCGCCCTCGTCGCCCGTGCCCAGCTCGGTCGCGCGCAGATCCTCGCCGCAGGCCGCGCCCAGCGCCGCCTCGAAGCCCGGCGCGACCGTCACCCGGTCGAGAAGCGGCGCGCCCTCGCCCGTGTCGCGGGACAGAAGCTTCGAGAGCGCCGAGACCTCGGCCCCCAACGTGTTGACCACGCCCTCGGCCTCGGCGCGCTCGGTTCGGGCGCGACCCTCGGCATCCTGCGCGGCCTCGCGCGCGGCCTCGGCCTCGGCCAGCCGCGTCTCGGCCGCGGCCGCCGCGTCCTGCGCCCGGACCTGGGCCCCGCCCGCCTCGGCCTGCGCGGCATCGGCACCGTCGAGCGTCGCCCGGGCGGCCCCGGCCGCCGCGCGGGCGCGCTCGGCCTCGGCGGCGATGCGGGCCGTGCGCGTCTCGGCATCCTCGGCCATGCGGGCGACCGATTGGTGGCGCGCCGAGAGCCGGGCCAGGTCCTCCGTCAGCGTCGACAGCTCGGCCTCGCGCTCGGACAGGACGGCCGCCGCCTCGGTGGCCGCCGCCTGCGCCGCGGCCAGCGCGTCGCCCTGCCCGGCCCGCGCGGCCTCCAGCGCAGCGGCCTCCTCCTCAAGGCGCGCAATGGTCTCGCCCGCATCGCGGTTCAGCACTCCCTCGCGCTCGGCGTCCGAGCCCAGCTGCGCGATCCGCGCCTCCAGTCCTTCGATCCGGGCGCGCGCCGCCGCCTCGCGTTCGGCCAGCGTGTCGCGCTGCACCGTCAGGCGCTGCAGCACGGCGCCGGCGACGGCCTCCTCCTCGCGCAGCGGGGGCAGCGCGGCCTCGGCCTCGGCGCGCGCGGTCTCGGCCGCGCGGGCGCCGCGATCGGCGGTGGCCGCGGCGGTCTGGCGTTCGCGCAGGGTGGCATCGGCCGCGGCATGCGCCGCCTCGGCCTCGCGCCAGCGGCGGTAGAGCAGCATGCCCTCGGCCCGGCGCAGCGCCGCGCCGATCTCGCGGTAGCGGGCCGCCTGCCGCGCCTGCCGGGCCAGGCTGGCCAGCTGCGCGGCGAGCTGCTCGATCACGTCGTCGACCCGGGCCAGGTTGGCTTCCGTCGCGTTCAGCTTCAGCTCCGCCTCGTGGCGCCGCTGGTAGAGGCCGGAAATCCCCGCCGCCTCCTCCAGGATGCGGCGGCGGCGCTGCGGCTTGGCGTTGATCAGCTCGGCGATCTGGCCCTGCCGCACCAGCGCCGGGCTGTGCGCGCCGGTCGAGGCGTCGGCGAAGAGCATCTGCACGTCCCGCGCCCGCACGTCGCGCCCGTTGAGTTTGTAGGCGCTCCCCGCATCCCGCGTGATCCGTCGCACGACGTCCAGCGCGTCCGCGTCGTTGAAGGCGGCGGGCGCGGTGCGGTCGGTATTGTCGAGCGCCAGCGTCACCTCGGCGAAGTTGCGCGCCGGCCGCGAGGCGGCGCCGGCGAAGATCACGTCCTCCATCCCGCCGCCGCGCATCGCGGTCGGGCGGTTTTCGCCCATTACCCAGCGCAGCGCCTCGAGCAGGTTCGACTTGCCGCAGCCATTGGGGCCCACGACACCGGTCAGCCCGTCGGCGATCACCAGGTCGGTGGGATCGACGAAGGACTTGAAGCCGTTCAGCCTGAGGCGGGAGAATTGCATGTCGCCATCCTGCCGCCGCCGCCCCGCCCGTCAAGCGCGGAGCGCCGCATCTGGGGGTGATGAGCGGCTTTTCCACAAGATATCGCAGGACGGCGCGCGAAACGGCCCCGCATCCCCGCCGGGCCCGGTCGCGCGACGCGCCGGGCCGCCCGCGCCGCTTCCGCCGCGGCGCCGGTCGCAATCGCGCTTGACGCAGCCCGGACGCGAGGCGCATCAACCCCGGGCAAGGTTCCTTCGCGCGAAGCGCATCGGAGGATGAAATGGGAATGCGGTGAGGGGGACCCAATCCGGGACCCGAATCCGCAGCCGCCCCCGCGACTGTGAGCGGCGAGCGGGACGTCACGATGCCACTGGGCCACCGGCCCGGGAAGGCGACGCCCCGCCGCGACCCGCGAGCCAGGAGACCAGCCCTGCACCGCCCCCCGGGGCGGCTTGGACGTAACGGACGGGGTGTTCCGTGACCGGGCCGGGCGCTGTGCCCCTCCCGCCACGACCCCCCTTCAGCAGAGACCCGAAGGGGACGACATGAATCGCATTCTCACCGCCGCCGCGCTCACCGCGCTCGCCACGCCCGCGCTGGCGCACCATCCGCTCGACGGCATGCCGATGGAGAGCGTCGCCCACGGCCTGCTCTCGGGCGCGGGCCATCCCGTGCTGGGCTTCGACCACCTGTTCTTCGTGGCGCTGATGGGCGTCGCGGCCGCGCTCTGCGGCCTGCTGGCCCGCGCGCCGCTGGCCTATCTCGCGGCGATGCTGGGCGGCACGGCGCTGACGACGCTGGGCGTCGCCCTGCCCGCGCAGGAGGCGATGATCGTTCTGTCGCTGATCGTGCTGGGCGGCTGGCTGGCCTCGGGCCGGGCGCTGGCGACGGCACCGCTTCTGGCGGTCTTCGCGGGGTTCGGCCTGTTCCACGGCGCGGCCTTCGGCGCCGCGGTCGCGGGCCAGGAGGGCGGGCTCGCCGCCCCGGTCTTCGCGGGCTACCTGCTGGGGCTCTTCGCGGTGCAATACGCCCTGACCTTCGCCGCCGGGACCGCCGCGCGACGCCTGGCCGCCGCGGGCCCCGTCAACGCCCGCCTCGCCGGAGCGATGGGCGCGGGCGTGGGCCTGTTCCTCGCGCTCGAGATGGTCGAGGGCCCGTTGCTGGCCGCCATCGCGGGCTGACACGCCACCCGCAGCGCGCGCCGGTTGCGGCCGGCGCGCCCGTGAGAATTTCCGGACCCGTGATGTGAGGCGACCGCCCTGCCCATCACGGGTCTCGAAATACTCAGGAACGTCCGCCCGCCGAACGCGCGGCGCCGCAGAAGAAGGTCCGCTTCATGAAGATCCCCGCCACCATCGTCACCGGCTTCCTCGGCGCCGGGAAGACCACGCTGATCCGCCACCTGCTGCAGAACGCGGGCGACCGGCGCATCGCGCTCATCATCAACGAGTTCGGCGACCTGGGCGTCGATGGTGGCATCCTGAAGGGCTGCGGCATCGAGAGCTGTTCGGACGACGACGTGGTCGAGCTGTCGAACGGCTGCATCTGCTGCACCGTGGCCGATGATTTCGTGCCGACCATGCAGGCGCTCCTGGCGCGCGAGACGCCACCCGACCATATCGTGATCGAAACCTCGGGCCTGGCCCTGCCCCAGCCGCTGGTGCGCGCCTTCGCCTGGCCCGACCTCAAGACCCGCGTCACCGTCGATGGAGTCGTCACCGTGCTCGACGGGCCCGCCGTGGCGGCGGGGACCTTCGCCGCCGATATCGCCGCCGTGGACCGACAGCGGGCGGCGGATGACGGGCTCGACCACGAGACGCCGCTGTCAGAGCTCTATGCCGACCAGGTGGCCTGCGCCGACATGATCGTGGTCAACAAGATCGACCTGATGGGCGATCCCGCCCCGCTGATCGCCCGCTTGCGCGGCGAGGCGCGCGCGGGCGTGCAGGTCGTGCCCGCCGAGATGGGCGCGCTGCCCGCCGAGGTGCTGCTGGGCCGTGGCCAGGGGGCCGAGGACGACCTCGCCGCGCGGCACGAGATCCATCACCACCATCACCACCACGATGACGACGACGATGACCACGATCACGACCACCATCACGAGCACGGCCACGACGCCTTCGAGAGCTTCGTGGTCGAGACGGCCGAGATCGCCGACCCGGCCGCCTTCGCCGCCCGGATCTCGGACGTGGTCCGGCGCCACGGCATTTTGCGGCTCAAGGGCTTCGCCAGCGTCGCGGGCAAGCCGATGCGGCTGACGGTGCAAGCGGTGGGCCCGCGGGTCGATCACTATTTCGACCGGCCGCTGAACGGCGACGCGCGCGGGGTGCGGCTGGTGGTGATCGGGCAGGCCGGGCTGGACCGCGCCGCGATCGCGGCGGACCTGCAGGCCAGCCCCATTCCGGCGTGACGCCCGGCCCCGGCATCACCGTCGCGGCGGCGGATCCGCGCGATCCCGGTCCCGCCGCGCTGCTGGCGCAGAGCCATGCGCTGATGCGGGCGATGTTCCCGACCGATGCCTGCCATTTCCTCGACCTCGCGGCGCTGGCCGGCCCCGATATCCGCTTCGTCGCGGCCTCGGCCGACGGCGCGGTCCTCGGGACGGGCGCGCTCGCCCTGCGGGACGGGTATAGCGAGGTCAAATCGATGTTCACCGCCCCCGAGGCGCGCGGGCGCGGCGTCGCCGACGCGGTCCTGCGGCACCTCATCGGGTTGGCCCGGGCCGAGGGCTGCGGCGTGCTGCGGCTGGAAACGGGGGTGGGGCTGGATGCGGCGCATCGGCTCTATGCCCGCCACGGCTTCCGGCCCCGCGGGCCCTTCGGCACCTACAGGGCGCAGCCCGAGAGCCTGTTCTACGAACGCGCGGTCTGAGCCGTCCCCGCCACCGCGATGCGCGCGGCGAGCCGCGCGTTGTTCAGCACCAGCGCGATATTGGCGGCGAGCGCCGTGCCGTCCGTCTCGGCGTTCAACCGGCCGAGCAGGAAGGGCGTGACCTCCTTGCCGTTGATGCCCCGCGCCGCCGCCTCGGCCAGCGCGGCCTCGATCGTCCCGCCAATCGCGTCCGGGTCCAGCGCATCGGCCTCGGGGATGGGGTTGGCGACCAGCAGGCCGGTGCCCAGGCTCATCGCGGCATGGGCGGACCGGATCGCGGCGATTTCGGCCGCGTCGTCCACCCGCTCGCCCGCGGCGACGCCGGACCGGCGGGTGTAGAAGGCCGGGAACTCGTCGGCGCCGAAGACCAGCACCGGCACGCGCAGCGTCTCGAGCGTCTCGATCGTGCGGGGGATGTCGAGGATCGATTTCACCCCCGCGCAGACCACGCAGACATCCGTGACGGCGAGTTCGGTCAGATCAGCGCTGACGTCGAGCCCGTCGCCGCGATGCACGCCGCCGATCCCGCCGGTCGCAAAAGTGCCGATCCCGGCCAGATGCGCGATCCGCATCGTGGCGCTGACCGTGGTTCCGGCGGTCAGCCCGCGCACCGCGCAGAGCCCGAGATCGCGCGAGGCCGCCTTCACGACGGCGCCCCCCTGCCCCAGCCGCGCGATCTGCGCCGCGTCGAGCCCCGCGCAGGGCGTGCCGTCGATCACCGCGACCGTCGCCGGCACAGCGCCCTCGGCGCGCACGGCTGCTTCGACCTCGGCCGCGACCTCGGCGTTTCGCGGCCAGGGCATGCCGTGGCTGATGATGGTGGATTCCAGCGCCACCACCGGGCGGGCCTCGGCCAGCGCGGCGGCGACCTCGTCGGACAAGCGGATCTCGGTCATGGCCGCCTCATGCCCGGTCAGACCGGTGGCGTCACGCCCTTCTTCGCGCAGCGCTTCAGATAGGCCGCGCGCCAGTGGCCGAAGCCCCCCATCGCCGCCTGCTGGCGCGCGATCAGGCGCACCAGCGCGGCGCGCGCGGCGGGCGCCTTCACCGGCTTGAAGGCCTTCTTCTGCGGCTTCGTCAGGGAACAGGCGATACAGTGCCGGGCCCCCTCGGGGCCGGCGCGGCGGTACTTGCAGACATCGATGCAGGGGGACGGGATCTTGCTCATGCCATCCCAACGCCCGCGCGGCCCGCCGGTTCGACTTGCACCGCGCGGCCCGCTGCCGCAGACCCGGGCGCATGCACCTGCTGGCCGCACAACCCGGCGCCATCGACGATGGCGAGCCCGTCGATCTGGGCCAGGACCCGGCCGAACTGGTCGTGATCTCGGCCGCCGATACCGAGCTCGCCGCGCTGAGCCAGGCGCGGGCCGCGATGGCCGATCCGCCCGAGACGCGGCTGGCGAGCCTGATGCATCTGCGCCACCCGATGAGCGTTGATCTGCATCTCGACGCTTGCGCCACGCACGCGAAGCTGGTGGTCGCCCGCGTGCTGGGCGGGCGCGGCTACTGGACCTACGGGCTCGAGCAATACGCCGCGCGGCTGCACGAGGCGGGCGTACCCTTCGCGGCCCTGCCCGGCGACGACAAGCCCGACGCGGAGCTGCGCGAACTGTCGACCGTCGCGGCCGCGGATTACGACGCGCTCTGGTCGGCGCTGGTCGAGGGCGGCCCCGCCAATGCCTCAATTTTTCTGACCCATGCCCGGGCGATGATCCGCGGCGAGGCGCGGCCCGGCCCCGCCCGGCCCTTGCTGCGCGCGGGCCTCTACTGGCCGGGCGCGCGGGACGCGTCGCTGGCGGAGCTGCGCGCGAATTGGACCGAAGGCGCGCCGGTCGTGCCGGTGATCTTCTACCGCGCGCTGCTGCAGGGCGCGGGGCTGAACCCGGTCAACCGCATGGTGAAGGCCCTCCTGCGCGTGGGGCTGAACCCGATGCCGGTCTTCGTGGCCTCGCTGAAGGACCCGGTCTCGGCCGCCACGATCCAGGCGCTCTTCACCGACGCGCCGCCCGACGCGATCCTGAACCTCACGAGCTTCGCGGTCGGCGACGCGCGCGCGAACCCGCTGGCGGCGGATTTCGCGAACCGCGCCCCGGTCTTCCAGGGTGTGCTGTCTGCGAGAACCGAGGCCGACTGGCGCGCGGGTCTGACCGGCCTCGGCGCGCGCGACATCGCGATGAACGTGGCCCTGCCGGAACTGGACGGCCGCGTCCTGACCCGGGCGCTGGGCTTCAAGGGCGAGGCCTTCTTCGACGCGGCCACGCAATGCCCGATCGCCACCTGGAAGGCCGAGGGCGGGCGCATCGGCTTCGTGGCACAGCTGCTGGCCGCCTGGTGCCGTTTGCGCCGCCTGCCCGCCGACCGCAGGCGCGTGGCGCTGGTGCTGGCGAACTATCCCAACCGCGACGGACGGCTGGCCAATGGCGTTGGGCTCGACACCCCCGCCGCCACGGTCCACGTCCTGCGGCTTCTGGCCGAGGCGGGCTACGACACGGTGCCGCCCAAGGACGCCGCCGCGCTGATGGCGACGCTCTTGGCCGGGCCGACCAACTGGCTGACCGACCGGGCGGATCGCACGGGGGGCGCGCGCCTTTCGCTCGACGCCTATCGCGCTGTGTACGCCGAGCTGCCCCTCGCGGCGCGCGAGCGGATCGAGGCGCGCTGGGGCGCGCCGGAGGCCGATCCCTTCCTCGAGGACGGCGCCTTCGCCCTGTCGATCCATCGCTTCGGGAACGCCGTCGTCGCGCTGCAGCCAGCGCGCGGCTACAATGTCGATCCGACCGACAGCTACCACTCCCCCGACCTCGTCCCGCCGCACAATTACCTGGCCTTCTACGCCTGGCTGCGCGCCCATTCGGACGCGGTCGTGCACATGGGCAAGCACGGCAACCTCGAGTGGCTGCCCGGCCGCGCGGTCGCACTGGCCGAGGATGACTGGCCCGAGATCGCGCTGGGCCCGATGCCGCATCTCTACCCGTTCATCGTCAACGATCCGGGCGAGGGCACGCAAGCCAAGCGGCGCGCTCAGGCGGTGATCGTCGACCACCTGACGCCGCCGCTGACCCGAGCCGAGAGCTACGGGCCGCTGCGCGATCTCGAGGCGCTGGTGGACGAGTATTACGAGGCGGCGGGCGTCGATCCGCGCCGCATCGACACGCTGCGGGACGAGATCCTGAGCCTCGCGCGGGCCACCGGGCTGGATATCGATGCGGGGATGGATGGGGGCGACGACCTGGCGAAGCTCGACGCCTATCTCTGCGAGCTGAAGGAGGCGCAGATCCGCGACGGGCTGCATGTCTTCGGGCAATCGCCGGAGGGACGGCGGGCCGGCGACCTGCTGCAGGCGCTCTTGCGGCTGCCGCGCGGCGAGGGCCCTGGCGCCGCGAGCCTGCCGCGCGCCATCGCCGCCGATCTGGACCTGGGCTTCGACCCGCTCGATTGCGACATGGCCGCGCCGTGGGACGGGCCGCGACCGGCGGTCCTGGCCGCTTCGGTCGCGCCGGCCGGGGAAAGCGACGAAGGCGGCCCCCTGCCCGTTGCGGGGGCGGAAGATCCCGCCTGGCGCTCCAACGGCGACACGGTCGAGCGGATCGAATGGCTCTCCGCCGCGCTTCTCGATGGCACCGCAGAGGCGCCCGGCCCCGCGACCGCCGCCGTGCTCGGGACGGCCGAGACCCTGCGCGCCACCGTCGCCGCCTGCGGGCCCGCGGAAGGGCAGGCCCTGCTCGACGGGCTGGCCGGACGCTTCATCCCGCCCGCCCCTTCCGGCGCGCCGACGCGCGGGCGGCCGGACGTGCTGCCCACGGGGCGCAACTTCTTCTCGGTCGACAGCCGCGCCGTCCCCACGCCGACCGCGTGGAAGCTCGGCTGGAAATCCGCCTCGCTTCTGGTCGAGCGGCATCTGCAGGATCACGGCGACTGGCCGCGCGCGATGCTGGTCACCGCTTGGGGTACGGCCAACATGCGCACCGGCGGCGACGACATCGCCCAAGGATTGGCGCTGATGGGCGTGCGGCCGCGCTGGGACGCCGCCAACCGCCGCGTGACCGGCTTTGAGATCATCCCTGCCACCGCGCTGGGTCGGCCGCGCGTGGACGTGACCCTACGCGTCTCGGGCTTCTTCCGCGACGCCTTCCCGGCGCAGATGGCGCTGTTCGACGCCGCCGCGCGGGCGGTTCAGGCGCTGGACGAGACCGCCGAGGACAACCCCGCCGCCGCCCGCGCGCGGTCGGGCGAGGGGCAGGCGCGGGTCTACGGCTCGAAGCCCGGGGCCTATGGCGCGGGGCTGCAAGCGCTGATCGACGAGCGGCTCTGGACCGAGACCGCCGATCTGGGCGCGGCCTATGTCGAATGGGGCGGCTATGCCTATGGCACCGGCGAGGGCGCGGCCGACCATGACGGGCTGCGCCAACGGCTGGGACAGGTCGAGGCGGTGGTGCAGAACCAGGACAACCGCGAGCACGACCTGCTCGATTCAGACGATTACTACCAGTTCGAAGGCGGCGCGGCGGCGGCGGTCGAGATGCTGCGCGGCACGCGCCCGCCGGTCTATCACAACGACCATTCGCGCCCCGAACGCCCCGTGATCCGCACGCTGGAGGACGAGATCGGGCGGGTCGTCCGCTCGCGCGTGGTGAACCCGAAATGGATCGCCGGGGTGAAGCGGCACGGCTACAAGGGCGCCTTCGAAATCGCGGCGACAGTGGACTACCTCTTCGCCTTCGCGGCCACGACGGGCGCGGTGCGCGACCACCATTTCGACCTCGTGGCGGCGGCGGTGCTGGAGGACGCGGACACGCGCGACTTCATCGAAGGCGCGAACGCCCCTGCCCTGGCCGATATCGCGGACCGCCTGGCCGAGGCGATCGACCGGGGGCTCTGGCGACCGCGCTCGAACTCGATCCGGGGCCTGGTCGCGCAATTCGGGCGGGGATGATCGCGGCCAAAGGACACGTGAGGGGATGATTGGCTGGAAGGACGAGATTGCCTACCGTCTCAGACGATATACCGGCTACGCCGCGACGTATGAAGGCGATGGAATTCGTGTCAGGTGCGACAACGAAGACAGCTTCGACGTCTCGATCTATCAATCGGATAGCGACTTCACGGTATCGTTCGACGGTTGGCACGAGCATTTCGGCGCGGTCGAGGATGCGCTGAACTGCTTCGCGTTCGGCCTCTCGGGTGAATGCCGCATCAAGGTGATCGTCCGAGGAACGACGGAATGATCATGGACCCCACAGGCCGAACTGGATGGGGACTGGGGCGATGACTCCACGACCGGGATGATCCTCTGCCCATTCTGGCGCAGGAAGCGCATTCTCTATCGGCGCAACACCTTCGTTCCAGCCCGCTAGCTTAGTCCTTCTTGCTCCGCGCGGCCTTTTCGTCGCGGGTGAGCGGGTTGTTCCACTGATTGTTGCTCAGTCCCAGTTCCGGCTTCGGCGGTTTCGTCTTGCCGACCTTCACCTGGCCGCCCTTCTCGAGGAATGCCCGGATCAGCGCGTCGTCGGTGGTCGGCTTGGGAACTTTCTTCATGCCCCCAGACCTACAGAGCGGAACGCCCGCTTGTCACGCGGCGTCTGCGCGGGGCTCACCTTCCCGCGCAATCCAGCGTCATGTTCACCAGCGCCACATCCCCGATCGCGGTGGCGGGGCGCACGGCGCAGCCGGTGACCTGCTCGGTCGCGGCGATGGCGGCGGGCAGGACGTCGTCCAGCCGGGGCCGGAAGACGCGGTTCATCCGCGTCGCCTGTGCGGTCTCGAGGTTCCAGTTCACCCGGAAGTCATGCCCGCCCGCGCTGGCCGTCGCGCTGCGCGTGAGCCCGTCGAGCGGATGCGGGCTGCCGCAGGCGGCGAGCAGGAGGAGGGCGGAAAGGACGGCGCGCATGGGTCACCCTGTCCCGACGCGGTTAAGCGGCGGTTAACGGCGCCCGTGGCCCTTCGCGCGGCCGCGCGCTAGGCTGCGGGGAGCAGCGAAAAGGGACGCCCGATGAGCGCAGATGCCGAGACCGATCGCCACAACGCCAAGATGGCCAAGAAGAAGGCCGCGCGGGACAAGATCATGGCCACCAAGACCGAGGAAAAGGGCCTGGTCATCGTCCATACCGGCAAGGGAAAAGGCAAGAGTTCCAGTGCCTTCGGGATGATCTTCCGCTGCATCGCGCATGGGATGCCCTGCGCGGTGGTGCAGTTCATCAAGGGCGGCATGGGCACCGGCGAGCGCGATTTGATCGCGGCGCATTTCGGCGAGCTGTGCCAGTTTCACACGATGGGCGAGGGCTTCACCTGGGAGACGCAGGACAAGTCGCGCGATATCGAGATGGCGCAGGCGGCCTGGGCCAAGGCCAAGGAGCTGATCGCGGACGAGCGCAACCGCATGGTTTTGCTCGACGAAATCAATATCGCGATCCGCTACGACTATGTCGATGCGCGCGAGGTCGTGGACTGGCTGGCGGCCAACAAGCCGCCGATGACGCATGTCGTCCTGACCGGTCGGAACGCCGCCGAGGAGGTGATCGAACTGGCCGATCTGGTCACCGAGATGGAGCTGGTGAAGCACCCGTTCCGGTCGGGCGTTAAGGCTCAGGCCGGGGTGGAATTCTGAGGCGGATTTCGTGGGTGATCCACGGGTGATCTGCGGGTGATCCGTGTCGGACGTGAATGGGCCCCGTGGCGCGCGGTGGCCACCCCGGCGCGATGAGTATTTCCGGACCCGTGATGCCGGGTCGCGCAGGTGGATGGCAGGCGGGCGTTAACCTTACTGGTTTCTTGACGTGCCGGCGGGGCTAGCCGGCCTCCGGCGCGTCGCGGCGGGCCAGCCGAATTGGGCCGCGGGCCGTGACGGGATCGACGGGCCGCCCCTGCTGGGTGGCGGTGATGTCGGGCATCGTGGCGGCCACCGTCCGCACCCGCGGCATCAGCGGCCGCCAGTCGTCAGAAAGCGCGCGCGCGATCTCGGACGGGCAGAAGGTGCCGGGCGCGCGGTCGGTCGCGAGGCGGGCGAGCGTCTTGGCGATCTAGTGGTCGGTCGGTCACGGGCATCGGCGGGATGCTAACGCAGCCATCGCGACCGGCCTAGGCCGGGACGGCGGAGCGGAGACGCTCCGCGCCACGGCCGGGTCGCGGGGGCGGCGCGGCGCCGCCCCCGGTCCGGCGGGCGGCCCCGTCAGCCCAGCGCCTGGTCGCAGCGGCCGCAGACGGCGTCGTGGCCGTGATGGCCGACATCGGGCAGGATCTTCCAGCAGCGCTGGCACTTGCCGCCCTCGGCATGGGCGAAGACCACCGCGACGGTCGCGTCCTCCTCGGAGCGGAAGGCGGTCTCGGGCGCGGGGTCGGTGGTGACGGTGATGCCGGAGGTGATGCAGAGATCGTCGAAGGCCACGCCGTCCAGAAGCGCCGCCGTCTCGGCATCGACATGCACGATGGGCGCGGCCTCGAGCGAGGAGCCGATGACCTTGTCGCGGCGCTGCACCTCGAGCGCGCCGGTGACCGCGCGGCGCACGGACCGGATCCGCGCCCATTTGGCGGCCAGGTCGTCGTCGCGCCAGCCGGGGCGCGGGGCGGGGAAGTCCTGCAGGTGGACGGAGCTCTCCTCGCCGGGATGCACCTCGAGCCAGACCTCCTCCATCGTGAAGGGCAGGATCGGGGCGAGCCAGGTCGTCAGCCGCTCGTGCAGGAGCCGCAGGACGGTGCGCGCCGAGCGGCGGCGCAGCGTGTCGCCGTCGCAATAGAGCGCGTCCTTGCGGATGTCGAAATAGAAGGCCGACAGGTCGACGGTCGCGAACTGGAAGATCGCGCCGTAGACCTCGGCAAAATCGTAGCGCGTGTAGGCGTCGCGGACCTGGTCGTCGAGCTGGCTCAGGCGGTGCAGCACCCAGCGCTCGAGCTCGGGCATCTCGAGCGGGTCTGCGGGCTCGCCCTCGGTGATCGAACCCAGCATGAAGCGTAGCGTGTTGCGCAGCCGCCGGTAGCCATCGGCCACGCCCTTTAGGATCTCGGGCCCGATCCGGTGGTCTGAGGTAAAGTCGACGGTGGCCACCCAGAGGCGCAGGATGTCGGCGCCATACTGGTCGACGATGTCCTGCGGCGCGATGGTGTTGCCGATGGATTTGGACATCTTCATGCCCTTCTCGTCCATCGTGAAGCCATGGGTGACGACGGCGCGGTAGGGCGCGCGGCCCAGCGTCACCGCGCCCTGCAAGAGCGAGGAATGGAACCAGCCACGATGCTGGTCGGTGCCTTCGAGATAGACATCGGCGATGCCGTCCTCGGTCCCGTCGGGGCGGTCGCGCAGCACGAAGGCATGGGTACTCCCCGAGTCGAACCAGACGTCGAGGATGTCGTCGACCTTGTTCCAGTCCGCGGGGTCGTAATCATTGCCGAGGAAGCGGGCCTTGGCGTCGGGCTTGTACCAGGCGTCGGCGCCCTCGGTCTCGAAGGCCTCGATGATGCGGGCGTTGACGGCCGGGTCGCGCAGCAGGAAGTCCGGGGCATCGGTCTTGGCGCCCACCTTGGTGAAGGCGGTCAAGGGCACGCCCCAGGCACGCTGGCGCGACAGCACCCAGTCGGGGCGGTTCTCGATCATGGCATGCAGGCGGTTGCGGCCCGTGCGGGGGGTCCACTCGACCAGCTGGTCGATCGAGGTGAGGGCCCGCTGGCGCACGGTTTCCCCGTAAGCGTCCTTGCCGTCGCCCACGGGCTTGTCGATGGCGGCGAACCATTGCGGGCGGTTGAGGCGGATGACCGGTGCCTTGGAGCGCCAGCTATGCGCGTCGGAGATGGTGATGCGCGCGCGGGCGATTAGCGCGCCGGCGTCGACCAGCGCGGCGATGACGGCCTTGTTGGCGCCGCCGGGCTTCTTGCCGTTGGCGCTGAGAATCGCCTCGCCGCCGAAGAGCGGCAGGTCCGCGCGGAAGGAGCCGTCGGCCTCGATATTGTAGGTCATCGGTAGGCCGTGCTTCTGACCGATCTGGTAGTCGTCGTCGCCGTGGCTGGGGGCGGTGTGGACGAAGCCCGTGCCCGCGTCGTCGGTGACGTGGTCGCCGGGGAAGACGGGGACGTCGTAATCCCACTCGCCCTGCGCGCCCTCAGCGCCGCGGAGCGGGTGGGCGCAGGTCAGGGCGGCCAGCTCCTCGGGCTGCACGTCGCGCAGGCGGCGATACATCGTGTCGTCGAGACGGGCGGCGGCGAAGGCCTGAGGGGCCAGCGCGTCGGCGATCAGGTAGGTCTGGCCGATCTTCGCCCAGCATTCCTCGGGCCGGCCGGTCACCTCGTAGAGGCCATAGGCGATGTCCGGGCCGAAGCAGATCGCGCGGTTCTGGGGGATGGTCCAGGGGGTAGTCGTCCAGATCAGGACGCGGGCGGCTTCGAGTTGCGCCTCGCGCGCGGCTGCGGCCTCGGTGGCGTCCACGCGGTCGGCTTGCGGGGCTTCCTCCTGCGGGACGGCGGTCTCGGCGTCGTAGAGGTCGGACTGCGCCGAGACGACCGGGAAGCCCACCCAGATCGCGTCGGTCTGCCGGTCGTGGTATTCAACCTCGGCCTCGGCCAGCGCGGTCTTCTCGACCGGGGACCACATCACGGGCTTGGAGCCCTGGTAGACCAGCCCGTTCATCAGGAAGGTCTGGAACTCGGCTGCGATCACCGCCTCGGCGTGGTAATCCATCGTCAGGTAGGGGTCGGCCCAGTTGCCGGTGATGCCGAGGCGCTTGAATTCCTTGCGCTGCACGTCGACCCAGCCGGCGGCGAAGTCGCGGCATTCGCGGCGGAATTCGACCACGTCCACGGCGTCCTTGTCGCGGCCCTTGGCGCGGTAGGCCTCCTCGATCTTCCACTCGATGGGCAGGCCGTGGCAGTCCCAGCCGGGCACGTAGCGCGCGTCGAAGCCCATCATCTGGCGCGAACGGACCACCATGTCCTTGAGCGTCTTGTTGAGCGCGTGGCCGATATGGAGGTGCCCGTTGGCGTAGGGCGGGCCGTCATGCAGGGTGAAGGGCGCGCGGGCCTTTTCTTCAGGGCTCGCCGCGGCGTGACCGGCCTTCTCGCGCAGGCGGTCGTAGATGCCGATCCGCGCCCAGCGGTCCAGCCATTCGGGCTCGCGCTTGGGCAGGCCCGCGCGCATCGGGAAGTCGGTCTGCGGCAGGTTCAGCGTGGCTTTGTAGTCGGGCGTTTCGGCGCTCATCGCGGGCGTCCTTCGGGTCGGATTGTCTGGGAGAGGTTCGGCGTCGCGTCGCACGCCTTGGCCCGGCCGCCCCGGGAATCAGGGCTCCGGGGGCGTAATTCGCGGCTGGTGTCGCGCGGGTCCCGTCATCGCGCGCCTTATAGGCGCTGCCCGCGCGGAACGGCAAGCCGATGCGGCGTTAACCTCGCCTTCATCCGTGGGCGGCAGGCTGGCCCCGGAAGGAGACGCCCATGCCCCTGCCCGACCTGCCCGCGATCCTCGCCCTGCTGGGCACCGCCGCCATCGTCCTGATGCCGCTCTGCCTGCCGCCGCCGAAGCGCCGCGGGGCGCCCGCGCGACCCACCCGGCGCGCGGAGCGCTGAGCCGCGATCATTGCGCCGCCGCGCGCCCGGCCTCGCGGTCGCGCTGCGCGGCGACGTGCTCCCAGACCTTCGAGATCACGACCGAGCCCTCGCCCACCGAGCTCGCCACCCGCTTGACCGAGCCCGCGCGCACGTCGCCCACGGCGAAGACGCCGTCGAGCGAGGTGGCGAAGGGGCTGTCGCGGCCGACGGCCTCGCCGGTCAGAAGGAAGCCCTTGGCGTCACAATCGACCTGCCGGTTCAGCCATTCCGTGTTGGGCGCGGCGCCCACCATCACGAAGAGCGCGCGGCTGTCGATGCGGTCGTCGCCCGGCGCGACGCCCGCGCCCTCGAGCCGGATCCCGGTCAGCGCGTCGCCGCCTTCCAGCGCCGCGACCTCGGTGCGGGTGCGGATCCGGATCCGGGGATCGGCCTCCAGCCGGCCCGAGAGATAGGCGGACATGCTGTCGGCCAGCCCGTCGCCGCGCACCAGGAGATGCACGCAGCGAGCATAGCGCGACAGGAACATCGCGGCCTGCCCGGCCGAGTTGCCGCCGCCGATGATGGCGACCTCGGTGTCGCGGCAGTAGCGCGCCTCGACATCGGTGGCGGCGTAATAGACGCCCGCGCTCTCGAACGCCTCCAACCGCTCGAGCGGCAGGCGGCGGTATTGCACGCCGCAGGCCACCACGATCGACCGCGCGCGCGCGACCGCGCCGTCGTCGAGCGTGACGCGGAAGAGCCCGTCCGCCTGCCGCTCCAGCCCGGCGGCACGGCGGGGCACGGCGAAGCGGGTGCCGAACTTCATCGCCTGCACCTCGCCGCGGAAGCACAGATCCGCGCCCGAGATGCCGGTGGGAAAGCCCATGTAGTTCTCGATCCGGCTGGAGGTGCCGGCCTGCCCGCCGATGGTCGCGTCCTCGACCACCAGCGCCGACAGCCCCTCGGCCCCGGCATAGACGCCCGCGGCGATGCCGCCCGGGCCGCCGCCCACGATCAGCACGTCGTAGATGCGATCGTCGCCCAGATCGAGATCCAGCCCGTAGAGCCGGGCGATGCGGCGCGGGGTGGGATCGGCGATCACGGTGTCGCGGCCGAAGACCACGGCCGGCTCGCTGGGCGTGATCGAACAGCTTTCCGCGACCGCCGCCGCCTCGCCGCAGCCCAGGTCGAGCGTGCGGAAGGGGATGCGGTTGCGCGCGGCGAAGGCGCCGATGGCGCGGATATGGCGGTCGCGGTCCATGCCGATCAGCGTCAGGCTGGCCTGGCCGCTTTCCAGCAGGCGGCGGCGGCGGCCGGCCAGGACGGTGACGATGATGTCCGACATCTCGGGGATATGGGCCATCAGCTCGAGCAGGGCGTCGCGGGGCGCGGCCAGCAGGCGGCTGTCGGCGACCGCGCGCAGGCCCAGCATCGCCCGCGCGCCGGTCAGGAGCCCGATCTCGCCCGTGAACTGGGTCGGGCCCAGCGTGGCGCCGTCGCCGTAGCGGCCGCCGGTGACGGGATCGACGGCCTCGAGCTCGCCCTCGAGCACATAGTGGAAGGTGTCGACCGGGGCGCCGAGCGCGACCAGCATGGTGCCCGCGGGGACCGTGATCTCCTCGGCGATCTCGCGCAGCCGGGCGACGTGGTCGTCATGCAGCGGCGTGCGCGTCATGGTGCGCAGATCGGCGGCGAGGCTTTCCATGCTCAGGCTCCCTTCTGGCCGAAGAGCCCGGCCAGCGCGCGGCCCACGACATCGGTGATCCGCGGCGGACGGGTGTGGGTGAAGGGCAGCGGGCGGCAGACCTCCATCGCGGCGAGGCCCACCCGCGCGGTGAGCGCGCCGTTGACCACGCCCTCGCCGAAGCGGCGCGAGAGCTTGGCCAGCACGCCGCCGCCGGCGACCGAGTGGATCAGGTCGTCGCCCACCGCGACCGCGCCGGTGGCGGCCAGATGGGTCAGCACCGTGCGCGCCAGCCGCCAGGAGCCCAGCGTGCCGCCGCGCCCGCCATAGACCAGCGCGATGCGGCGGATCATCCGCAGGTTGGCGGTGAGCGCCGCGGCCACATCGGCCAGCGCCAGTGGCACCACCGCGGTGACCAGCGCGACCTGGCGGGCGGCGGCCTCGACCTCGCGGGTGGCGGCGGCGTCGAGCGGGGCCAGAAGGTCGGTCTCGGCATGGGCGATCACGGCGTCGGCGTCGAACAGGTCGTCGCGCCGCGCGGCCAGCGCCTCGCGGCCCCAGCGCGTGTCGGCGCGCCCGGCATAGAAGGCGACCAGCCGGTCCGAGAGCGCGCGCGCCCCTGTCAGGTCGGTGACGGCGGCGGCCTGGCGGCGCAGCGTGTCGATCCGGCCCAGCCGCGACAGGGCCACGATCTCGCGCATGGCGACGGCGAGGCAGGCCAGCAGGAAGGCCGCGACCAGCGCCGTGGCGACCCAGCCCAGCACCGCGTTGGCGGCCAGGAGCCCGGTCACGAATTCCCAGGCGGCGACGCCCAGCGCGAAGGTCAGAAGTGCGCCCAGCGTGGCCCAGAACCAGCCCGCGAGCGAGCGTTCGCGCCGCGCGGCCAAGAGCGCCACGGTCTGCATCGCGCGCCCCGAGGGCGAGGGCGCGACATCGTCGTCCGGAACCGGCGGCGCGGCCGCGGGGTCGGCGGCGGGCGCGCCCTCGGAGGGGTCGGCCTCGATCTCGAAGAGGACGGGCCTGTGCTTGCCGCGGCGGGCGTCGGTCATCGGGCCGGTCCTTTGCTGCCTTCGGGGAAGGTGGCGCTTCGGGCCGCCGGGTTCAATGGAGCCGCCTCAGAGCCGGTCGGCCAGCAGGAAATCCGCCGCGCGGTCGAGGCGGATATGCGGCGGGCCCTCGCCGGGGCGCAGGGTCAGGGGCGCGGGGGCGAACTCCATCACGTCGTAATCGGCGTCGAGCCAGGCCTCGGCGCCTTCGCGGGCGGGGCCCAGCAGATGCGCGGGATCGTCGGGCAGCGCGCCGGGATAGAGCGCGGCCTCGCGCCCGGTGTCGAGCAGGCGACCGCGCACGACCCCGAGGCTGCCGCCGCCATGTTCGCGCGTCTCCTCGACCGTGGCGCGCAGGGCCGCGATCGCCATGGCGCGGGTCTGCGCGCCGGCGAAATCGGCACGGGCGCGGGCGTCGCGCACCATCGCCTCGAGGATGGCGGTCAGGCGCGCGTGCTGTTCGTGGTGCAGGTGGTCGGCCTTGGTCGCGGCAAACAGCACGCGGTCCACCCGCCGCGCGCCCAGAAGCGCCATCAGCCAGCCCAGCGCGCCGGGCTTGAAGGCGGTCAGCAGGTCGGCCATCGCGGCGCGCATCTCCTCGACCGCGCGGGGGCCGCGGCGGATCGCGCCCAGCACGTCGAGTAGCACGATCTGGCGGTCGAGCCGGGCGAAATGATCGCGGAAGAAGGGCTGCACGACCTGCCGCTTGTAGGCCTCGAAGCGGCGCGCCATCTCGCGGCGCAGGCTGCCGCGCGGGCCCTCGCCCGGGGGCATCGGCGCGAAGGTCAGCGCGGGCGAGCCCTCGAGCTCGCCGGGCAACAGGAAGCGGCCCGGGGTCAGGTCGTAGGCGCCGGCGGCGCGCAAGTCGCGCAGATCGGCGGTGTAGGCGCGGGCGAGCGCCTGGGCGGTCGGCTCGTCCAGCTTGGCGGCCGGGTCCACGGCGGCCAGCGCGGCGGCGTAGCCGGTGGCGCCCCAGTCCTTCAGGCGGCGCAGCGCGCGGGCGGACCAGTCGTCGAATTCCTTCTCCATCAGCCCGAGATCGAGCAGCCATTCGCCGGGATAGTCGACGATATCGAGATGCACCGTCCGCGCGCCGCGGAGTCCCGCGAGCATCCCCGCGGGCCGGACCTTGAGCGACAGCCGCAGCTCGGAGACGGCGCGGGTGCCGTCGGGCCAGTGCGGCTGGCGGGCGGTCAGGTCGGCCAAATGCGCCTCGTAGTCGAAGCGCGGCACGGTGTCGTCGGGTTGGGGCTGCAGGAAGGCGGTCTCAATCCGCGCGCCGGCGGAGAAGCCGGGCATCCGGCCCCGGTCGATCAGGTTGGCGACGAGCGAGGTGATGAAGACGGTCTTGCCGGCGCGGCTGAGCCCGGTGACGCCCAGCCGGATGGTCGGATCGAACACGTCGGTGACCGAGGCCGCGACGTCCCCCACCCCGCGCGTCACCGCATCCGTGAACCGTCCGATCATGCCCGTCCCCATCCGAATTCCGCCCACAGATAGGCCGGGCGGGGGCAAAAGGGAAAGCGGCGCCCGAAATGCGGCTGCGCCGGCCGCGGGGCGGGGCTAGGCTCGGGTCATGCTCTTCGCCCTGCCCTCCGACGACACGCTCTACGATGCGCTGCTGGCGCGCGATCCGGCCTGGGACGGCCGCGCCTGGGTGGCGGTGGGCTCGACGGGGGTGTTCTGCCGCCTGACCTGCCCGGCGCGAAAGCCCCGGCGCGAGAATTGCACCTTCCACGCTTCGATCGCCGCCTGCCTGGAGGCGGGGTTCCGGCCCTGCAAGCGATGCCATCCGCTGGCCGGCGGGACCGATCCGGCCACCGCCGACCTGCTGGCGGCGCTGGAGGCCGATCCGGGGCGGCGCTGGACCGAAGCCTGCGTGGCCGCGCGGGGCTGGGACCCATCGACCATCCGCCGGGCCTTCCGGCGGCAATTCGGCATGACCTTCCTGACCATGGCGCGGCTGCGGCGGCTGGGCCGGGGCGCGGCGGAGCTGGCCGAGGGCGGCGCGGTGATCGCCGCGCAACAGGCCGCGGGCTTCGAGAGCGCGTCGGGCTTTCGCTGCGCCTTCGCGCGGTATCTGGGCGTGGCGCCCGGCACGCTGGCGCGCGACGGGCTCTTGCAGGCCGACTGGATCGAGACCGCGCTGGGCGCGATGGTCGCGGTGGCGAGCCGGACGCATCTGCACCTTCTGGAATTCGCCGACCGCCCCGCCCTGCCGAACGAATTGCGGCGCCTCCGGGCGGAGGCGAAGGGGTCGCTCGGGCTCGGTCGGCTGCCGCCGGTGGACGCGGTGGCTGCGGAATTGGACGCCTTCCTGGCCGGGCGCGGCGCGGGCTTCGCCACGCCGCTGGAGCCCGCGGGCACGCCCTTCCAGCGGCAGGTCTGGGCGGCGCTGCGGGCGATTCCGCCGGGGCACACCCGCAGCTATTCCGAGATCGCCGCCGCCATCGGCCGGCCGGCGGCGACGCGCGCCGTTGCGCGGGCCAACGGGGCCAACCGGATCGCGGTGGTCATCCCCTGTCACCGGGTCATCGGGGCGGACGGGTCGCTGACCGGCTATGGCGGCGGGCTGTGGCGCAAGCGGCGGCTGATCGAGGCCGAGCGCGCCTATCGCTAGGCCCCTGCCCCCTTCACCCTTGGCGCGCGGCGTGGCATGGCGCGCGGCATGCCACGCTACGCCTTCCGCATCGAATATGACGGCGGCCCCTTCGCGGGCTGGCAGCGCCAGGACGGGCCGGCCTCGGTACAGCAGACGCTGGAGGAGGCGCTGCGGGTGCTGGAGCCCGCGATGCCCGCGATCGCCGCGGCGGGGCGCACGGATGCGGGCGTGCACGCAACGGGGCAGGTCGCCCATGCCGAGCTGGCGCGCGACTGGGACCCGTTCCGGCTGTCGGAAGCGGTCAATCACCACCTGAGGCCCGCGCCGGTCGCGATCACCGCCGGCGCGCGGGTGGCGGATGGCTGGCACGCGCGGTTCTCGGCCGTCGAGCGGCGCTATACCTACCGCATCGTCGCCCGCCGGGCGCCCCTGGTGCTGGATCGCGGGCAGGCCTGGCGCGTGCCCGGGCCGCTGGACGCCGACGCGATGCGCGCGGGCGCGGCGCATCTGGTGGGGCGGCACGATTTCACGACCTTCCGGGCGTCGATCTGCCAGGCGGCCTCACCGGTGAAGTCACTCGACGAGATCGCGGTTGAGGCGCTGCCGCATCCGGGCGGGCAGGAGATCCGCCTGCATCTGCGGGCGCGGTCCTTCCTGCACAACCAGGTGCGCTCGATCGCGGGCACGCTGGAGCGGGTGGGCGCGGGCGCCTGGCCGCCCGGGCGCGTGGCCGAGGTGCTGGCCGCGCGGGACCGCGCCGCCTGCGGGCCGGTGGCGCCGCCGGACGGGCTGTGCCTGACCGGCGTGGGCTACCCGGCGGATCCGTTCGGCTGATCGCGGGCGGCGTCGAGGAAGCGCCGCAGGGTTTCGAGATGGGCCAGGAGCTGATCCTGCGCGGCCGGGTCGAGCGCCGTCGCGGCGGTCGCGAGGTCGGGGGTCAGCGCGGCGATGGCGTCTTCGCGGAAGGCGCGGCCCGCCGGGGTCAGCCAGACCCGCTTGGAGCGCCCGTCGGCGGCGTTGGGCCGGAGTTCGACCCAGCCGCGCTTTTCGACTGTGGCGACCATGTGGCTCATGGTGGTCTTGGGGACCTGGAAGGCGCGGGCGAGGGTCAGGGGCGTCTGCCCGTCCGCGACCCGCACGAGATGGTTGAGGATCGAGAAATGCGGCACCAGCACGCCCGGCGGCAGCCGCGCCTCGAAGAGCGCGCGGCTGAGCTGGGCGACGATCCCGACCTCGTTGAAGATCGCGAAGACGCGGCGCAGCGCGTCGGGATCGTGTTCGGAGTCAGGCATCGCGCATCCGGGTTTCGAGCGGCCAGCGCGGGGTGCGGGCCGTGCGAGCTGCATAGCCCAGAAGGCCGAGCATCTGAACCGTCCCGCCATCCGGCGCGGCGAGGGCATGCGCGCGCGCCAGATGGGCGGCCATCTCCGGATATTCCTGCAGCGCCTGGCTGACGGGGCGGATCGCCAGCCCCGCGCCGGTGGCGGCGAGGTTAAGGCGCAGCCAGCGGCGCCCGGCCGCGATCTGGTCGCGGCGCGTATTGCCGGGCGTCACCAGGGTCAGCATCGCGGGCGCGCCCATGATGATCGCGGCCTCGCCCTCGATCTGGCGGCGCGTGCCCGGGTTGTCGGGATCCATCGCCGCCGCGCGGGTCAGGAGGCCGGCCCGCGCCAGCCCCTCCATCAGCGGGCCGCCCAGGTCGATGCCGTCGGGATTGGCCTCGATCTCGTTGCGGCCGATGCGCAGCAGGTCGATGCTTTCCTTCAACGCGGCGGGGGTCGCCATCTCGGTCCGCCAGGCGTCCTGGGCGAGTTGGCGGAGGTCGTCGCGCAGGCGTCCGTCCAGATGCAGCGTGGCGTGGCGGGCCAGCGGCGCGGCGGCATCCGCGGTGACGGGGCGGAGTTCGAAGGCCGCCTTGTGGGATCGGCGTTCCATCACATGCGCGAAGAGCGGATCGGGCGTGCCGCCCGGCACGAGGCGCAGCCGCGCGACGGGGCCGGCCTCGCCCGCCGGGAAGAGCGTGGTTTCGGTGGCGAGACCCTCCGCGTCGGCGGCCATGCGGGCGAGTTCGAGGAAACAGCCCATCCCGATGGTGAGCTGGCGGGCGAAGGGGTCGGTCACCAGCAGGTCGCGCGCCGGGTCGCGCCAGATGGTGATGCCGTCCGTGCCGATCAGCTCCGCCTCCCAAGGCTGGCGGTTGTGCGGATTGGGCGCGAGCAGCGCGTAGCTGAGCGCGCGCATCCGCGGATCGGCATAGGCCCCCGCCGCGTCCCAGGGGGCGAGCGCGGCATGGGGTGTGCGGGTGGCGGCGAAGGCGCCAATCCCGGCGCCCGCGGCGAGGACGGTTCCGCCGCCGATCAGGGCCAGGGTCTTTCTGCGGGAGAGGTCGGGCATGACAGCCTCCTTTGATACGATGTTGTACTACATAGTACGATGTCGTATCAATTGCAACGCGGGATTCCGGATTGCCCGTTCCCCGCGAATTGGTTAGGACTTCTGACCAATCCAGGAGGTCCGCCGATGCCCCCCGTTATCACCAATGTCGACGATCTGCACGCCATCTACCGCCGCCGCGTGCCGAAGATGTTCTACGATTATTGCCAGTCGGGCAGCTGGACCGAGCAGACCTATCGCGAGAACGAGAGCGATTTCGACCTGATCCGCCTGCGCCAGCGCGTGGCGGTGGACATGGAGGGGCGCTCGACCGCCACGACGATGATCGGGCGCGAGGTGGCGATGCCGGTGGCGCTGGCGCCGGTGGGGCTGACGGGGATGCAGCATGCCGATGGCGAGATCCTGGCCGCCAAGGCGGCGGAGGCCGCGGGCGTGCCGTTCACGCTGTCGACCATGTCGATCTGCTCGATCGAGGACGTGGCCGAGCACACGACCAAGCCCTTCTGGTTCCAGCTCTACGTGATGCGCGACGAGGATTTCGTCGACCGCCTGATCGAGCGCGCCCGTGCGGCGGGCTGCGACGCGCTGGTGCTGACGCTGGACCTGCAGATCCTGGGCCAGCGGCACAAGGACCTGAAGAACGGGCTGAGCGCCCCGCCCAAGCTGACCCCCGCCTCGGTCGCCAACATGATGACCAAGATCGGCTGGGGCCTGAACATGCTGCAGACCAAGCGGCGGTTCTTCGGCAATATCGTGGGCCATGCCAAGGGCGTGGAGAATGCCGCGAGCCTCGCCTCCTGGACGAACGAGCAGTTCGATCCGCGGCTCGACTGGGAGAAGGTGCGCCGTATCAAGGAGAAATGGGGCGGCAAGCTGATCCTGAAGGGCATCCTCGATGCGGAGGATGCGCGGATGGCGCTGCAGGTCGGGGCCGACGCGATCATCGTGTCGAACCATGGCGGCCGGCAGCTGGACGGGGCGCTGAGCTCGATCCGGATGCTGCCCGAGATCGTGGACGCGGTGGGCGACAAGATCGAGGTCCACATGGATGGCGGCGTCCGCTCGGGGCAGGACGTGCTGAAGGCCGTCGCGCTGGGCGCGCGCGGCACCTATATTGGCCGCGCCTTCATCTACGGGCTGGGCGCGATGGGCCAGAAGGGCGTGGCCCAGACGCTGGAGGTCATCCGCAAGGAGCTGGACACGACCATGGCGCTCTGCGGCGAGAAGGACGTCCACGACCTGGGGCCGCACAACCTTTTGGTGCCCAAGGGCTTCAGGGGCGAATGGGAGCCGCATGGGCGGAACGGCTGAGCGGCCAGACCACCGCCAGCAGCACCGCCACGCCGGCGAAGGCCCAGCGTAGCCCGAAGGCCTCGGAGCCGAGCCCCATCAGCGCGGGCGCAAGGAAGAAGCCCAGAAACCCGATCACCGCGACCCGCGCGATCACCGCCGTGCGCTGGCGCGGGGTCGCGAGCCGGCCGGCGAGCGCGAGGCCCATCGGACCGATCACCGAGATACCGAGGCCGAGGAGCCCGAACCCCAGATAGGCCACGCCCGGTGAGGGCGCGCTGGCGGCGACCAGCACGCCCGCCACGGCCAGCGCGGAGGCGATGCGGATCACCCCCACCTCCGAGAAGCGCGCCGCGACGACCTGTCCCGAGAAGCGTCCCAGCGCCATGGTGATCCCCAGCATGGCCGGGCCGAAGGCGCCCTCGGCCGCGCCGCCGTTCAGCGTCCGCTCGATATGCAGGGCCGACCAGCTCTCGACCGTCGATTCGGCCATGAAGGCGATGAGCACGATGCCCGAGCAGACCGCGATCAGCGCGACCGGCAGGCGCGTCGGCGCGTCGGGGTCGGGCGGCTCGGGGCGCGCGGTCTCCATGAACTGGAAGGGCGCAAGCAGCAGGAGCGCGGCCGAGATCGCCGGGAAGATCTGCTCGGGGGTCCAGCCGGCCTCGCGCATCGCGCCGGTGGCCAGCGCCGAGGCGGCATAGGCGACCGAGAACATGGCGTGGTTGGCGTTCATCAGGCTGCGCGCGGCGCGGGCCTCGATCTCGGAGACGCGGGCATTCATCACCACGTCGGTGAGCCCGCTGGTCGCGCCCATCAGCGTCAGCGCGAGAAACAGCGCCAGCGGCGTGGCCGCCCAGCCGGGACCCAGCGCGGCGAACGCCACGAGGACGGTGCCCAGCGGCATGGCCCAGCGCCCGAGGCCCCGGTCCCAGCGCGGCGCGACATAGAGCGTCGTCGCAAGCCCCAGCGCCGTCCCGAGCAGCATCAGCCCGAAGGTCGCATCGTCCACCCCCGCCCGCGCCTTCAGCACCGGCGCCATGGCGGCGAAACAGCCCCAGGTGACGCCCACGGCCGCGAAGGCGGCGACGGGCGCGCGGCTGAGGCGCAGGGCGGACAGGACGGTCATGGCCCGCTAGGGACGACGGGCCCGGCGCGATGGCAAGACCCTTCTTACTCCGGCATCAAATACCTCGGGGCCTGCGCGGGGATCGCCCCGAGGCTCGTCAGCCGTGTTCCTTCAAGAGGCGCGCCTTCTGGCGCTGCCAGTCGCGCTTGGCCATCGTGTCGCGCTTGTCGGAGGTCTTCTTGCCCTTGGCGATGCCGATCTTCAGCTTCGCCATCCCGCGATGGTTGAAATAGAGCACCAGCGGCACGAGCGTGTAGCCCTCGCGCGCCGAGGCGTTCCACAACTTCGACAGCTCGCGCTTGGACACCAGGAGCTTGCGGCGGCGGCGCTCGTCATGGCCGAAGGGCGCGGCCTGGGCGTAGGGGGCGATGTAGCAATTGACGAGCCAGAGCTCGCCATCCTTCACCTCGGCATAGCTCTCGGCGACATTGGCCCCGCCCTGGCGCAGCGACTTGACCTCCGAGCCCTCGAGAATGATGCCGCATTCGATATCGTCCTCGATCGCGTAGTCGAAGCGCGCCCGCCGGTTCTCGGCGATGACCTTGTAGTTCTTGTTTTCGTCCTTCTTCGCCATGGCCGTCACCTAGGGGCGCAGGGGCGCGCTGTCCACCGGGGCGAGCCGGGCGGAGGCGAGGATGTGCGCGACCGCGCCCAGCGCCAGGAGGCCGCCGGCCCAGCCCACGGCCATCAGGCCCGCGCCCGAGACCACCCAGCCGCCGAGCGCCGCCCCGAAGGCCGCGCCCAGATAGATCGCCGCGGCGTTGAGCGACAGCACGACCGGCGCGCGCGCGCCCGCCAGCGTGACCAGCCGGGCCTGCTGGCCTGCCATGAAGGACCAGCCCGACACCGCCCAGAGGAAGAAGAAGGCGAGCGCCGGCATCAGCCCCCAGGGCAGGGTCGAGATCAGCGGCATCAGCGCCACCTGCCCCAGCGACAGAAGGACCAGCGTGCGCACCGCGCCCAGCCGGTCTGCCAGCCGTCCGCCCAGCAGGTTGCCCACCACCGCCCCCGCCCCGTAGACCGCCAGCGCGGCCGTCACGCCGTCGCGGCCGAGGCCCATCGCCTGTTCGAGCAGCGGGGCGAGATAGGTGTAGGGCACATAGATCGCGCCGAGGAAGGTGGCGGTAAAGCCGATGGCCAGCATCATGCGCGGTGCGGCGAGGACCCGGGCCAGATCGGCCAGCCGGACCGGCTGGAAGGAGAGCCCCGCCGGCACCCGCAGCCACAGCGCGACGGTCGCCAGCACCGCGAGGACCGCGACCACCCAGAAGGCGGCGCGCCAGCCCGCCTGATAGGCGATCCAGCTGCCCGCCGGCACGCCCAGCACCTGCGCCAGCGTCAGCCCGAACAGCGTCATCGCGAGCACATGCGCGCGCCGGTCGGGCGGGGCCAGCGCGCCCGCGACGGCCGCCGTGACGGGCGTGCACATCCCCGCCCCCGCCGCCGCCAGCACCCGCGCCGCGAAGAGCCAGCCGGCCGAGGGCGCCAGCGCCGAGCCCATCGCCGCCAGCGCGAAGAGCCCCATGCCGAGCGCCAGCACCCGCCGCCGTCCCAGCCCGCCGGTCAGCGAGACCAGAAGCGGCGATAGCAGCGCGTAGCCCAGCGCATAGGAGGTGAGCACCCAGCCCGCCTGGGCGGGCGACATCGACAGGTCGCGGCCCAGGGGCCCCAGCGCGCCGATCACGAGGAAGGCGCCCATGCCGATCACGAAATTGGCCGCCGAGAGAAGCGGGACCAGCCCGCGCGGCAGGCCCGGCGCGGTCACGGACGTCTCAGTTCAAGAGCCCCGCATGGCGCATGGCGTCGGCGATCCGGGCGCGCGTGGGTTCGGTCGCGCCGACCAGCGGCAGGCGCACCTCCTCCGAACAGCGGCCCAGCATGGCGAGCGCGGTCTTGGCGCCGACCAGCCCCGGCTCGGCGAAGATCGCCTGATGCAGCGGCATGAGCCGGTCCTGGATCTCGAGCGCAGTGGCGAAATCGCCGGCGAGCGTCGCTTCCTGCATCTCGGACAGAAGCCGCGGCGCGACGTTGCAGGTGACCGAGATGCAGCCCGTGCCGCCCTGCGCGTTGAAGCCATGCGCGATCGCGTCCTCGCCCGAGAGCTGGATGAAATCCGGCCCGCAGGTGATGCGCTGCGCGCTGACGCGGGACAGATCGCCGGTCGAATCCTTCACGCCCACGATGTTGGGCAATTTGGCCAGCTTGCCCATGGTCTCGGGCGTCATGTCCACGACCGAGCGGCCGGGGATGTTGTAGATGACGATCGGCAGGCCGACCTCGTTCAGCGCGCTGAAATGCGCGATCAGCCCGGCCTGGGTGGGCTTGTTGTAATAAGGCGTGACCACCAGCGCGGCATCGGCGCCGACGGCCTTGGCGTGCTGGACGAAGCGGCGCGCCTCGGCGGTGTTGTTCGACCCCGCGCCCGCGATCACCGGCACGCGGCCCGCGGCACGCTTGACCACAGCCTCGACCACGGCCTCGTGCTCGGCATGGGTGAGCGTGGGGCTTTCGCCGGTCGTACCGACCGGCACCAGCCCGTGGGAGCCTTCCGCGATCTGCCAGTCGACAAGGGCGTCGAGCGCCGCGAAATCCACCGCGCCGTCCTTCAGGGGCGTCACCAGCGCGGGCATGGAGCCTTTGAACATCGTCGCCTCCTTAAGGTCACAAAATCGAGCGGAAACTAGCCAAGGGTCGAAACGGCCACAAGGCGATGCTTCTGGCGGATGCCGGATTCGTGCTAGGTCGACCGTCAACTGCGTTGGGGAGTGCGGGACAGGATGTTTCTCAGGATCGCGACGATCGCGGTCGCGGCGCTGGTTCTGGCGGGCGCGGCGCGCGCGGATGGCAATCTCGCCGCGGGGCTCGCGCAGGCGCGCGCGGGCGACCGCGACGCGGCGCTGGCGGCGATGGCGCGGATCGACACGCAGCCGGCGCGCGACGTCGTGATGTGGACGCTGCTGCGCGCCCGCAAGGGCACCTTCGCGGAGGGCCGCGAGTTCCTGCGCCGCAATCCCGACTGGCCGGGGCTGGACCTGTTGCAGGCGCGGGTCGAGCCCACGATCCCCGCCACCGCCGCGCCCGACGCGATCCTCGAATTCTTCGACGGGCGGCCGCCGCGCACCTCGAAGGGCGCGCTGATGCTGGCCACGGCGCTGCGCGCCAAGGGCCGCGCGGCCGAGGCCGAAACGCTGGCCATCGAGACGTGGCTCGCCATGCCGATGCCCAGCTCCAGCCAGGCGGGGTTCCTGCAGCTCTTCGGCGAGGTGCTGGAGCCGTTTCACGCCGCCCGCCTGGACGCCATGGCCTGGTCGGGCGACCTGCAGAGCGCCGAGCGCGTGCTGCCGCTGGTCGCCGGGCCCGAGGCTGCGCTGGCGCGCGCGCGGATCGCGCTGCGCGACGGGCGGCCCGGCGTGGACGATCTGATCGAAGCGGTGCCGGAGGTGCTGCGCGACCATCCCGGCCTCGCCTATGAGCGGTTCCGCTGGCGGCTGGAGAAGGACCGCCGCGAGGACGCGCTGGAGCTCCTCTTCGCCTTCGACGAAAGCGCCGACAGCCTCGGCCGGCCCGAGGCCTGGGGCCAGCATCGCGAGCGGCTGGCCCGCGGGCTCAAGCAGGACGGCTTCCCCGAGGAGGCCTACCGCGTCGCCGCCCGCCACCACCTGCCCGAGGGCCATCGCGCCGTCGCGGGCAATGAGTGGCTGGCCGGCTATGTCGCGCTGCGCTTCCGCGACGACGCCGCCGCGGCGGCCGCGCATTTCCGCCGCTTCGACGCGGCCGTCGCCTCGCCCATCTCGAAGGGCCGGGCGGGCTACTGGCTGGGCCGCGCGCTGGAGGAGACGGGCGATTCCGAGGGCGCGGCGGAGGCTTATGCCGCGGGCGCCCGCTACCAGACCAGCTTCTACGGACAGCTCGCCGCCGAACGCGCGGGCCTGCCCGCCGACCCGCGCCTGGCCGGAACCGAGACCTTTCCGCCGGTGGCCGAGACGTCCTTCTTCGACAGCTCCGTCCTGGCCGCCGCGCTGGAGCTGCGCGCGGTGGGCGAGATGGGCCTCGCCGAGCGCTTCATGGCGCATCTGGCCGAGAGCCTGCCCCGCGCCGAGATCGGCAGCCTGATCGACCTCGCGCTCGACCTCGACGAGCCGCATATCGCGCTGATCGTCGCCAAGCGGGCCGCGCAGGCCGGGCACGAGCTGCATGCCGGGTACTTCCCGGTGACCGACCTGGCCGCCGAGCCGGGCCCGGTCGCCCCCGAGCTGGTCCTGTCGATCGCGCGGCGCGAGTCGGAATTCGACCCCTCGGTCGTCAGCCCCGCCGGCGCGCGCGGTCTGATGCAGGTCATGCCCGGCACCGCCCGCGAGATGGCCGAGCTGATCGGCGCGGAATACCGGCAGGGCGCGCTGACCAGCGACCCCGATTACAACGCGCGGCTGGGCACCGCCTATCTGGGCGAGCTGGAGGCCGAATTCGGCCTGTCGCCGGTGCTGGTGCCCGCCGCCTACAATGCCGGGCCCTCGCGCGCGCGGCGCTGGAGCCGGCAGAAGGGCCATCCGGGCGCCCCCGGCGTGGACGTGGTCGACTGGATCGAGGACGTGCCCTTCTCGGAGACACGCAACTACATCATGCGGGTCTCGGAAAGCCTGCTGCCTTATCACGCGCGGCTGAACGGCGCGCCCGCGGAGGTCCGGCTGTCGCGCTGGCTGCGCGAGGGTTATGACGAGTTGGCGGACCCCGCGATCAAGGCGACCCGGGGCGACTGACGCGCCCGGCTATCCCGCGCCGCGGTCGAGCGGCCCCTCGCCCGGCGCAGGGCGCGCCCGCAGGATCGTGAAGAGCCCCGCCGCGATGACGATCCCCGCGCCGATCACGACATTGGCCGCCAGCGTCTCGCCGAAGACGGTGACCCCGATCAGGCTCGCGAAGACGAGCTGCAGATAGGCGAAGGGCTGGACCAGCCCGGCCTCGGCCGCCTCGTAGGTCTTGATGAAGAGCCACTGGCCCAGCGCCGCCACCCCGCAGAGCCCCGCCATCCAGCCCCAGTCGGCCGGCGCCATCGGCTGCCAGAACCACAGCCCCGGCAGGGTCATGGCGACGGCGCCGGTCACGCCGGTCCAGACGAAGCTGGTCAGCGCCGTGTCGGTGCGCGCGGCCAGTCGGGTCAGCACGGCGTAGAGCCCGAACATCGCCGCCGCCAGAAGCGGTGCGAGCGCCGTCGCGTCCCAGCCGGCGGCACCGGGCCGCAGGATCACAAGGACGCCGGCGAAGCCCGCGGCGATGGCAAGCCAACGGCGCGCGCCGATGCGCTCACCCAGCACCCAGACGGCGATGGCCGCGGTGATCAGCGGGCAAAGCGCGAAGATCGCGTGGCTGCGCGCAAGCCCCAGCTCGGTGAAGGCCCAGACGAGGATCACGATCTCGGCGGTGAAGAGCAGCCCGCGCCCGGCCTGCAGGAACGGCCGGGGCGTGGCGAAGGCCGCGCGGAGCCGGCCCCGGCTCGCCGCCAGCCCGCAGGCCAGCGCGGCGAAGAACCAGTAGCGGATCATCACCACCATCCAGACGTTGTATTCGCCCGCCAGGTGCCGCGAGAAGCCGTCCTGCACCGCGAGCGCCAGCATGGTCAGGCACATCAACGCGATGCCGCGGCCCGCGTCGGTCATGGCAGCCGCCCGCGCGTCATGTGACGCTTGCGGCCGAAGCCCGGCACGCGCTCGACCGCGAAACCCGCCGCGGCCAGCGCCTGCCGGACATGGCCCGCCGCCGTGTAGGTGGCGAAGCTGCCGCCGGGCGCGGTGTGGCGCGCGACCTGAGCCATCAGATCCGGCTCCCAGAGCTCGGGATTGCGGGCTGGGGCGAAGCCGTCGAGGAACCAAGCGTCAGCGCGCCCGGCCCAGCGCGGCAGGGTGTCGCGCGCGTCGCCCGGGATCAGCGTCAGGTCGAGCCCGCCCAGCGCGATCCGCTCGCCCGGCCACTGGTCGAGCAGGGCCTCAGCGCCGAGGCCCGGGAAGCCCGACAGCGCGCGGGCCATGTCGTCCTTCGCCATTGGGAAGGCTTCGAAGCTGGTCATCGCGATGCGGCCCGGCCCGGTCCAGGCGGCGGCCAGCACCAGCGCGTTCAGCCCGGTGCCGAAGCCTAGCTCGGCCACGTGGAAGCCGTCGCGCAGGCGCGCGGGCAGATCGTTGCCGCCGAGGAAGACGTGCCGCGTCTCGGCCGCCCCGTCGGCCAGCGAGAAATACGGGTCACCGAAGGCGCGCGCGACGGGGACACCGTCGCGCCAGTCCAGTTCGGGGGGATTTCCGTCGCCCATCGCCTGCCCTATGCCTCGCCCCGTTCTCATGCGGAAGGATGCGGGTCTTGGCAATCGACGTCACCATCCTGGGCGCGGGCGTATCCGGCCTGTCCTGCGGCTGGGCGCTGGCCCGGCGCGGCGCGCGGGTGCGCGTGGTCGATCCCGGCGGCGTCGGCGCCGGGGCCTCGGGAGGGATCGTCGGCGCGCTGGCCCCGCATGTGCCCGAGCAGTGGAACCCGAAGAAGGCCTTCCAGCTCGACAGCCTGCTGATGTCCGAGGCCTGGTGGGCCGAGGTGGCGCAGGCCGGGGGCGGCGATCCGGGCTATGCGCGGACCGGCCGGCTGCAGCCGATCGCGGATGCCGAGGCCCGCGCCCGCGCGCTGGAGCGCGCCGAGGGGGCGCGGCGGCTCTGGCGCGGCGCGGCGGTCTGGGAAGTCGTGCCGGCGCCCGACGGCTGGTCGCCCGGCACGGCCGAAGTCATCCGCGACACGCTCTCGGCCCGCCTGCACCCCGCGCGCGCCTGCGACGCGCTGGCCCGCGCGATCCGCGCCGCGGGGGGCGAGATCGTGGCGGCGGCCGCGCCCGAGGGCGCGGTGCTGCACGCCACCGGCTGGGAAGGACTGGCCGAGATGCGCGACGGCCGGGGCCGCGCGGCGGGGACCGGTGTGAAGGGCCAGGCGGTGCTGCTGGAGCTGGACCGGCGCGACCGGCCGCAGCTTTACGTCGACGGGCTGCATGTCGTGCCCCATGCCGACGGCACGACCGCGATCGGCTCGACCTCCGAGCGCGATTTCGACCATGCCGAGCCGGACGGTCAGGCCGAGGCGCTGCTGGAGCGCGCCCGCGCCGTCCTGCCCGGTCTGCGCGACGCGCCCGTGCTGCGCCGCTGGGCCGGCATCCGCCCGCGCGCCCGGTCCCGCGCGCCGCTGGCCGGCGCCTGGCCGGGGCGGCCGGGGCAGTTCGTCGCCAATGGCGGGTTCAAGATCGGCTTCGGCATGGCACCGAAACTGGCCGAGATCCTGGCCGACCTGATCCTCGACGGACGGGACGCGATCCCCGAGCCCTTCCGCGCCGACGATCTTGCACCCGGGACCGAAGGGGCCTAGAGGGCGGCCTTGCCCGACGGGACGTCCCCCGGGCCATGTCTCCGACCACCATGTCAAAACGGGTTACCCTATGCTTCTTCCAATCCTCGCCATGGCGGCGATCGTCGTCGCGTCCAATATCGGCGTGCAGTTCCTCATCGCCGATGGCTGGCTCACCTGGGGGGCGTTCAGCTATCCGCTGGCCTTCCTCGTGACCGACGTCACCAACCGCCTGCACGGGCCCGACCGCGCGCGCCGCGTCGTGCTGTGGGGCTTCGCCGTGGGCCTCGTCTGCTCGCTGATCGGCACGCAGATCCAGGGCGAGTTCGGGCCGCTCGTGACCTGGCGCATCGCGCTGGCCTCCGGCACCGCGTTCCTCGTCGCGCAACTGATTGACCTCGGGGTGTTTTCCGCGCTGCGGGACCGGGTTTGGTACGTCGCGCCGCTGACCTCGTCGGTGGTGGGCTCGGTTGTGGACACGGCGATCTTCTTCACCATCGCCTTCGCGGGCTTCCTGGCCTTCCCCGCCGCCTGGGGCGACGTGTCCTGGGCGCAGGAGGCGACGGCCGTCGGGCCGCTCTGGGTCGGGCTGGCGCTAGCCGACTGGTCGGTGAAGATCGGCGTGGCGCTGCTCGCGCTGGTGCCGTTCCGGCTCATCACCGGGAAAATGACACAAAAGGTTGCGTGAAAGGGCTTGACCCATACCAGATACGTGCCAACCTCCGAGGCATCGGCAACCAGCGAAAGGAGGTGATCCAGTGTCTAGAAAGGGATTGGAGAAAGCGGTCGGGACAACTTCGGAGGTCCGTACCTGAGGCAGCCCAAGGGTACACCCTTCGAGGCGGAGTTCCTCTAACCGACCCCGCCTCCTGAGACTTTCGGAAGGCCGTCCCGTTGTCGAGGGGCGGCCTTCTTTCATGTAAGGGGTCCGGCGACGCGCCGGCCCGCCCCATCTTCCCCGCGACGCCCGAGACCGCCATGCCGCTCCGCGTGACCGACGAGATCGAGATCCAGGATTGGGAGCTGACCGAGCAATTCGTCCGCGCGGGCGGCCCGGGCGGGCAGAACGTCAACAAGGTCTCCTCCGCGGTCGAGCTGCGCTTCGAGGCGGACCGCTCGCCCGCCCTGCCCGGCCCGGTCAAGGCGCGGCTGCGGCGGCTGGCGGGGCGGCGCTGGACCAAGGACGGGGCCGTGGTCATCCAGGCGTCCGAGGAGCGCAGCCAGGCGCGCAACCGCGAGATCGCGCGCGCCCGGCTGGCGGAGCTGATCCGCGCGGCGGCGGTGAAGCCGAAGAAACGCGTGAAGACGCAGGTGTCGCGCAACCAGAAGCGCAAGCGCGTCGAGGCGAAGAAGCGCCGCGGCGAGATCAAGGCGCTGCGGCAGGGGCCGGACGGCGTCTGACCGGCCCCCGCGGCCCTCTCAGGCGGTGACGGGCACGTAGGCCTTGGCGGCGTCATGCGCCTTGGTCATCGCGGCCTGCGCCTCGGCCGAGGTCAGCAGCTTGGTCGTCATCATCCCCCCGAAGGCGCCCGACGCGCCCAGCGCCAGGACCGAGGCGGCGACGGCCTCGTCGTTCGGCGCCTCGACGATGACCATCACGTCGTCGCGCCCGAAGCAGAAGAACAGGTGGTGCATGGTGACGCCGGTCGCGTCGAAGAGCTTCTTCGCGGGGCCGGTGCGGTCCTGCGGCTTGTCGACCAGCGCCTTGATGGCCTTGGCGGTGTATTGCCCCTGAAGCATGTAGAACGGCATGGAAAATCCTCCCTCACTGATACGCGGAACCACGGGAGGCGCGGCTGCCGGCCGCCGCCTCCCGCATGAAGTGTATCACGGGGGCGCCGTTCCGTCCGGGGTTGTGCCGCGCGCCGGCGGGTCGGCGCCGGTCGGGGGCGGCGTCAGTCCTTGGGCATCTTCCCGTCGCGATCCATCCAGATGAGGAGCGCGTAGATCCCGCCCAGCGCGATCACGGCGGCGGCGAGACCGAGGAGGAGGAGGCCCGACACGGCCTCGAGCTCGACCACGATGAGCTTTCGGACGACGGCGAGGATGCCGATAACCAGCACGATCCGCACCTGCCCGAAGCCGCGCTGGCCGGTGACCATCAGGTGGACGGAATGGGCGAGCTCCAGCGCGATGATCGCGCCGAGCAACCCGTCGAAGAGCCGCTGAAGCGTGGCGTAGCTGGTGCCCGCAAAGGCCCCGGTTAGCACCTCGCCGGTCAGCCGCAGGAAGGAGAAGGTCGCGACCAGGATGACGATCGCCATCCCTGCGAGAAGCAGGGTGGAGATGGCCGCGGCGAAGCGCTCATAGGCGATGTCGATGAAGCGGATCATCGCGGGTAGGTAGGGCGCGGGGGGGTTGGGGGTAGGGTTGGGCGCGCTGCTTGGGGAGAGGTAGGGTGCGTTCCTTCTTGCCCCGAAATGACGCAGGGACCAGCCTTCGCTCTTGCTACAAGAAGAGCTACATGGGAGTGTAAGTGACACCACATTTGGGAGCGGGCACAATGAAAAAATCTCTAAATGAACTACTCAGAGTGGCAAAAAGAGTTCAAATGAGCGAACCGGAAACCTTTAAACAGCGCGTAAGCTTTGCATATGGAACAGCGCATATCGAAAATGAAAAAGTGACGCGCAAGATGGTCGAAAAGGCAGCTCGGAAATCACGAAATGAAGAGAACAGCTGATAGATGGCCGACCGAAAAAGCGAGGCTGAGGTTCCTGTACTGATCTCTGATCCTATTGAGCTGGCGGAGAAGGAGGCGGCAAACGCCCTAGATCAATTCGACTGGGGAATGGACGAGGTAGAGCGGTGGATAAAGGCAAAGCGGCCATCGCTGAACATTTCAATGGTCCTTACCCTTCACCGAAAGGCAATGGACGGGATTGATCCGTACGCCGGGAATTTCAGACCCGCAGGCGTAGCTATCAAGGGAAGCAGTCACGAACCAATTTCAGGTGAAGACGTTGCGAGGCACGTCGAGGAGATGCTGGAGTATTTAAAGGCAAACTGGTCCTCACATACGGCCACCCATCTTAGTTCATACGTCATGTGGCGTCTGAACTGGATACATCCGTTTTCGGATGGAAATGGCAGGACATCTAGAATTTTATCATACATGGTCCTCTGCGGAAAACTTGAGAAGGTTCTGCCGGGCACGAACACGATCCCAGAGCAAATAGCAGAAAATAAAAGCCCATACTATAACGCGCTTGAAGCGGCTGATGAAGCATGGAAGCGTGGGAAGACAGACTTGGGTGAAATGGAGGGGCTTCTCGAGGGATATCTAGCAAATCAGCTTCTGGAAGTCCACAATCAAGCGACTGGCGGCAAGATTTATACTGAAGGGGAAGATGAGGATCCGAAAAATGGGATTGTATCGAAGATAGAAAGTCATCCAGTTATAGCAGGCGGCCTGTTTCTTCTGCTCGCAACAATTCTGGGGCTGTTGGCTTCTTGACGGCAAAATCCATAACGGTGATCTCTTCTAAACCACCACCTCCATCTCCTCCTGCGCCCCCACCCCGAAGACCCGCTTGTAGCGCTCAACCTCCGCCTCGGGGCCCATCGCCTTGCGGGGGTTGTCGCTCAGCTTGACGGTGGGTTTGCCGTCGGCCGCCACCGCCTTGCAGACCAGCGAGAACGGCGCCAGGCGGTCGCCTTCGACGAGGCCGCGGAAGTCGTTCGTGAGCAGCGTGCCCCAGCCGAAGCTGACGCGGACGCGGCCGGAGAATTGCTGGTGGAGCTGCTCGATCTTGTCGACATCCAGCCCGTCGGAGAAGATCACGAGCTTCTCGCGCGGATCCTCGCCGCGCGACTGCCACCAGCGGATCGCGGTCTCGGCGCCCTCGGCCGGATCGCCGGAATCCACGCGGATGCCGGTCCAGCCCGCCAGCCAGTCGGGCGCGCGCTCCAGGAAGCCCGCGGTGCCGTAGGTGTCGGGCAGGATGATGCGCAGGTTGCCGGAATGCTCCTCCTGCCAGTCGGCCAGCACGTCGTAGGGCGCGCGGGCCAGCGCCGCGTCGCCCTCGGCCAGCGCGGAATAGACCATGGGGAGTTCGTGGGCATTGGTGCCGATCGCCTCAAGGTCGCGGTTCTTGGCGATCAGGCAGTTCGAGGTGCCGGTGAAGCTGTCGCCCAGCCCCTCGCGCAGGGCCTGCACGCACCAGTCCTGCCAGAGGAAGGAATGCCGCCGCCGCGTGCCGAAATCCGCGAGCCGCAGGTCGGGCAGGTCGCGCAGGCGCTGCACCTTGCCCCAGACGCGGGACATGGCCTGGGCGTAGAGCACCTGCAGCTCGAACCGGCCCAGATCGCGCAGCACGGCGCGGGAGCGGAGTTCCATCAGAACGGCCAGCGCCGGTATCTCCCAGAGCATGACCTCGGGCCAGGCGCCCTCGAAGGCCAGCTCGTACTGATCGCCGCGCCGCTCCAGGTGGTAGGGTGGCAGCGTCAGGGCCTCGAACCATTCCATGAAATCGGGGCGGAACATCTGGCGCTGGCCGTAGAAGGTGTTGCCCCGCAGCCAGGTGGACTCGCCGCGGGCCAGCGACAGGGTCCGGATGTGGTCGAGCTGTTCGCGCAGCTCGCCCTCGTCGATGAGGCGCGCGAGCGGGACATGGGCGGAGCGGTTGATCAGCGAGAAGGTGACGCGGGTGTCGGGCCGGTTGCGGAAGACCGACTGGCACATCAGCAACTTGTAGAAATCCGTGTCGATCAGCGAGCGGACGATCGGGTCGATCTTCCACTTGTGGTTCCAGACGCGGGTGGCGATGTCGATCATGGGGTCCCCTTTGCTGGGGTTAAGCCACGCGCGCGGGGGCGATGTCTAGCGCGCCGGGCCCATCCCGCGGACGAGCCGGCGGCGTTCGGCGTCGAGCGATTTCGGCGCGTGGCGGGCGGTTTTGAGCGCCTCGGCCAGCGACGCGCCGGCCCGCGCGGCCACGGTCTTGAGCGCGTAGGTCGGGGTCGGGGCCACCCCGGCGAGCGCGGCGCGGGCCAGGGCATGGGCAGTGAGATAGGTGATCTGCGCGGGGTGCGTGGCGGGGCCGGGCATCGGCCTGCCCTCGGCGATGGCGGCGCAGGCGGCGGCGTCGCGGCTGACATAGCTGCGACAGATCATCGGGCGCGCGTCATAGGCGCGGCACATGCGGGTGTCGGGGTCGAGCGCGGGGCAGGCCTCGGGGTGCCAGTCGGTGCCGCCGGGCCCGCTCTGGGGCGCCAGCGCGGCATGCAGCGCGCGGGCCTCGGCCCCGGTGATAGTCGCGCCGTCCGCGCCGGGCAGGATGCAGCAGAAGGCGCAGCCCGCCGCGCAGGCGAGGCCCGGCGGCTCGGGCGTCTGGGCGAGCATGGCGCGGCCGATCTGGGTTGCGACCGCCCCGGTGGCGAGCGCGCGAACGAGCGTCTCAAAGGGTTGCGCCGTGGAGGCGTCGAGCCAGGCCAGAAGGCCCGCGCGGGCGCGCTCGGTCACCTCCGCGGGGCTGCCCGGCGCGCGGGCGGCGACAAGCGCCGCGCGCAGCGAGGCAGCGTCGCGGGGCGGGCCGGCGCGGGCGGCGCGGCGGGTGGCACGGGGTGTGGCAGGCATCTGGCCTCCGGTCGGGACGAGGGGGTTAGAGCAGAGCGGGTGCCGGATGGCAAAGGCCGGCCTATCGCGCAGGATGCCGGTAGGGGCGATGCATGCGGTGAGGAGCGTTTCCGTGGCGAGGGGCGCCCGAGCGCGTCCCGAGGGCCCTGCCCGGCCCGGCGGGGCGGAAGGCCCCCTCAGCCCAGCACCACCCCCGTCGACCGCATCCCCTCGCGCGCCGCGGCGAGCGAGCCGTCGAGGTCGATGGCGCGGCAGAGCTCTTCGCGCACCTCCACCGCATAGCCCAGCTTCGCGGCGTCCACCGCCGAGAAGTTGACGCAGAAATCGGTGGCGAGGCCGACCATCACCAGCTCGCGCACCCCGAGCGTCCGCAGGTAACCGTCGAGCCCGGTGGGCGTGGCGTGGTCGTTCTCGAAGAAGGCCGAATAGCTGTCGACCGCCGGATTCATGCCCTTGCGGATGATCGCGCGGGCGCGGCCTGTGGCGAGGTCGGGATGGAAGCCCGCGTCCGCCGTGCCCTGGATGCAGTGATCGGGCCAGAGCACCTGCGGGCCATAATCCATCTCGATCACCTCGTAGGGCGCGCGGCCCGGATGGCTCGAGGCGAAGCTGGAATGGCCCGCCGGGTGCCAGTCCTGCGTTAGGATCACGTGGTCGAACGCGTCCATCAGCGCGTTGACTCCGGGCACGATCGCATCCCCGCCGGGCACGGCGAGGTTGCCGCCCGGGCAGAAGCCTGTCTGCACGTCGATCACGATGAGGGCGCGGGTGGGGTCGGGCATGTCGGATCCTCCAGTCGTCGGGCAGGTTAGGGCCTGGCGGGCGGGGTGCAATGGCGGTCATCGGGCGGTCGGGCTACGTGCGGCGCGCTTGCGGCCCTCGGACCGGAGCTTGAGCGGCCCGCGCCGACAGGCTACGGCCCGGTCCCATGTCAGAGAGCCTCGTCACCGTCGCCGCCTTCTACCGCTTCGCGACGCTGCGCGACCCGGGCGGGCTGCGCGCGCCGCTGCGGGCGTTTTGCGCGGCGCGCGGGATCCGCGGCTCGATCCTGCTCGCGCCGGAAGGGGTGAACGGGACCGTGGCGGGCGCGCCGGAGGCGATCGACGCCCTGATCGAAAGACTGCGCACCCTGCCCGGCTGCGCCGACCTGCGCCCGCGGCTGAGCCCGGCCCCGGCGATGCCCTTCGGCAAGCTCAAGATCCGGCTCAAGCGCGAGATCGTGACGATGGGCCGGCCCGATATCGCGCCGGCGAACGGCACCGGAGCCTATGTCGCGCCCAGCGATTGGAACGCGGTGCTGCACGACCCGGACACGGTGGTGGTGGACACGCGCAACGCCTACGAGGTCGCGATCGGCAGCTTCGCGGGGGCGGAGGACCCGGGCACCGCCAGCTTCGGCGATTTCCCCGCCTGGTGGGCAGCGAATCGCGCCCGGCTGGCGGGAAAGCGGGTGGCGATGTTCTGCACGGGCGGCATCCGCTGCGAGAAATCGACGGCGCTCCTGCGGGCCGAGGGCCATGCGGAGGTGGTGCACCTTAAGGGCGGCATCCTAGGCTATCTGGAGACAGTGCCGGAGGGCGAAAGCCTCTGGCGCGGCGCGTGTTTCGTCTTCGACGATCGCGTCAGCGTCGGGCACAGGCTGGCGCCCGGCGATCACCTGCTCTGCCATGCCTGCCGGCGGCCGCTGTCGCGTGCAGACGCGGCGCGGCCCGAATACGAGCCGGGCGTGCAGTGCCATCTCTGCGTCGGGGAGTACGGCCCAACCGACCGCGAACGGTTCCGCGAGCGGATGCGCCAGATCCGGCTGGCCCGCGCGCGGGGCGCGCGGCACCTGGGGGCTTAGCGGGGTTCGGCCTCTTCGCTGTCGTCCAGCGGACGCCAGCCGCGTGTCAGCACGCGGGCCAGGACGACCGCGGCGAAGACCGCGACGGCGAGGATGAAGAAATCGGTCATTCGAGCCTCCCACGAACGAAAACCGTGTCCGTATGCCCTAGCATGCCGTCGATCGACGTCAAAGGCCGTTGACCGGGCCCGTGCGGGACGCGCAGATGATCGCCATGAGGACCCCCCTTCTGCTCCTGCCCGGCATGATGTGCGACGCGCGGCTCTTCGCGCCGCAGATCGCCGCGATCCGCGACCGCGCGGTGATGGTGGCGCCGATTTCGGGCGCCGAGACCACGGCGGAGCTGGCCCGCGCGGTGCTCGACGTCGCGCCGCCGCGCTTCGCGCTGGCCGGGCTCAGCATGGGCGGGATCGTGGCGATGGAGATCGTGGCGCAGGCGCCGGAACGGGTGGCGGGGCTGTGCCTGATGGACACCAATCCGAAGGCCGAGCACCCCGCGGTGGCCGAGGCGCGGGTGCCGCAGATGGAGCGCGTCGCGGCGGGGGGCCTCCGCAGGGTGATGCGCGACGAGACGAAGCCCGGCTACCTGGCCGACGGGCCGGGGCGGGAGGCGGTGCTGGCGCTCTGCATGGAGATGGCGGAGGCGCTGGGGGCGGAAATCTTCCTGCGCCAGTCAAAGGCGCTGGCCGGGCGGGCGGATCGGCGCGAGACGCTGCGAGGCGTCGCGGTGCCGTCGCTGGTGCTCTGCGGGCGGGAGGACGCGCTCTGCCCGCTGCACCGCCACGAGATGATGGCCGAACTGATCCCCGGCGCGCGGCTCGTGGTGATCGACGGCGCGGGACACCTGCCCACGCTGGAGCGCCCCGAGGCGGTGAGCGACGCGCTGGCCGCCTGGCTTCGGCAGGTGGACGCGGCATGATGGGCCATGCGGCGATCATGCTGGCCGCGGGCATCGGCATCCCGGTGCTGGCGGCGCTGAACGCGCGGCTGGGCGCCAATATCGGCGGGCCAGCCGCGGCGGGCGTGGTGCTCTTCGCGGTGGCGCTGACGGCGGCGGGCGTGGTGACGGTTCTGACCGGGCCGGCCGCGCTGGGGCGGCTCGCGGGACAGCCGCCGCATCTCTTCGCCGCTGGGTTGCTGGTCGCGTTCTACGTGCTGTCGATCACCTGGATCGCGCCGGTCTTCGGGGTCGGCAACGCGGTGTTCTTCGTGCTGCTGGGGCAGGTGCTCTCGGCGGCGGCGATCGACCATTTCGGCCTGTTCGGCGCGCGGCAGGTGCCGCTGACGGTGCTGCGGGCGGCCGGGCTGGGGCTGATGGCGGCGGGCCTGGCGCTGACGCAGGTCGTGGGCCGCCCCTGACCCCGCATCACGGGTCTGGAAATACTCCGGGGGTCCAGGGGGCCGAGCCCCCGGCGCCCCCCTATCCCTCCGGGATGACCTTGCCCGGGTTCATCCGGTTCTCCGGATCCAGCGCCGCCTTGATCGCGCGCATCACGTCGAGCGCGACGGGATCCTTGCGGCGGCTCATCGTGGCGAGCTTCGACAGGCCGATGCCGTGCTCGGCGCTGATCGAGCCGCCGCGGGCGACGCAGACCGCCTCGACCATTTCGCGGATCGCGTCGAGGTGATCGGCCGCGTCGCGCGTCGGATAGACGGTCAGGTGGATGTTGCCGTCGCCCAGATGCGCCACGATCAGCGTCTCGGCCCCCGGATCCAGGTCGGCGAGGCGGGTCTCCATCTCGGCGATGAACCCCGCGACCCCGTCGAGCGGCAGGGCCACGTCGCTGTCGACGATGGGCAGGCGGGTGAAGGTGATCTCGGCGGCGGCCTCGCGCATCTCCCAGATATGGGCGCGCTGGGCCTCGTTCTGCGCGACCATCGCGTCCAGCACCTCGCCCGCTTCCGCCGCCTCGGCCAGCGCGGCCTCCAGCACGTCGTCGAGGGGGCGCGAGAGCCCGCCCAGGTCGATCATCACGGCATGGTCGTGGAGCGCGAAGGGCTGGCGCAGGTCGGGCCGGTGACGGGCCAGCGCGGCCATGTAGCTGCGCGGCATGTACTCGAAGGCCTCGACCGCGCCCTCGCTGGCGGCCTGCAGGCGGCGCAGGAGCCGCAGCGCGGCAGGCAGGCTTTCCACCGCGGCCAGCGCGGCGGCGTGGTGGCGGGGTCGGGGCGACAGGCGCAGGACGGCGGCGGTGATGATGCCCAGCGTGCCTTCCGCCCCGATGAAGAGATCGCGCAGGTCGTAGCCGGAATTGTCCTTGCGCAGCTCGCTCATCAGGTCGAGCACGCAGCCATCGGCCAGCACCACCTCGAGCCCGAGGCAGAGCCCGCGGGTCGAGCCGTAGCGCACCACGTTCGAGCCGCCCGCATTGGTCGACAGGAAGCCGCCCACGCGCGCCGAGCCGCGCGCGCCGAAGGTCAGCGGGAAGATCAGGTCGTGCTCGGAGGCGGCGGCGTGGATGTCCGACAGGATCGCCCCCGCCTCGACCACGGCGATGCCCGCCTCGGGGCGGATCGCGCGGATCGCGGCCATCCGCTCCAGCGAGATCATCAGCGCGCCGCGATTGGCGGTGCCGCCGACGAGCCCGGTATTGCCGCCCACCGGCACGATGGCGAGCGCGTGTTCGGCGGCGAGGCGGACGCAGGCAGCGACCTCCCCGGTGTTCGCCGGGCGCAGCACCGCCAGCGGCGCGGCGTGCCACTTGCCGGTCCAGTCGGTCGCGAAGCGGGCCGCAGCCTCCCCGGTCTGCACATGCGCGGCGCCCAGGAGATCGCGGAAGGCGTCCAGCGGGTCGGCGGAATGGTCTTTCATGGCGGGCTCCTCCGGGGTGGCGTCGTGCCACGCGGCGGGCGGGATGAAAAGCGCGCCCGGCGGACTTGACGGCCCCGGGGCGGAGCCGTATCTGGCGCGCCAGTGGCGGTGTAGCTCAGTTGGTTAGAGCAGCGGAATCATAATCCGCGTGTCCGGGGTTCAAGTCCCTGCACCGCCACCATCCTCCCGATCCGGACGACGATCCAGGTGGCGACGCGGCCCGCCTAGATGGCGCGAAGCTGGCTGTCGAAGCTGCGCGGCGCGCGACGCAGCCGGTCGAGATAGCTGTCGGTCCACCACTTGATATCCTCGCGGAACACGCCTTCGCGCAGGATGGCATGTCGCTCCTTGCGCTCCTCCAGCGGCATGTGGATCGCGTCCGAGATGGCGCGGGCGAAGCTGGTGCGGTCGAAGGGATTGACCAGCAGCGCGCCGCTTTCCATCTGCTCGGCCGCGCCGGCGAAATGCGACAGGATCAGTACGCCGGGATCCTCGGGATCCTGCGCGGCGATGAATTCCTTTGCCACGAGGTTCATGCCGTCGGCGAGCGGCGTGACCAGCGCCACGTCGGCGCGGCGCAGAAGCCCCGCCACCACCTCGCGGTCGACATGGCGGCGGATGTAGCGGATCGGCGTCCAGTCGAGATCGGCATGGGCGCCGTTGATCGAGCCGGCTGTGCGTTCCAGCTTCTCGCGGATGTCGCGATAGGCCTCCACGTCCTCGCGCGAGCCGGGGGCGATCTGGATGAAGGTGGGCCGGGGCGAGCCCTGTTCGCGCATGTCGAGATAGGCGTCGAAGGCCTCAAACCGGTGCACGAGGCCCTTGGAGTAATCCAGCCGGTCCACGCCCAGCAGGAGCGGCGCCTTGGGCGCGAGCTGCAGCTCGACCTCGGGGGCGGCGCGGGCGGCCTCGGCGAAGCTCTCGGCGTCGATGCCGATCGGGAAGTTCAGGATCGAGAAGACGCGGCCCTCGCGGATCCAGGTGCCGTCGTTGAGGACTTGGGTCTTGGTGTCGTGGCGCATCGCCTCGACCATGGAAATCACGTCGCGGCGGGTCTGCAGCCCGACCACGTCATGCGCGGCCATCCAGGCGGGCATCATCGCGACCTGCGGCAGCGCCATCACGTCGTTGGGGTTGGGGAAGGGGATGTGCAGGAACAGCCCGATCCGGTTGGTCACCCCGAGGCTGCGCAGCTCGTGCGCGACCATCAGGAAATGGTAATCCTGGACCCAGATCAGGTCGTCCGGTTCGGCGATCTCGGCGATGGCCCGGGCGACCCGGCGGTTGACCGCGACATAGGCGTCGAAATCGCCCTGGTGAAATTCCAGGAGGTCGGGCCGGTGATGGAAGAGCGGCCAGAGCACCGAGTTGGCATAGCCCAGGTAGTAGCCGCGATGCTCCTCGTGGTTGATCGAGAAGGTGAAGCGTTCGTAATCGCCCGAGCCGATCTTGGTCAGCCCGTCCTCGGCCTGGTCGGTCGGGTCGGCCGCGCCGATCCAGATGCCGCCGGCGCCGGTCAGGGCCTCGTGGATCGCGAAGACCAGTCCGCCCGCCGGCACGTCGCCCTTGGGGATGCGGTTCGAGACGACGATGAGCCGTCCCTGATGTGGCTCGTCGTCAGGCAAGCCATCCCCCCAGCTGCTTGAGCAGCGCGGCGGGGTCGTGGAGGCGGTGGCCGGCGCAGGTGTCGGCGGGGCCCACCTTGATGGCGATGCCGCCGCGGTCCTGCACCAGTTGCAGCGCCGGCTCGTCGGTCAGGTCGTCGCCGGCATAGATCGGCACGTGGCCCACGAAGTCCTCGCGCTCGATCAGGCGGCGCAGGGCAACGTCCTTGCCGACGCATTCGGGCTTGAGCTCGTAGGCCATGAGCGCGGGCTGCAATTTGAATCCGTCGGCGGCCTGGGCGAGGCTTTCCATGAAGTGGAAGGCCGTGGCGGCGAGATGCTCGGCCTCGCGGTAATGCAGCACGACGCCGGTCGGCTTGTTCTCGACCAGGAATTCGGGGCGCAGCTTGCCGAAATCCTCGACCAGGCGCTGCAGGCGGCTCACCATCTCCATGTCGTAATCGGCGGCCTGCACGCGCTCGCCATCGAGGCGGAACTCGGAGCCATGCGCGCCGATCAGCGGGCCGGTGAATTCGGGGACCCAGCGCTCCAGGTCGTCGATGGCGCGGCCGGAGACCAGCGCCACGCGGCCGTCGAGCTTGTCGAAGGCCCGGGCCAGCACGTCGCGGGCCGCGTCGGTGACAGTGATGCCATCGGGACGGTCGGCGATATCGACCAGCGTGCCGTCGAAGTCGAGAAACAGCGCGGCGCTGGCGGGGCTGGGCAGGTCGATGGACGTGTCCTCCTCGAGACAGGGGTCGGACCCCTGCGCGAAGCCCATCATTTCATAGTATTGCATAGGTCCCCTCCCAGGAAGCCGTCACTCGGCGGCAAGTCTTACTCTATCGTCCCCCTTCGACCGCTGCACCGCAAGGGTCGCCGCGACGATCCCGTCCTTGTCGCCGCAATCGTAGCGCGTCCCGGAGAAGCGGAAGGCGGCGATGCGCCCGAGCGCGGCGATCGCGTCGGTCAACTGGATCTCGCCGCCAGCGCCTTCGCCGGTGCCCCGCAGCACGTCGAAGATCGCGGGGCTAAGGACGTAGCGCCCGACCGCGGCGAGGGTCGAGGGCGCGTCGGCAGGATCGGGCTTCTCGACGAAGCCGCGGGCCGGGACGGTCTGGCCGGTGGCGTCGTCGAGATCGAAGATGCCGTAGCTCGAAACCCGATCGCGCGGCACGGATTGCGCGGCGACGAGGCTGTTCATCACCTCCGGATCGAAGGCCTGCGCCATCTCGGACAGGCAGGGCGTGCCGAGGATCAGGTCGTCGGGCAGGATCACCCCGACCGGGCCGTCGAGCGCGGCTTCCGCGCCGCAGAGGACGGCATGACCGAGGCCCAGCGGCTCGGGCTGCATGACGATCCGCAGCTCGACATCGTCGGGCAGCGCGGTCGCGCGGATGGTCTGCAGCAACTCGTCCTTGCCCTTCTCGGCCAGCGCCTCGGTCAGGTCGGGCTGGGGCTCGAAATACTCGGCGATGGCGGGCTTGGCGGGATGCGAGACCATCACGAGGCGCTTCGCCCCCGCGGCCAGCGCCTCATCCACGGCGAATTGCAGCAGCGGCGTGTCGTAGACCGGCAGAAGCTCCTTCGGGGTGACCTTGGTGGCCGGCAGCATCCGCGTCCCCATCCCGGCGACGGGAAATATAACTGTGTCCAGACGCTGCATCCTCGGCTCCTCCCTCATGCGATCATTCGGGGCGGTCGGCACCCCCCGACTAGACGCTCAGTATAGCCTCTCGGTTCCCATCTTGCCGAATCCATGAGCGGCGCGCCGCCGAGAATGCACGTCCGGCATCAGGCACTTACCAAGCTTTACACGGCCCAACTAGGCGGCGAGCAGGTCCGGGATGCGGGCGAGATCGCGCCGGAAGGCCTCGGTTTCGCGGGCGCGCGCCTCGGGATCGGGCAGGCGCAGAAGGTAGGACGGGTGCACCGTGACGAGGACCGGGCGGCCGTCCTTCGTGCGCTCGACCCCGCCGCGGCGCTTGAGCAGGCCCGCGCCCTTGCCGGTCAGCGCGTGCAGCGCCGTGGCGCCCATGGCGACGACCAGCGCGGGATCGACGGCGCGCAACTCCTGCCCCAGCCACCAGTTGCAGGCGTTCACCTCGGAGGTCGCGGGCTTCTGGTGGATGCGGCGCTTGCCCTTCTGGACGAACTTGAAGTGCTTCACCGCGTTGGTGACGTAGCAATCGCCGCGATCCAGCCCGGCCGCTTGCGCCACCTCGTCGAAGAGCTGGCCCGCGGGGCCCACGAAGGGGCGGCCGGCAATGTCCTCGCGGTCGCCGGGCTGCTCGCCGACGATCATCACGCGGGCCGCGGCCGGACCCTCGCCGAAGACGACCTGCGTGGCGGGCGCATGGAGCGGGCAGCGGGTGCAGCCCTCGACCTCGCGCGCGAGCGTGGGCAGGTCGGGGGCGCCGAAGAGGTCGGGGCTGGTATCGGGCATGGCGGGCTCCGGTTCGGGCCGCGCGGGCCGGCGCAGCGATTGCGGCGCCGGCTGGGTCGGCCCGGCCTGCTGCATCTTCAGCGTGGCGGCGCGCGCTCCGGCGATCAGATCGGGAATGGCCCGGGCCTCGGGAAGGTTCCGCCAGTATTTCTTGGGCATCTCGGCCCGCATTGCGTCGACCTTCAGCCTGGCGGGGTTGAAGATGTTGGAATAATAGGTCGTCCAGAGCTGTTCCAGCGGGTCCTCCGCCTCGGGGCGCAGGCTATCGGTCGCGACGAGGTCGAGCGCGCCGTCGCGATAGGTGACCGTCACCTCGGGCGTGACGATGCGCCAATCCATGTCGCCGAAGCGGTTGACGAAGAAATCGGCGGTCGCCTCCTCGATGCGGTGATCGGGTTCGAACCAGGCGGCGAAGGCGCGGCGGGGGCCCGGGGCGTCGACCTCGCGGAAGCGCAGGAAGGCGTGCATCTTGTGGATGTCGCGCCGGATCTCCTTGGCGATGCGCTGCGCCTCGGCCACGTCCGAATCGGCGCGGCTCGACAACAGGCCGCGCTGCGCCTGAAGGCGGTGGAGAAGCGCGTGGGCGAGTGCGAAGCCGCGGCCCGAACGCTCGGACAAGAGCGGGCGGACGAGGCCGGGGAAGGCCTTGGGCACCGTCAGGTCGGTGGGCGCCTCGGGCAGCGGGTCGGCGAAGAAGGCCGCGTCCGCGTCCTCCCAGCCCCAGTCGATATCGGCGGGGCGCACGGCCGCCAGGCGCCGCGCGGCATCGCGCCAGGCGGGTTCGGTCCCCAGCCGCGGAAGGCGGGGGGCGTACATCTCAGAACAGCTCCATCTGCTTCGGCTTGACGAAGCGGGCCCGCAGATCGGCGGCGTCCAGCGCGCCGGAAGGATGGTGGCCCTTGGCGGTGACGAAGGCGCGGGCGGCCTTCACGCGGCCGCCCATGCGGCGGATATCCTCGAGCCCCAGCGCGCCCTGCCGGCGGGCCTTCAGGATGCGGTCGACGATCTTGGTGCCGAAGCCCGGCACGCGCAGCAGCATCGCCTTCTCGGCGCGGTTCACGTCGACGGGGAAGCGGTCGCGATTGGCCAGCGCCCATGCGAGCTTTGGGTCGACATCGAGATCGAGCATGCCGCCCGCGTCGCGGGTGACGATCTCGCCGAGTTCGAAATCGTAGAAGCGCAGCAGCCAGTCGGCCTGATAGAGCCGGTGCTCGCGCATCAGCGGCGGGTCGATCAGTGGCAGGACGGCGCTCGAGTCCGGGATCGGCGAGAAGGCGGAGTAGTAGACGCGCTTGAGCCCGTAGGCGCCGTAGAGGCGGCTGGCATTGCCGAGGATCGTCGCGTCGTCGGCGGCATCCGCGCCGACGATCATCTGCGTGGACTGCCCGGCGGGCGCGAATTTCGCGCGGCGGCGGCCGGTGAAGCTGCGCTCGGCATAATCCTCCTTCGTCAGGCGGACCTTGCCCATCGCCTTGCGGATGCCGACGGGATCCTTCTCGGGGGCGAGCGACCGGACCGAAGCATCGGTCGGAAGCTCCACATTGATCGACAGGCGGTCGGCGACGAGGCCCGCGCGTTCGATCAGCTCGGGGCTGGCCTCGGGGATGGTCTTGAGATGGACATAGCCGCGGAAGCCACCGGCGCGCAGCTTCTCGGCGATGCGGACCATCTCCTCCATCGTGTAGTCCGAGGACTTGATGATGCCCGATGAGAGGAACAGCCCCTCGATGTAATTGCGGCGGTAGAACTCGGTGGTCAGCCACACGACCTCGTCGACCGTGAACCGGGCGCGGAGAACGTTCGAGCTGGCGCGGTTCACGCAATAGGCGCAGTCGTAGACGCAGTAATTCGTCATCAGGATCTTCAGGAGCGAGATGCAGCGCCCATCGGGGGCGTAGGCGTGGCAGATCCCCGATCCGGTCGTCGATCCGAGCCCCGTGCCGTCGCGCGATCCGCGCTTCGACGTGCCCGAGGACGCGCAGGACGCGTCGTACTTGGCCGCGTCTGACAGCAGCGCCAGCTTATCCTGAATCGTCATCTTGGCCATACGTTCCGTTTACGTTCTCATCGCGGCCACGGCAAGCGCCTCCCCTGCGACGATTTGGAACGCTTCGCCGCAGGCCCGCGTTGGAACCGCATCGATCCCTGGTGGCCCGCCGGCCGCCGCAGCACCCGGAAAGGGGCCTTCAATGCGCAATATCTTCTACATCATTGGTGTCGTCGTCGTCGTCCTGGCCATCATCCAGTTCGTCCTCTGATCCGGCCCGATCCAGCGCATCACCGCCCCCTGCCCCGACAGACCGAGGACATCATGGCCCACAAGACCACCGCGAAACCGGCCGCCGCCAAAACCGGCAGCCCGGCCGATATCGAGAAGAACAGCGCCGCCATGGCGGCGCAGGACACGCCTGATACCCAGAAATCCGCCGCCGAGATCGCGGAGGAAACCGGCGCAGCCGCCAAGGATCGCGCCGGCCAGCTGAGCGACAAGGCCAAGGCGCAGGCGGCAAAGGCCGCCGAGAAGGCGCGCGGCATGGCCGACGCGAAGGCAGAGGAGGCCAAGTCCTACGCCACCGGCGAGATCGACCGCACCGCCGAGCAGATCCGCGAGGCCGGCCGCCAGTTCGGGGCCGAAAGCTACCAATCGCAGGCCGCCGATTACGTGGCTCAGAACCTCAGCCAGGCCGCCGACCACATCCGTGACAAGGATCTCGGCGACGTGGTGGACGATGTCAGCCGCTTCGCGCGCCGCAACCCGGCGCTGTTCCTGGGCGGCGCGGCGCTGCTAGGCTTCGGCGTGGCGCGCCTGATGAAGGCGAGCTCGGACGGGCATGGCGGCCATGGTGGCCGGGTGTCGCGCGGCGGCTACGTCACGGCCGGCCCCGATGTCGACCGCTTCGACGATCCGCCCGCGGGCGTCGCCCACATGCCGCATGACCGCCGCCGCGGGGATGTCTGAGCCATGAAGGACGAGGATCGCCGCAAGGGAACCGCGGGCCTGTTCGCCGACGTGCTGACGCATGTCTCGAACCTCGTCCGCAAGGAGATGGACCTCGCCCGCGCCGAGATGGGCGAGAACCTGCAGCGCGCGGGCGTGGCCGTGGGTCTTCTGGTGGGCGCGATGGTGATCGCGCTGGTCGCGCTCAACGTGCTGGCCGGCGCGCTGGTCGCCGCCATCGCCGAACTGGGGCTCGAGACCGGCTGGGCCGCGCTGATCGTCGGCGGCGTGCTGGCGCTGATCGCCTACCTGATGGTGGCCAAGGGGCTGAACGACCTGAAGGCGACCAGCCTGGCGCCCACCCGCACCGCGAAAAACGTCCGCCGCGACGCCGAGGCGGTGAAGGAGAGCATGTGATGGCCGAGACCAAGAGTGTCGCCGATATCGAACGCGAGATCGAGGCCGAGCGCGGCGCGCTGGCCCGCTCGCTGGAGGATCTGCAGGCGCGCTTCGCGCCCGAGCAGATCGCGGATACGGCCAAGGACTACCTGCGCGAGAATGGCGGCCAGATCGCCGCGAAGGCGGGGAACACGCTGAAGGAGAACCCGGTCGGCGCGATCCTGACGGGGGTCGGCGTGGCGATGATGATCGCAGGCCGGTCGCGCAAGAAGCCGGGCTATGACCGCTGGGCCGCGACCCATGACGAACACGCGCCCGACTGGGGCCGCAAGCGCGGCGCGGCGGATGCCGCCGGGACGCCTCCGCAACCCGCCTGGGACCGCAGCGCCAAGCCCGCCGCGCCGGGCCTGCGCCAGGAGGCGCCGCCAATGGCGGGCTTCGACGCGCGCTTGGCCCGGGCCGAAGGCGACGCGGAGGAGCCCTCGCGCTGGGACGCGGCGGCCGCACAGGCTCGCGCGCTCCGCGACAAGGCCGCCGCCGCGCTGCACGGGCTGGAAGAAAAAGTCCGCGGCTCGGAAGACCCCGGCCGGTCGCGCGACGCCTTCCTGCGCGGCGCGCGCGAAGGCTATGCCGCCGCCTCGGCCCGCGAAGCGCGGCTGAAGGCCCCCGACATCCCGAGCCGCGGCCGCTACCGAGCGTCGGCCGAGCTCCGCAACCGCATTACCGAAGGAACCGAAGACATGTCAGACGATGCCCGTGACCGAGTGATCCGCGCCAGGCAGAAGGCGCATGACGCGCAGGCGGCGGTGGAGGAGCGGTTGGGCGACTACGCCGCGCGCGGCCGCCGCGGCTACGACGCGCAACCCTTGATCGGCGGCCTTCTGGCCTTCGGGCTGGGGGCCGCGATCGGCGCCGCCCTGCCCCGCACCCGCCGCGAGGACGAGATGCTGGGCGAGTATCGCGACCGCGCCTTCGAGGAGGCCGACCGCATCTTCCGCACCGAGGCCGCCAAGCTGCAGGCCGTGGCCGAGGCCGCGCTGAACGAGGCGCGCGACGTGGCCGATGAGGCCATGCGCGACGCCAAGCGCCAGACGCCGACCGGCCGGGAAGCCGTGGATCGCGTCGAGGAAACCGCCGAAGCGGCGGCCGAGCGCATCAAGTCGGCGGCCGAGGACGAGGCCGAGAAGCAGAAGCTGGGCAGCAGCCTGAACTGACCGGCTCGTGTGGAGCCCAGACGGGGCGCGGCGTCGATGCGATGCCGCGCCCCGTTCTATTTTCCCCTGTCGTTTTGTCGCGGGGTTTCCCTTGCGAAAGCAGGAACATACCCCCCGCTGGCCCGCGTTGAACTACTGTAACCTGCAAACGAAAGGGAGAGCCAAAATGGCCGACCGTATCGACACCCTGAAGACCCTTCTGACCCGCCTGATCGACTCGCGCGAGGGTTATCGCGAAGCGGTGGACCACGTGGATTCGCCGCGCCTGACGGAGATCTTCGAGAGCTTCATCTCGCGCCGCGACCGCGATGCCGCCGAGGTGCGCGCCTATCTCGTGAAGGAAGGCCAGACGATCGCCGATGACGGCTCGCTTCTGGCCGCGGCGCATCGCGTCTTCCTCGACCTGAAGGAGAAGGCCACGGGCGGCCGCGACGCCGCCGTGCTGCAGGAGGTCATCCGGGGCGAGAGCCACCTGCTGCAGACCTACGAGGACGCGCAGGACGCCGCCGGCGCCGAGGCGCCCGAAACGCTGTTCCTGCGCGAGCAGCATGCCGCGCTGAAATCCGCGATCCAGCAGTTGGAGACGCGCGAAGACCTCGCCGCCTGACCCCAGGCCGCGCCACGCGCGACGATTTCGACGGGCGTCCCCGCAACCGGGGGCGCCCGTTTCACGTTGACCTGCCAGACACGCCCCATCACCCGCGAGGAGAGATCACATGAAACCCATCGCAGTCGTCGCCGGAGGCTCCGCCGGCATCGGGCGCGCCACGGTCGAGGCGCTTTTGGCCCGCGGCTACCGCGTCGCCGTGCTGGCGCGCGGCCAGGACCGGCTGGACCAGATGCGGGCCGAGCTGGGCGCGGATCTCTGGACCCGCTCCGCCGACGTGTCGGACGCCGCGCAGGTCGAGGCCGCCGCCGACGCGATCGTCGCCGATTGGGGCGCGCCGGAGGTCTGGATCAACAACGCCATGCTCACCAGTTTCTCGTCCTTCGCGGAGGTCGACGACGCGGAGTTCCGCAAGATCACGGACACGACCTATCTGGGCACGGTGAATGGCTGCCGCGCGGCGCTGCGCGTGATGGAGACCGGGCGGATCGTCAACGTGGGCTCGGGGCTGGCCTATACGTCGGTGCCGATGCAGGCCGCCTATTGCGGGGCCAAGCACGCCATAGAGGGCTTCACCCAGGCCCTGCGGATCGAGATCGCGCGCGGGCGCCGCGACATCACGCTGGGCATGGTGCAGCTGCCGGCGGTGAACACGCCGCAATTCGACTGGGCGCGCAACCGGCTGGATGCGAAGCCGCAGCCCGCCCCGCCGATCTTCCAGCCCGAAGTCGCCGCCGAGGCTATCCTGCGCGCCGTCGAGACGGGCGCGCGCGAGGTGCTCGTCGGGCGCTCGGTCCTGAAGCTCGTCTTCGCCAACATGCTGTTTCCGGACGTGGTCGAAAGCCAGCTCGAGAAGATGGGCGTGGAGGCGCAGGAATCGCCGCAGCCCGATTTCGGGCGGGACGACAACCTGGACGGGCCGCTGGCCGATTATCCGTCGAAGGCGCATGGCTCCTTCGACGACCGGGCCGCCGATCGGGGCATCATCGTCGACGGCGACCGCGCGCGGAAGGCGCTGGTCTTCGGCGCGGCGGCGGCGCTTCTGGGGATCGGCGCGATGCTGGGACGCGCGTCGAAGGCGGGCCCCGCCGAGCCCGAGCTGCACGACCCGGACCGCACGGACCTGCCCTGGGGCCTCGACACGCCCGACTATTCGCGGGCGATCGCGGATCGGCGCTGAGGCTTGGACGTCCTCGAATTGACGCGCTGGGCGGCGGCCGTCGCGACGATCGCGGCCGCGCTGATGGTCGCCTGGGGCGAGCCGCCGCGGCTGGTGGCCTGGGGCTTCGCGCTGTTCGTGGTGGCGTCGCTCTGCTGGATCGGCGCGTCGCTGGCGCAGGACAAGCCGGCGCTCCTGATCCAGAACGGCGTGCTGCTGGCGGTGAATGTCTGGGGGCTGTGGCGCTGGTGGGGACGGGGCTGAGGCCCCGCCCGGACCGGGACGGGGCCGGCGCTTAGCGCAGCCAGATCGCGCCGGTGCGCCCGGGCAGGGTGCCGCCCTCCATCTCGCCCGAGGCGATGTCGGGATCGGGCCGGGCCTCGACCGGGTCCGTGCCGAAATTCAGCACCACCTCGGCGCAGTCGTAATCGAGCCCGATCACCTCGCCCTCGTGGCGCCAGCCCTGCAGCTTGCGGCCACGCAGCTTGTCGCGCCGGAAGGCGTGGATCTCGCGGTAGAAGCGCAGGTTGCTGTCATGCGCGATCTCCTGCACCGCGACCGACAGGCCCGAGGCCCAGTCCATCGGCAGCCAGGGCCGCCCGGTGGAAAATCCGCGATCGGCGCCCTCGGCCCAGGGCAGCGGTACGCGCGCGCCCTCGCGGCCCGGCCCGTCGGGCCAGTAGAGCAGGTCCAGCGGATCCGTCACCGCCGCCTTGGGCAGCTGCGGCTGGCAGAGCCCCAGCTCCTCGCCCTGGTAGACCAGCACCGTGCCGGGCGAGACGGCCAGCATCAGCGAGAGGAAGCGCACGTCGCGGTCCGAACCGTCGCCCGATTTGCCGGCATGGCGCGGCTGGTCGTGGCTCGACAGCCACCAGCCCAGCGCCTGCGGATCTTCGGCGCGCGACATGATGTCGGCATAGGCCGCGGCCGTTCCCGCCCGCTCGGGCAGGTCGGTCGTGTAGGCCGCGTCGAGCCGGCCCGGCTGCGTCAGCCCGCAGGCGAGTTCCACCGACTGGTTGCCGGAGGTGACCTCGCCCAGCAGGAAAGCATCGGACCCCGCCCAGTCGCGAATGTTCTCGACATAGTCGAGCCCGTCGCCGGGCAGGATGTCGTGGACGTGATCCTGGTAGGTGTAGGGCACGAAATTCTCGCCCGAGACGCGATCCTGCACCTCGGGCGTCGCGGGCGGGTTGTCGGCCATCTCGGTGTTGAAGACGAAGGAGGTGATCGCGTCGATCCGGAAGCCGTCCACGCCGCGGTCGCGCCAGAAGCGCATGATCTTGCGCATCTCCGCCTTCACGTTCTCGCAGCGCAGGTTCAGGCTGGGCTGCTCGGCGGTGAAGTTGTGGAAATAGTACTGCCGGCGGATGTGGTTCCAGGTCCAGGCCGGCGGTCCGAATTGCGACAGCCAGTTGTTGGGCGCGGTGCCGTCGGGCTTGGGATCGCACCAGACGTAGAACTCGTCGTAATAGGGATCGCGCGCGACCGAGCGGGCAAACCAGGGCGCCTCCTTCGAGGTGTGGTTGAACACCTGGTCGATGACGACGCGCAAGCCCAGGTCATGGGCCCGGCGCACCAGCTTGTCGAAATCGTCGAGCGTGCCCAGCATCGGGTGCACGTTGCAGTGATCCGCGACGTCATAGCCGCCGTCGGACATAGGCGACGGGTAGAAGGGCGACAGCCAGATCGCATCGACGCCGAGCTTGGCCACGTGGTCCAGCTTCTGCGTGATGCCGTCGAGCGTGCCGACACCCGTTCCGCGGGTGTCGCGGAACGAGCGGGGATAGATCTGATAGATCGCGGGGGCCGATGGCCAGGTCGTGTCAGGCGCCAACCACCATGCCTCCGTTCGGGTGCAGCGTCTGGCCCGTATAGTAGCTGCCATCCGAAGACGCGAGGAAAAGGAAGGCGGTCGCGACCTCCCAGGGTTGCCCCGCGCGGCCCATCGGCGCGCCGGAGCCGAAATCCTCGACCGCCTCGGCGGGCATGGTGCCGGGGATGAAGGGCGTCCAGATCGGGCCGGGCGCGACCGCGTTCACGCGGATCTTGCGGTCCATCAGGTTCGAGGCCATCGACCGGGTGAACGCGAGCGACGCGCCGCGCGTCATCGAGTAGGTCACGAGCGAGCCCATGCCCGCGAAGGCGTTCACAGAGGAGGTGTTCACGATTGCCGCCCCGTCGGGCAGATGCTCGAGCGCGGCCTGGGTGGTGAACATGTAGGCCATGATGTTCGAGCCGATCATCTGCCGGATCAGGTCCTCCGACAGCGCGGCGAAATCCTCGTCCAGCCATTGCTGGGCGCCGTTATTGATCAGGATGTCGAGCCCGCCGAAGCGCTCGACCGTCTTCTCGACCGCCGCCGTCGCATTGGCCTTGATGCCCAGATCGCCGGGGATGAGCAGGCATTCCGCGCCCTCGTCCTCGACCAGGGACTTGGTCTCCTCGGCGTCGCGATCCTCCTCGAGATAGGCGATGGCGACCTTGGCGCCTTCGCGCGCGAAGAGCACCGCGACCGCGCGGCCGATGCCGCTGTCGCCGCCGGTGATCAGGGCGACCTTGCCCTTCAGCTTGCCGACACCGGGATGGCGCGGGGCGTAATCGGGGGCCGGGTCCATCTTGTGCTCGGCGGCGGGCATCGCGTCTTGCGACTGGGCGGGGATGTCGGGGGCGGTCATGGCGATTGGCTCCGGATTGTGGGCGTTCCCGGAACAACGTGCCCCGCCGCGGTGGCGTTCCGGCCCGGCGCGGCGACGGCGCGGGTTTCGCCCGGCCGCCCCGGGCACTACCGTCGCCGAAGGAACACGGGGGAGGACGCGGCGCATGGCCGACACATCACGGATCGGGCTGATCGGGCTGGGGACGATGGGGGCGGCGCTGGCCGCGAACATCGCCGAGAAGGGCTTCGACATCGCCGTCTTCAACCGCACGACGCAGAAGACGCGCGACTTCGCGAAGGCCGCGGGCGATCTGGCCCCGCGGATCACGCCCTGCGAGACGCTGGAAGAGCTCGTCGCCGCGCTCGCCCCGCCCCGGGCGATCATCCTAATGGTGCCCGCGGGCGATCCGGTCGACGACCAGATCGCCGCGCTGCGCCCGCTTCTGGACGAAGACGATCTGATCATCGATTGCGGCAACGCCAATTTCCACGACACGAACCGGCGGATGGCCGCAGGCGACGGCCCCTTCCTCGGCGTCGGCGTCTCGGGCGGGGAGGCAGGCGCGCGGCACGGACCGTCGATCATGGCCGGGGGCGCGCCCGCGCATTGGGACCGCGTCGCCGACATCATGGAGGCCATCGCCGCCAAGCACGAGGGCGCCCCCTGCGCCGCGCTGCTGGGGCCCGAGGGGGCGGGGCATTTCGTGAAGATGGTCCATAACGGCATCGAATATGCCGACATGCAGATGATCGCCGAGATCTACGGGTTGCTGCGCGACGGCATGAGGCTGGACACGGGCGCGGTGGCCGATCTCTTCGAAGCCTGGGATCGCGGGCCGCTCGACAGCTACCTGATCGAGATCACGGCCAAGGTCGCCCGCGCCACCGATCCGGCCACGGACAAGCCGCTGCTCGAGGTGATCGTGGACGCGGCGGGCCAGAAAGGCACCGGGCGCTGGACCGCGATCGAGAGCCAGCACCTGCTGACGCCGATCCCCGCCATCGAGGCGGCGGTGGTGGCGCGCAACGTGTCGGGTCGGCGCGCGGAGCGGGCGGCGGGCGAGGCGCTGTTCGGCCCCGCGCCGCAGCCCGTCGAGATCGACCATGCCACGCTGGAAGGCGCGCTGATCGCCGGCAAGGTGCTGGCCTATGCGCAGGGCTTCGTGATGATCGCCGCGACCTGCGAGGCGCATGGCTGGGACGTGGATCTGCCCACCGTGGCGCGGATCTGGCGCGAGGGCTGCATCATCCGCTCGGCCATGCTCGACGACATGGCGCAGGCGCTGGGCGACGCCCCGGGCGAGAACCTGATGCGCACGCCGCATTTCGCGGATCTCCTGAAGCGGCATCACGGCGCGCTGCGGCAGGTGGTGGCGCAGGCGGCGCTCCACGGCCACCCGGTCCCGGCGCTGGCCTCGGGCCTCGCCTATTTCGACGCGATGCGCACGGCGCGCGGAACGGCGAATATGATCCAGGGCCAGCGCGATTTCTTCGGGCTGCACGGGTTCGAGCATGTGAACGGCAAGACCGGCCAGCACGGGCCTTGGGCGGGCTGACGCCCGCGCGCCCCATTGCGGTCACGACCCTCGGCTATCCGAGGGGCACGTCACGTCTGTCGAGAGCCGCGCTTCCATGACCAGGACCAACCTTTGCTGGGCGATCGGCATCTGGATCGCGTCGATCTGGTTCGGCGTCTCCGTGATGTTCGGCCACATCCCCGGCCTGGACTCGGACGTCGGCACCTTTCACCGGATCGCCCGCCTGACGGCCATGGCCGCCGCGGAACACGGCTTCCTCCTCACCGGACTCGGCGCGACCCTGTCGGGTCTGGTCATCGGGCTTCTGTGCCTGGCCTTCGGGGACGGATCTCCGGATGGCGGGATGGGGCTCGACTGACACGCCCCGGGGGCGTGGCCGTCATCCCCTCCAGTCGAAGAACCCGTCCGGCGCGCGGTCCAGCAGGTTTCGCGCCAATGTCTCGCCCAGCGCCGCGGCATCCTCGACAGGGGCGTCACCCGCCTCGGCCAGCACGTCCGACCCGTCGGGGCGCAGGATCTCGCCCCGGAAACGCAGCGTGCCGCCGTCGAGCTCCGCCAGCCCGGCGATGGGCGTCTCGCAAGACCCGTCGAGCGTAAGCAGGAACCGCCGCTCGGCGGCAAGGCGCTGGCCCGTGGGGCCGTCATGGATCGCTTCCAGAAGGGCCGCGATGGTCGTGTCATCCGCGCGCCGCTCGATCCCGATGGCGCCCTGCGCCACGGCGGGCAGCATGTCGTCCGTGCCGATCGCCGTGCGGGGCACGTCCGAAAGGCCCAGGCGGTTCAGCCCGGCCATCGCGAGGAAGGTCGCCTCGGCCACGCCGCCCGCGAGCTTCTTCATGCGGGTCTGCACGTTGCCGCGGAACTCCACCACCTCCAGGTCGGGGCGCCGGTGCGACAGCTGCGCCCGGCGGCGGAGCGATGACGTCCCGACCACGGCGCCTTCGGGCAGGTCCGACAGCGCGCGACCGTCCAGCGTGACGAAGGCGTCGCGCACGTCCTCGCGCGGCAGGTAGGTGTCGAGGACCAGGCCCTCGGGCTGCAGGGTCGGCATGTCCTTCATCGAGTGGACGGCGATGTGGATGCGGCCCGCCAGCAGGTCTTCCTCGATCTCGCGAGTGAAGAGGCCCTTACCGCCGATCTCCTTGAGCGGACGGTCCAGCACGCGGTCGCCCGTGGTCTTAATGACGATGATCTCGAAGGCCGCCGGGTCCAGCCCATGCGCCGCCGCCAGCCGGTCCCGCGTCTCATGCGCCTGCGCGAGCGCGAGCGGCGAGCCCCGCGTGCCGATGCGCAGCGGGTGGGCGGGAGAGAAGGCCTCGGGCATGGGTCGTCCAATCTGTCAGGCGCGGTTGACAGTCGCGCGTCGATTGACACTCTGACAACAAGGCGGCAGGCGGTGTCCAGACCCGCGGGAGAGAGAGATGACGAATACCAAGCCGCTGTTGCGGGCCCTGGCGGGCGAGACCCTGCCGGTGCCGCCGATCTGGATGATGCGGCAGGCCGGGCGCTACCTTCCCGAATACAAGGCGACCCGGGCCGAGGCCGGCGATTTCCTGTCGCTGTGCTACAATCCCGACCTCGCCACCGAGGTCACGCTGCAGCCGATCCGCCGCTTTGGCTTCGACGCGGCAATCCTGTTCGCCGACATCCTGCTGGTGCCCGACGCGCTGGGCGCGGATCTGTGGTTCGTCACGGGCGAGGGCCCGCGCCTGTCGACGGTGACCGGCCCCGAGGGCCTCGCGAAGCTGAAGGGGCCGGACGACATCCACGACCATCTCGCGCCGGTCTACCAGACGGTGCGCAACCTCGCCGGCGCGCTGCCGCCCGAGGTCGCGCTGATCGGTTTCGCCGGCGCGCCCTGGACGGTCGCCACCTACATGATCGCCGGGCGCGGCACGCCCGACCAGGGCCCGGCCCATGCGCTCAAGGACAGCGATCGCGCGACGTTCGACGCGCTGATGGAGCTGCTGATCGCGGCCACGATCGAGTATCTGGACGCGCAGGTGCAGGCGGGCGCGGAGACGGTGAAGCTGTTCGACAGCTGGGCGGGATCGCTCAAGGGCGCGGATTTCCAGCGCTACGCGGTCGAGCCCGCGCGCCGCATCATCGCCGAGCTCAAGCGCCGGCATCCGCACCTGCCGATCATCGCTTTCCCGCGCGAGGCGGGCGAGGGCTATATCGGCTTCCACGCCGCCACCGGCGCGGATTGCGTGGCCGTCGACGACTCGGTCGACGCGGAATGGGTGGCCGAACATGTCCAGCCCACGGGCTGCGTGCAGGGCAACCTCGCCTCGCGCCACATGGTGACCGGCGGCGACGCGCTGGTCTCGGAGGTGCGCCGCATTCGCGCGGCCCTGTCGAAGGGCCCGCATATCTTCAACCTGGGCCACGGGATCACCCCGGATGCCGATCCCGACAATGTCGCGCTGATGATCGATACGCTGCGCGAGGAGTGAGCGGCGAGGCGAGGGGCGCCGCCCCTCGCGCTCCCCGAGGTATTTCCGGCCAGAGGAAGACAGGACGGTGGAGAGCTTCGATTTCATCGTCATCGGCGGCGGGATGATGGGGGCGCCCTGCGCCCGCTACCTGGCCGAGGCCGGGCATCGCGTGGCGCTGGTCTGCCCGCCCGAGCCCGCGCGCTACGCCGACAGCGCCGGCCCCTTCGCAAGCCATTGGGACGCCGCGCGGATCACGCGGCACGTCGCCTCCGACCCGGTCTGGGCGCGGGCCTCGGCCCGGTCGATCGCGCGCTACAGCGATCTGGAGGCCCGGTCCGGGCGGCGCATCTACCACGAGACCGGCGCGCTGATGGCCGGGCTGCGCGACGGGCCGCTCGCCGATTGGACCGCGGGCTTCCTGCGGGTCGCGGACGGGGTCGAAGGGGCCGCGCGGCTGGACGCGGCCGAGGTGCGGGACCGGCTGGGCATCGCACTGCCCGTGGGCGCGGTGTCGAGTTTCGAGGCGACGGGCGGCGGCTGGATGGACCCGCGGGCGATGCGGGCCGCGCAGACGGAATTGGCGCAGGCGGCCGGCGCGACGCTGATCCCGCAGGCGGCGACGGCGCGGGCGGGCGGCACGGTGACCCTGGCCGACGGGTCGCGGCTCGCCGGCGGCCACGTGGTCGTGGCGACCGGGCCGCATGCCGGCTCGGACGGGTTGCTGCCCGCGCGGCCCGCGATGACGGTCTGGGCGCGGACCGTGGCCTTCGCGCGGCTGTCGGAGGCGGAGGGCGCGCGCCTGGCCGCACTGCCCTCGCTGATCTGGGTGCCGGAGGGCTGGGACCACGACCTCTACATGCTGCCGCCGGTGCGCTATCCCGACGGGCGGCTCTATCTCAAGATCGGCGGGCAGAAGGATGGGCCGACGATCGGCTCGGGCGGGGCGATGCGCGACTGGTTCCACGGGACGGGCGATCCGCAGGTCGGCGCGCGGCTTCTCGCCGAGATGCGACGCGTGCTGCCGGGGCTGGATGTGGAGGCGGAGAGGCTCGGGCCCTGCGCCGTCGTCTGGTCACGGACGGGCTATCCCTACATCGAGCGGCTGGACGAGCACGTCACCGTGCTCTGCGGCGGCAACGGGGCTTCGGCGAAATGCGGGGATGAATGGGGCCGCCTCGGCGCGGTCGCGGCCACGGGCGGCGATCCGTCGGGCGAGGGCTATCCGGAAGGGTTCGCGGCGGCCTGGGACTGAGCCGCCGCGAAGTGCCGACCGGCCCGCGGGGACGGGCCGGCCGGTTGGGGTCAGTTCTCGTCCTGCTCGCTCTCGAAGTGCATCTTCACCAGTTCGACCAGGGTGAACTCATTCGGATCGAGGCCGAGCGTGCCGGCGAGCTGGGCCTTGGCGCCGGCGGAGACCGGGGTCAGCCGCTCGCCCGGGCTGGCGAATTGCGCCGGGTTCGGCACGTAGCATTCCTCGCTCTCGACCAGCGCTTTAAGCAGCGTGAGCTGGCCGGTCGTGTATTCGGCGGGGTCGACACCCAGCGAGCGAGCGAGCTGTTCGCGGCTCGACATCGGAGCGGGGGCGCGCGGCGCGGAGGCCTGCTGGAAATCGGCGAGGAGACGGGCCTTCTCGGTCTCGCTGTCGGTCGCTTCGATCCGGCAGTTCAGATCCGAGAGTTCGGCCAGCGTATGATCGCCGGCATCGACGCCCAGGTGCTGCGCCAACTGCGCTTTCGTCGCCTGCGCCGCGGGCGACAGGTCTTCCGAGAAGGCGGGTCCGGCGAGAGCCACGAGCGCCGCGATCGATACCATACGTGCAATCATTGTTCTGATCTCCTGTCCTGACTTGGACGGCGGAGACGAGACCTCCCCTGTTCCGCCGACCTTGCAGAGGACGATGGCGGATTCGCCCGGGGGCGGCATTGACGGCCGTCAAGACCCGTGGCGCGGGTCGCGAAGGGTCAGACCCACTTGGCGAGCGGCGGCAGGCTCATCAGCACGGCATTGGCGTCATGCCCGGTCTCGAGCCCGAACTTCGTGCCGCGGTCGTAGACGAGGTTGTACTCGGCATAGAGGCCGCGATGGACGAGTTGCGCCTCGCGGTCGGCCTCGGTCCAGGGCTGGTCGCGGCGCTTTTCGGCCAGGGGCAGGAAGGCGGGCAGGAAATGCGCGCCGACATCGCGGGTGAAGGCGAAATCGGCCTCCCAGTCGCCGGTGTTGAGGTCGTCGTAGAAGATGCCGCCCACGCCCCGGGCCCGCTTGCGGTGCGGGATGAAGAAATACTCGTCCGCCCAGGCCTTCAGCTTCGTATAGCGGTCCGCGCCATCGAGCGGGCCGTGCGGGTCGCAGGCGGCCTTCATCTCGGCGTGGAAATGCGCGGTGTCCTCGGGATATTCGAGACAGGGATTCAGGTCGGCGCCGCCGCCGAACCACCAGGCGTTGGGTGTCCAGAACATCCGGGTGTTCATGTGCACGGCCGGCGCGTGCGGGTTCCGCATATGGGCGACGAGGCTGATGCCCGAGGCCCAGAAGCGCGGATCCTCGGCCATGCCCGGCACGCCCCGCGCGGCCATCGCCGCCTGCGCGCGCGGCGCGAGCGTGCCGTGAACCTCGGACCAGTTGACGCCCACCTTCTCGAAATGGCGGCCGCCGCGCATCACCGACATGATGCCGCCGCCCGCGTCCGAGCCGTCCTCGGAGGCGCGCCGCGTGGGCGTGACCTCGAAGCGGCCGGCCGGGCCGTCCCAATGCGCGGCGGGCCGGTCCTCCAGCCCCTCGAAGGCGGCGACGATCCGGTCGCGCAGTTCGCGGAACCAGGCGGCGGCCCGGGTCTTGTGGTCACTCGCCTCGGTCTGGTCCTTCATCTCGCCCCCGAACATCCGTTGGTCGCAGCGCCCGGTCGGGGCGCCCTCGTCGCGCCGTTCTGGCACGAAACCGGCCCCGGGGTGTAGGCCCCGCGGGCGCCGATCTGACCCTCCTCATTCCCGCAAGAGCGGTTTTTTGGATTGCGGCACATGCGCCGATGGATTTTCGCTGAGAATGCCTGTACCGTCATGGCCATAACAAGCGACCGGCAAAAGTCGGCGCGACATAGGCAGAGCAGTCTACCGATGAAACAAGTGACAAGGGCGGTCCACGCCCTGCTACCCATTGTCGTCGCCCTGTTCCTGGCCCTGCCCGGACAGGCGGCCCCCTATGCCGAGATGGTCATCGATGCCCGCACGGGCGAGGTGCTGCGATCGCGCAACGCCGATGCCCGTCTGCACCCGGCCTCGCTGACCAAGATGATGACGCTCTACATCGCCTTCGAGGCGGTGCGTCTGGGCGAGATCACGCTCGACACCGAGGTGCGCATCAGCCGCAACGCCGCCAACGAGCCGCCCTCCAAGCTGGGCCTGCGCGCGGGGCAGCGGATCGCCTTCCGCTACCTGATCCGCGCGGCAGCGGTGAAATCGGCCAATGACGCGGCCACCGCCATCGGCGAGGCGATCTCGGGCTCGGAATCGGCCTTCGCGGAGCGGATGAACCGCACCGCCCGCGCGCTGGGCATGACATCGACCAGCTTCCGCAACGCCCACGGGCTGACGCAGTCGGGGCATCTGAGCACCGCGCGCGACATGACCACGATGGGGCGGCGGCTGTTCTACGACTATCCGCAGTACTACAACCTGTTCTCGCGGCGCACGACGGACGCGCAGATCACGCAGGTGCGCAACACCAACCGCCGCCTGCTGGACGCCTATCCGGGCGCGGACGGCATCAAGACGGGCTACACGCGCGCGGCGGGCTTCAACCTCGTCTCCTCGGCCGAGCGCAACGGCGTGCGCGTGATCGCGACCGTGTTCGGCGGCCGCTCGACAGCCACGCGCAACAAGCGAGATCGCCGAGCTTCTGGACATGGGGTTCGCCCGCGCCCCCGCCCGCGTGACCGAGCGGCGCCCTGCCCTGCCCACCTATAACGGTGCCACGCGGCCCGGCCCGTCGGCGCCGGCGGTGTCGCTGCGCCCGATCATGCGCGGCGTGCCGGCCGCGGCGCTCTTCGCGGCGGCCCCGGTCCCCACCGGCGAGGTCACGCCGGCGCCGCGTCCCGTCGTGACAGCCGAGGCCGGGACGGAGCCCCGCATCGTCACCCGCGCCTCGACCTCGGGCGGGCGCACCTTTGCCATCGCGCTCAACCGCCAGCCCTCGCGCTCGGCGGCGGACAAGCTCCTGCTGCGGACCGCGCTGCAGGAGCTCGACACGCTGGACGACGCGCTGCGGCAGGTCGATCCGGTCTCGGGCGGCTACGCGCCCAGCTTCGTGGGCCTGAGCGAACGCGAGGCCAACCGCGCGTGCATCCGCCTGCGCGCCCGCGAGGTGGATTGCGACGTGGTGGGCGGCAGCGGCTGACCGGACGGAGATCCGACGATCGAGGGGCGGCCCGCGGGCCGCCCCTTTTTCGTGGGCTTTTGAGAAGACCGGCGGTCGGCTGACGCGGCCCCCTAGGCCGGGATCGCTTCGGCCGCCTTCAGGTCGAAGGCCGCGGCCATCAGCGCGCGGGTGTAGGCGTCGGCGGGGGCGTCGAAGACCTGGGCAGCGGCGCCGGCCTCGACCACGTCGCCGCGCTTCATCACCAGCACCTTATGGCTGAGCGCGCGGACGACCTTCAGGTCGTGGCTGATGAACAGATAGGCCAGCCCGTACCGGCGCTGCAGGTCGCGCAGGAGTTCGACGATCTGGACCTGCACGGTCTGGTCCAGCGCCGAGGTCGGCTCGTCGAGGACCACGAGCTTGGGCCGCAAGATCATCGCGCGGGCGATGGCGATGCGCTGGCGCTGGCCGCCGGAGAATTCGTGCGGGTAGCGGTCCATCGCGCCCGGGTCGATGCCCACCTCGCGCAGGATATCGGCCACCTGCTCGCGATGCGGGCGGTCGTCGCCGGTGTCGTGCAGCTTCAGCCCCTCGGCCACGATCTCGGCCACGGTCATGCGCGGGCTCAGCGAGCCGTAGGGGTCCTGGAACACGATCTGCATGCTCTGCCGCAGCGGGCGCATGCCCTTGGACTTCACCCCGTCGATGCGGCGCCCCTCCAGCGCGATCTGCCCCTCGGACGAGATCAGCCGCATGATCGCCAGCGCCAGCGTGGTCTTGCCCGAGCCGCTTTCGCCCACGATGCCCAGCGTTTCGCCCGCCCGCACCGAGATCGTCGCGTCGTTGACGGCCTTCACGTGGCCCACCGTGCGCTTGAGGATACCGCGCTGGATCGGAAACCAGACCTTCAGATGCTCGGTCGAGACGATCTCGGGCGCGTCCTGCGCCACCGGGTCGGGCAGGCCGGTCGATTCGGCGGCGAGCAGCATCTTCGTATAGGGGTGCTGGGGGCGGTCGAAAATCTCGGCCACGGGACCGGTCTCGACGATCTCGCCCTGCTGCATGACGCAGACGCGGTCGGCGAAGCGGCGCACGATGCCCAGGTCGTGGGTGATGAACAGCATGCTCATGCCCTCGTCGCGCTTCAGATCAGCCAGCAGTTCTAGGATCTGCGCCTGGATCGTGACATCGAGCGCGGTCGTGGGCTCGTCGGCAATCAGGAGCTCGGGCCCGTTGGCCAGCGCCATGGCGATCATCACGCGCTGGCGCTGGCCGCCCGACAATTGATGCGGGAAGGAGCCGATGCGGCTTTCGGCGTCCTGGATGCCGACCTTTTCCAGCAGGTCGAGGATGCGCGTGCGCACCGCCGTGCCGGTCAGGCCCTGGTGCAGGCGGATCGACTCGGCCAGCTGCTTCTCGATCGTGTGCAGCGGGTTGAGCGAGGTCATCGGCTCCTGGAAGATGAAGCTGATGTCGTTGCCGCGCACGCGGCGCAATTCACGCTCGTCGGCGCCGATCATCTGCGCGCCGTCATAGGTGACCGAGCCCGAGACCTCCGCGCTGTCGGGCAGGAGCGACACGGTCGAGAGCGCGGTGATCGATTTGCCCGACCCGCTCTCGCCCACCAGCGCCACGGTCTCGCCCTTCTCGACGGTGAAGGACACGCCGCGCACGGCCTCGGTCAGCTGGCCGTCCTGGCGGAAGGCGATGCGGAGGTCGCGGACGTCGAGAAGGCTCATGCGGCGGGGTCCCATGCGTGAAGGGCGGCGCCCGGCCCGGAGCGCGCACCGGGCGAGAGGATCGGGGCCGGGCGGATCACGCGAAGGTCTTCCGCGGGTCGAAGGCGTCGCGGATGCCCTCGAAAATGAACACCAGAAGCGACAGCATGATCGCGAAGGTGGTGAAGGCGGTAAAGCCCAGCCACGGCGCCTGCAGGTTCTGCTTGGCCTGCAGCGTGAGCTCGCCCAGCGACGGCGCCGAGGAGGGCAGCCCGAAACCCAGGAAGTCGAGCGAGGCCAAGCCCGCGATCGAGCCGGTGACGATGAAGGGCAGGAAGGTGACCGTGGCGACCATCGCGTTGGGCAGCACATGGCGGAACATGATCGTGCCGTTGCCCACGCCCAGCGCGCGGGCGGCGCGGACATACTCGAAATTGCGCGCACGCAGGAACTCGGCGCGCACCACGCCCACGAGCGCCGTCCAACCGAACAGCGTGCTGAGCCCGACCAGCAGCCAGAAATTCATCGGGATGATCGCGGCGACGATGATGATGATGTAGAGCGAGGGCGTGGAGCCCCAGATCTCGATGATGCGCTGGAAGATCAGGTCCAGCCAGCCGCCGAAGAAGCCCTGCACCGCCCCCGCCGCGATCCCGATCACGCTGGTCAGCAGCGTCACGATCAGCGCGAAGAGCACCGACAGCCGGAAGCCGTAGATCACGCGGGCCAGCACGTCGCGCGCGGTGTCGTCGGTGCCCAGCCAGTGTTCGGAATCGGGCGCGGAGGGCGCGGCGCCCTGGATGTCGTTGACGGTGTTGTAGCTGTAGGGGATGGGCGGCCAGAGCAGCCAGCCTTGCGCCACGTCCTCGCCGTTCCAGGTGCCGGTCGCCTCGACCTGCGCGATGACCTCCTCGGGGAAATCGAAGCAATCCTCCTGCCCGCCCGAGATGATGAGGCAGCGCACCTCCTCGTCGCGATAGGCGGCCTCGGTCTGGAAATCGCCGCCGAAGGCCGTCTCGGGATAGAAGCGGAAGATCGGCACGTGCAGGTCGCCCTGGTAGCTGACCAGCAGCGGCTTGTCGTTGGCGATCAGCTCGGCCACCAGGCTCAGCCCGAAGAGCACCGCGAAGATCCACAGCGACCAGACGGCGCGGCGGTTCTTGCGGAAGTTGCGCAGGCGGCGTTGGTTGAGCGGCGACAGCATCAGGCTTCCCGGCTCTCGAAGTCGATCCGCGGATCGATCCAGATATAGGTCAGGTCGGTGATCAGCCCCATCACCAGCCCGATCAGCGAGAAGGTGAAGAGCGTGCCGAACATCACCGGGTAGTCCCGCGAGACCGCCGCCTCGAAGCCCAGCCGGCCCAGCCCGTCGAGCGAGAAGATTGTCTCGATGATGAGCGAGCCGCCGAAGAACACCGCGACGAAGAGCGCGGGGAAGCCCGAGATCACGATCAGCATCGCGTTGCGGAAGACATGGCCGTAGAGGACCGCGCTCTCTGTCAGGCCCTTGGCCTTGGCGGTGATGACGTATTGCTTGCGGATCTCGTCGAGGAAGGAGTTCTTCGTCAGAAGCGTCAGCCCCGCGAAGGCCGAGATCGTCGAGGCGGCGACCGGCAGCGCGATGTGCCAGAGATAGTCCAGCGCCTTGCCGACGAGGCTAAGGGTTTCCCAGTCGTCGGAGGTCAGTCCCCGCAGCGGGAAGAGCCGGAAATAGGATCCGCCCGCGAAAAGCACGAGCAGCAGGATCGCGAAGAGGAACCCGGGGATCGCGTAGGCCACGATGACGACGCCGGAGGTCCAGGTGTCGAAGACCGAGCCGTCGCGCACCGCCTTGCGGATGCCCAGCGGGATCGAGATCAGGTATGCGATTAGCGTCGACCACAGGCCCAGCGTGATCGAGACGGGCATCTTCTCCAGCACCAGGTCGACCACGGAGATCGAGCGGAAATAGCTCTCCCCGAAATCGAAGCGCATGTAGTCCCACATCATGTTGAGGAAGCGCTCAAGCGGCGGCTTGTCGAAGCCGAACTGGCGCTCCAGCTCGTCGATGAATTCCTGCGGCAACCCGCGGGCGCCGACGTAGCCGCTGTCATTGCCGGGCGTGCCCTGCAATTCCTGCGCCCCGCCCGAGATGCCCGAGAACACGTCCCCGCCGCCTTCGAGCTGGGCCAGGACCTGCTCGACCGGACCGCCGGGCACGAATTGCACCAGCGTGAAGTTGATGATCATGATCCCCAGGAGCGTGGGGATCATGAGCAGCAGGCGCCTCAGGATATAGGCGCCCATTCAGAGAGCCCCGGCCTCGCGAAGGGCGGCCGCGCCCTCGGCGTCGAACCACCAGAAATCCAGCGCGCCCAGCGCCAGCGGCGGCAATTCCGCGGGATAGGCGTATTGGTCCCAATAGGCGACCCAGTGCTCCTGGTTGCCCCATTGCGGGATCCAGAAGCCCTGGGCGCGCAGCACGCGGTCGAGGGCCCGGGTCGAGGTCCGCAGCGCGTCGAGGTCGTCGGCGGCGATCACCGTATCGATGAGCGCGTCCACCGCCGGATCGGCCAACGCCATGATGTTGCGCGAGCTGTCCTCGGCCGTCTCGGAGCCGAACCACTGCTTGAGCCCGAGGCTCGGCTCGAAGCCTTGGCCCGGCGACTGGTTGGTCAGGTCCCATTCGCCGGTGCGCCGGCGCTCGATATATTGCGAGCGGTCGATCCGCTCCAGCCGGGCGTCGATGCCGACCGAACGCAGGTTCTCGATATAGGGGTTCACGATGCGGTCGAAGGTCGGGTTGAACTGGATGATCACCAGCTCCAGCGTCTCGCCCGCCGCGTTGCGCAGGATGCCGTCATCGCCGGTGGCCCAGCCCGCCTCGGTCAGCAGGCGCAGCGCTTGGCGCCGGGTGCGGCGGTCGGGAAGGTTCTGCCCAGCGTCGTTCACGGGCGGCATCGCCGCCTCCTCGGTCAGGATCGCCGGGTCGAGCAGGCCCTGGTCGACAAGCGGCTGCAAAAGGTCCGCCTCGCCATCCGAAGGCAGGCCCTCGGCCGCCAGGTCGGATCCGCCCCAGAAGCTGTAGGGCCGCTGGTAGAGGCCGTAGAACAGCGTCTCGTTGGACCATTCGAAGTTAAACAGCATCCGCACCGCGTCGCGCACGCGCGGGTCCTGCCACTTGTCGCGGCGCAGGTTGAAGACGAAGCCCTGCGCGGCCGAGATGTTACCGTCGGGCAGCGTCTCCAGCACGACCCAGCCGCGGTCGACGGCGGGGAAGTCGTAGGAGGTCGCCCATTCCTTGGACGAGCTCTCCGCCCGGAAGGTGTATTCGCCCGCCGCGAAAGCCTGCATCGCGGCTGAGCTATCGGCGAAATACTCCAGCCGGATGTCGTCGAAATTCCAGCGGCCGCGGTTGAAATGATGCTCCGCGCCCCACCAGTTCGGGTTCCGCGTGTAGACGATCGAGCGGCCGATATCGACGTCGCCCAGCACGTAGGGCCCGGTCCCCATGAAGGGCACGGTCGTGCTTTCGTCGATGCGGGCGCCGGTTTCCTCGAACCAGGCCTTCGAGAAGGGGTTCCAGAGGCCGACCAGCCCCATGCGGTCGCGCTTGGGCGCCTCGGGGTTGAATTCGAACCGGACCTGGTAGGGGCCCGTCGCCTCGACGCTCGCGAAGAAGCCGTCGATGATGTTCTTGAACTCGGGCAGGCCCTGCTCGAGGAAGATGTTCACCGTGAAGACCACGTCCTCGGCGGTCATCGGCGTGCCGTCGGCGAAGGTGACGTCCTCGCGCAGGTTCATCACCACCCAGTCCAGGCTCTCGGGATATTCGACCGTCGTGCAGAGGTAGCAATAGCTGCCATAGGGATCGTCCGCGGCGGCGATCATCAGGTCCTCGTAAAGCAGGTCGGTATTCGCCGCGACGTTGCCCTTGCGGGTGTAGTTGTTGAAGCTGTCGAAATTGCCCAGCGCCGACAGGCTGATCTCGCCGCCCTTGGGCGCGTCCAGATTGACGTAAGAGAAGGGCTCGTCCGGTCCGTATTTCAGCTCGCCAAAATTGGAATAGCCGTGGCTGACGGTGACCTCCTCCTCCTGCGCGAGGACGGGGGCGGCGGCCAGAACCGCGGCGGCGGCGATCACGGCGGTGCGGATGAGCATTCTCGGACCTCCCTCAAGGGTTGGCGGACAGCTAATGAGCGGGGCGCGCGGAGCGCAAGGGGGCCCAGGCGCCACCGTGTTGAAACCGCCTCACATCCCGGTGACGTAACGCGGGGTCGGCGCGGGAAAAGGGGCCAGCCGGCCCGCATACGGCCCGCCTTGTTCCCATCCGGGCCGGACGTGAAAAGGGCCGCCCCTGCGGGACGGCCCGTAATTAGGTTCGCGGAGGGCTGGATCAGCCGCCGATCGTCTCGAGATAGGCGATCAGGTTCGCGCGATCCTCGATATCGGACATGCCGCGATAGGCCATCTTGGTGCCCGGCGCCCATTCCTTGGGGTTGAGCAGGAAGCCGTTGAGGTTCTCGGGCGTCCAGGCCTCGCCCTTGCCGGCCAGCGCGTCGGAGTACGAATAGCCCTCGGCCGCGCCGATCTCGCGGCCGACGACGCCGTAGAGATAGGGGCCGGTGCCGTTCTCGCCCTGCTCCAGCTTGTGGCAGGCGGCGCATTGGCGCCACAGGCCCTCGCCATCGGCGGCGGAGGCGTTCACGAAGACCTCCTCGAAGGGGATCTCGGGCTCGGCTTCGGCGGGCGCGGCATCATCCTCGGCGGACGCGACCTCGATCTCGTAGCCCATGGCGTGATCCTCACCATGCCCGTCCGAGCCGACATGGTAGAGGCTCTCCGCCCCCCAGGCGCCCAGAAGGAAGATCAGGAGCGCGCCGCAGAAGGCGCCGCCGGCCTTGGTGAAGGTCATCGTATCCATGTGCTGCACTCTCTCGCGTCTGCGTCGGCGGGTATGTATGTGACAACGTGCCGGGAGGGCAAGTGTTGCACCCGCGACGAAACGCACCAGAGACCCACGGGAATGAACAAAATGCCGACGATCGCCTTCCAGGGAGAACTGGGCGCCTATTCCCACCAGGCCTGTCACGAGGCCCGCCCCGATCACGCGCCCCTGCCCTGCCCCACCTTCGAGGACGCGATCGAGGCCGTCCGCGCGGGCGAGGCCGATCTCGCCATGCTGCCGGTGGAGAATTCGACCTATGGCCGGGTGGCCGACATCCACTCGCTGCTGCCGCATTCCGGACTGCATATCGTCGAGGAGGCCTTCGTCCGCGTCCATATCAACCTGCTGGCCCTGCCCGGCACGACGCTCGACCAGGTGCGGGTCGCGCAGTCGCATACCGTTCTGCTGGGCCAGTGCCGCGAGTTCCTGGGCCAGCACGGGATCCGCCCGCGCGTGGGCGCCGACACGGCCGGATCGGCCAAGCAGATCGCGGAAGCCGGCGACCCGGCCGAGGCGGCGCTGGCCTCCGAGATGGCGGGCAAGATCTACGGGCTGGAGGTTCTGGCCCGCCATATCGAGGATCACGACCGCAACACGACGCGCTTTCTCATCATGTCGCGCGATCCCAGCTGGCCCGAGCCCGGATCGGGCCCGATCAAGACCAGCTTCGTCTTCCGCGTCCGAAATATCCCGGCCGCGCTCTACAAGGCGATGGGCGGCTTCGCGACGAACGGCGTCAACATGACCAAGCTCGAAAGCTACATGGTCGACGGCAGTTTCTCGGCCACGCAGTTCTACGCCGATATCGAGGGCCATCCGGGCGACGCGCCGGTGGCGCGCGCGCTCGACGAGCTGCGCTTCTTCACCTCGTCGCTCGACATCCTCGGCGTCTATCCCGCCGATCCCGACCATTTCGAGGGCGGCGGCGCGGCCTGAGCGTCAGCCGCGCGCGAACCCGGCTTCGACTTCGCTCGCGAAATCGGCCACGCGCTGCTTGTAGCGCTTGGCCAGCGTCTGGCGCGCCAGCTTCGCCGATTGCAGCATCAGACGCGCGGCGAGCGAGCGGGCCCGCGCCTCCGAGGTCACGGTGAGCCGCGTGAGTCGCAGGTTCAGGAGCTCGAGCTCGACCGCGATCGTGACCTCCATCCCGTCCGTCCCGCCCGAGAGCGACAGGAGCTTCGGCACCTCCATCGCCTCCAGCGTCATCGCCACGTCGCGCACCTTGCCCGCGACGGCGGCGCGCGCCTGCCAGGTGGTGCCGGGATGGGCGGGCCCGGGCGGGCGGCGTTCGATCCGGCCGACGCGGCGCTTCAGCCGCCCCTCGAACCGGTCGATATCGGCCACCCGCATCCAGACATGGTCGATGGGCGCGGCGATGTCTTCGACGGCGACGAATTTCATGGGCGCTCCGGCGGCGGGGTGAACCGGGCCCTGATCGCCCGCATCCGGCCCCGCCGTCAATCCAGCCGGTCGGCCAGCCAGTTCTGCAGAAGGAAATGCGCGATCGCGCCCTCGCGGGCCGGCGTGATCCAGGAATGCGTTCCCGCGAAGACGTCGAGCAACTCCTCGCGCTCCAGCCAGATCGCCTCGGCGATCTCCTCGGGGTCGATCTCGATATCGTCGGTGACCGCCTCGCCCTGCGCGCCCAGCATCAGGCTGCCCGGGAAGGGCCAGGGCTGGCTGGCGAGATAGCGCACCGGACCGACGCGGATGCCCGTCTCTTCCCAGGTCTCGCGGCGGACCGCGGCCTCCAGCGTCTCGCCGGGCTCCATGAAGCCCGCGAGGCAGGAGAAGAACCCCTCCGGCCAGGCGGGCGAGCGGCCCAGAAGGACGCGGTTGCCGCGGGTGATCAGCATGATGACGACCGGGTCGGTCCGCGGGAAATGCATCCGCCCGCAGCCCGCGCAGCCGCGCATCCAGCCGGCCTTTCCGGGCTGCGTGGCCGCGCCGCAATTGGTGCAATAGCCATGCGTGCGGTGCCATTCCAGCACGCCCTTTGCGGTGGCCGCGATCTCGGCCTCCAGCGGGCTCAGCGCCACCATGGCCTGGCGCAGCTCGACGAATTCGCAGCCCTCGGGCAGGTCCGGGTGGTGCTGGCGCGACGGGTCGCGGAAGGCGCCGACGGCGTCGTCCGCGCCCTCGACCGCCAGCGCCGAGACATCGCGCGCAAACAGCGCCGCCTCGCCTCGCCGCCCGATCAGCACGGGATGGCCCAGATCGGGAAAGCCCGGCCCCTCGACCACATGCAGCGCGCCGTCCCGCATCAGCGGCTTGCCGCGCCACAGAAGCAGCGTCGTGACCGGCAGTTCGGCCAGCTGCTCCGGATGGCGGCGCAGGTCCTCGGCACGGTCCAGCCCGCCACCCCCGAAGGTGACCTCTTCCGCATGTCGCATCGCGTTCCTCCCCGGTCCTCCTTCGGCCTTAAATATCTCTGCGGCCGGGGCAAGGCCCCGGCGACCGGCAAGGGTCGATCCCTTGCGCCCGCTGCGCCCGACGATTATCTGGATGTCGAGAGGCCGGCGCGGGCAGGCGCTTCGCCAACCTGGTCAGGTCCGGAAGGAAGCAGCCACAACGATATCCGCCTGGGTCGCTGTCCGGTCTCTCACCCCTCCCCCCGCCATCGCAAGCCGCTCAAGCCGGTCCCGTGACCGCGTCCCAGCAGGCCCGACCCCGCGCGCCCAAGACGTCGAGATGCCCGATCCGGCGCATCCCCACCTCTCCAGGGCGCAGCAGCACGCGCGTCATCCGCGCCGCCGGATAGGCCGCCGCCAGCCGCTCGACGGAAACCGGCGGGCAATAGGCGTCGTCGGCCACCGCCACCATCCGGACGGGACAGGTCAGGGCCGCGGCATCCGGCGCGGGCAGCGTCGGGTCTGCGGCGTGGAAGCCGCGCGAGGTGCACCAGAGCCGCCACTGCGCATAGACCCCCGCCGGCAGGTCGTGCCCAATTCCGAACCGCGCGGCGGGCAGATGGCCCAGCGCGCGTGTCAGGCCCAGGACCGGGCGCGACCAGAAGGCGCGGATCGCGGCTCGCGCGGGCCAGGGGTGGTCGGTCACGTGCACCGCCCCCGCGGCCACCGTGACGACGCGGTCGATCCGCCCGAGCTCCGACTGGAAGGGCAGCATCATGCCGCCAAGCGAATGCCCGATCACCCAGAGCGGCACGTCCGGCAGCGCCGCGGCCAGCGTCGCGCGCGCGGCCTGCTGGTCGCGAATGCCCCAATCGGCCATCGTGGCCCGGCTGCCGCGCGCGGATCCGGACTGCCCGAAATCGCGGTAGTCATAGGTCAGGCAGGCCACGCCACGCGTCTCGGCCAGCCAATCGGCGAAGCCACAGTAGAAACGCGCGGGCACGCCGGTCGCGGCGTGGATCACGGCCGCGGCCAGGGGCGACCCCGCGGGCCGGACAAGCCGCCCGGCCAGCCGCGCGTCCGCGGCGGCGATCTCGATCCGCTCCGTCTGCGCCATTCGCCCTCCTCTGGACCGTTCGGTCTAGACCACCGGGTCCATTGCCGCGAACTGGACCGCCCGGTCAAGCCGTGCCACAGATCGCGGATGGACGCCCACGCCCCGACCAGCCGCGCGCGGCTGACCGAAGCCGCGGCCCGCCTGTTCCAGGTCAAGGGCTATCACGGCACCTCCGTGGCCGAGGTGCTGGCGGAGGCGGGCCTGCCCAAGGGGTCGCTCTACCACCATTTCCCGCAGGGCAAGGCGGATCTGGCGCGCGCCGCCGCCGCGCTGGCCTCGGACATGATGCGCGACATCGTCGGCGCGGCATTCGAGCCCGCCGAAAGCCCCGGCCACGGCGTCGCGCGGCTCTGCGAGAAATTCGCCCGGCTCTTCGAGCGCCAGCCGCATTGGCGCGCCTGCCCGGTCCAGGCGCTGCTGGACGGGCCGCTGGACCGGATGTCGGCCGAGGCGCATCTGCAGGCTTGGCTTGCCGCCACAGCGGCCCATCTGGACCGGCTGGGCGACCCCGCGCCCGACGCCCGCGCGAGACGGCTCTGGACCCTGTTGATCGGGGCATGGACGATGGCGCGGGCGGCCGACGACCCCGGCGCGCTGCGCGCCGTGCCCGCGATGATGGAGAGCGCCGATGCATAACGGCACCGACGACCAGGACCGCAAGACCGACTGGGCGGAGAACCGCACCGATTGGGCCGAGGACCGCACCGTCCTCGCCAACGAGCGCACCTTCGCGGGCTGGATGCGGACCGGCATGGCCGCCATCGCCATCGCCGTGGGCCTGCGCGCCGTCTTCGGCGCGGCCGAGCCGACCTGGGTGCCCAAGACCGTGGCCTCGGTCTTCATCCTCGCGGCGCTGATCATCTTCTTCGCCGCCTGGCGCAATTCCGGCAAGGCGCAGCGTCGCCTCGACACCCATGATGCAAACGAGCAGTCCACCGCGACCTTCGGGCTGCTGGCGGCTATCTTCTCGCTTGGCGCGCTGGTCACCGGCGCGATCCTCTGGACGCTCTGACCCGGCTGGATTCCACCGCCCGCCGATGCGTATATGACCCCTCGGACGACGAGGGGACTCGGGGGGGACGCGGATGAGCGACGAGACCAAACCGGCCTATCAGGTGCTGGCGCGCAAGTACCGCCCGGCGACCTTCGCCGACCTGATCGGCCAGGACGCGATGGTCCGCACGCTGAAGAACGCCTTCGCCGCCGACCGCATCGCGCAGGCCTTCATCCTCACCGGCATCCGCGGCACCGGCAAGACGACGACCGCGCGCATCGTCGCCAAAGGCCTGAATTGCGTCGGACCCGATGGCGAGGGCGGCCCCACGACCGAGCCCTGCGGCATCTGCGAGCCCTGCCGCGCGATCGCCGAGGGCCGCCATGTCGATGTGCTCGAGATGGACGCGGCCTCCAACACCTCCGTCAACGACATCCGCGAGATCATCGACGGCGTGGCCTACAGGGCCGCCTCGGCGCGCTACAAGATCTACATCGTCGACGAGGTGCACATGCTGTCGACCAGCGCCTTCAACGCGCTTCTGAAGACGCTGGAGGAGCCGCCCGCCCATGTGAAGTTCATCTTCGCCACGACCGAGATCCGCAAGGTGCCGGTCACCGTCCTGTCGCGCTGCCAGCGCTTCGACCTGCGCCGGATCGAGCCCGAGGTGATGATCGACCATTTGCGCGGCGTGGCCGGCAAGGAAGGCGCGGCGATCGCCGACGACGCGCTGGCGCTGATCGCGCGGGCGGCCGAGGGCTCGGTCCGCGACGCGATGAGCCTTCTCGACCAGGCCATCAGCCACGGCGCGGGCGAGACCGGGGCAGACGAGGTGCGCGCCATGCTGGGCCTTGCCGATCGCGGCCGGGTGCTGGATCTGTTCGACCTGATCATGAAAGGCGAGGCCGCTGCCGCGCTGGAGGAGCTGGGCGCGCAATATTCCGATGGCGCCGACCCGATGGCGATCCTGCGCGACCTGGCCGAGATCACGCATTGGGTCAGCGTCATCCAGATCACCCCCTCCGCCGCCGAGGACCCGACCGTCAGCCCCGACGAGCGGGCCCGCGGCCAGGCCTTCGCGCAAGGGCTGCCGATGCGCAGCCTGACGCGGATCTGGCAGATGCTGCTCAAGGCGCTGGAGGAAGTCAGCCATGCGCCCAACGCGATGATGGCCGCCGAGATGGCGGTGATCCGGCTGACCCATGTCGCCGACCTGCCCTCGCCCGACGAGCTCGTGCGCAAGTTGCGCGACGCGCCTGCGCCCGCGGGTGGCAGCGCACCCGCGCCGCGGCCCGCGCCCAAGGGCGGCGGCGGCGTGACCGCGCGCGCCGTGCGCGGCGGCGCGCAGCCCGCGCTGCAGCCCGGCGCCGAGCAGGCGCTGGCCCGCTTCCAGACGTTTGAGCAGGTGGTCGAGCTGATCCGCGCCAATCGCGACGTGAAGCTGCTGGTCGAGGTCGAGACGGGCCTGCGGCTCGTCCGCTACGCCCCCGGCCGGATCGAGTTCGAGCCCGCCGAGGACGCGGCCCCCGATCTCGCGCCGCGCCTCAAGGGGCGGCTGCAGGGCTGGACCGGCGCGCCCTGGGCGGTGACCATCGGCAAGGACGGCGCACCCACCATCGCCGAGACCCGCGACGGCGCCGCGCGCGAGGCCGAGGCCGCCGCGCTGGCCCATCCGATGACCCAGGCCATCCTGCAGGCCTTCCCCGGGGCCGAACTGGTCGAGGTTCGCTCGCGCGCCGCGATTGCCGAGGCCGCCGCCGAGGAGGCGCTGGCCGAGGTCGAGGAGGAATGGGACCCGTTCGAGGAGGAGTGAGCGCGCGCCCCTGACGCAAGAGAGCCGCCCGCCCCGACACACGCCCAGCGCGAACCGCGCCGGAATTTCCCTCGCCCTTGGACCCTTTCGAAGCCATGCGGCGTTGTCCCCCGCAAGATCGCCCCGGGGCGGTTCGTCGCGGCGCGCCCGCGCTGGAACCGAATCGGGGGGTCGGCGTGTTCACACTCCGAACACGCACAACTACAGGAGGATTTCCCATGCCCGAGAGTTTCGTCGACGGCCTCGAGAGCCAAACCCAATCGCAGGTCATCGACCTGCTCAACGCCCGCCTGGCCGACTCGGTCGACCTGACGCTCGCGGTCAAGCAGGCCCACTGGAACATGCGCGGCCAGGGCTTCATCGGCGTCCACGAGATGCTGGATGACGTGGCCGACCGCCTGCGCGAGCATTCCGACACCATGGCCGAGCGCATCGCCGTCATGGGCGGCCATGCCAAGGGCACGACGCAGGAAGCCGCGAAAAGCACGACGCTCCCGCCCTACCCGGTCGAGCTGACCGATCTGCAGGAGCATATCGACGAGCTCGTGAAGCGCTTCAAGCATCACGGTAAACAGCTCCGCGAGGCGATCGCGGCCGCGGGCGATGCCGGCGACGACGATGTCGAGGACCTGTTCACCGAGCTCAGCCGCGAGGTCGACAAGGACGCCTGGTTCATCGGCGCCAACAAGAATCGCTGATCCACCGCGCGGACGGGCGCACCGCACCCACCGCCGCTCGCCCCCGCATCCCAGGGCCGCCCCGCCGGGCGGCCCTTTTTCGTGGCCGGCCGCCGGGCCGGACCTTTCAACCCGCCGCCCGCGTCGCTACCTCTGGGACGACGCAACGCGATCGGAGCGAGAGAGAGATGTTCAAGGGACTGGGCGGCCTCGGCGACATGGCCGGGATGATGAAGAAGGCGCAGGAGATGCAGGCCAAGGTGGGCGAGATGCAGGACGGCCTCTCCGAGATCCAGGTCCAGGGCGAAAGCGGCGCGGGCCTCGTCAAGGCCACCGCGACCGCCAAGGGCGATCTCGTGGCGCTGGATATCGACCCGTCGATCTTCAAGCCCGACGAGAAGGAGATGGTCGAGGACCTGATCCTCGCCGCGATCAAGGACGCCCAGGCCCGCGCCGCCGAACGGTCGCGCGAGGAGATGGGCAAGATGGCCGAAAGCCTGGGCCTGCCGCCGGGCATGAAGCTGCCCTTCTGAGGGCGCGGACCGACACGTGGAGGGGCATCGCGACATCGAGGCGCTAATCGACCTGATGGCGCGCCTGCCGGGTCTGGGCCCCCGCTCGGCCCGCCGCGCGGTGCTGCACCTCGTCAAGAAGCGCGACACCCAGCTGCGCCCGCTGGCGCGCCTGATGGAGGAGGTGGGCCGCACCGTCCGCTCCTGCCTGAATTGCGGCAACCTCTCCACGGGCGATGTCTGCGCCATCTGCGCCTCGGCCAAGCGGCAGAACGGCCAGATCTGCGTGGTCGAGGACGTGGCCGATCTCTGGGCGATGGAGCGTGCGCAGGTCTTCGAGGGCCGCTACCACGTGCTGGGCGGCACGCTCTCGCCGCTCGACGATATCGGGCCCGAGGATCTGCATATCCCGAAGCTGCGCGACCGTATTTCGGCGGAGGAGGTGACCGAGGTCATCCTCGCGCTCAACGCCACCGTGGACGGCCAGACTACCGCCCATTACGTCGCGCGCGAGCTGGAAGGCACCGGCGTCATCGTCAGCGGGCTGGCGCAGGGCGTGCCCGTCGGCGGCGAGCTCGACTATCTCGACGGCGGCACCCTGCGCGCCGCGCTGTCCTCGCGAAAGGCGTTCTGACGCCGATTCTCCTTTGCGGGGGCGAGGTTCTGTCGCATCACAAGGGCCAGGGGCGCCCGCGACGGGCCGCCGCCCGAGGACGGAGGATCGCAGGATCCGAATGCCCGGATGGATCGAAAGACTGACGGGCCGGACGGGGCCCAGCGCCGCGGCCGACGGCCCCGCAGCCGCGGCCGGCGCCCGGCGGCGCAGCCGCGCGGACCCGCCCTCCGGGGCCGGCGGGGCGATCGCGCTTCTCGATGTCGACGCGCTGAAGACCGTCAACGACGACGAGGATTTCGACACCGGCGACCGTCTGCTCAACGCGATGGGCGACGTGCTGCGCCGCGCCCTGCCGAAGGGCGCGGGGATGGAGCGGCTGGAAAGCGGGCGCTTTCTGCTCTGGCTGCCCGAGATGGCCCTCGCCGATGCCTCCGCGCTGGCCGACCGGCTGCGCCGCCACGCCGGGGCGGCCATCGTCGACGGGCGGCGCGGCCCGGTGGCGCGCACCCTCTCGGCGGGCGTCATCGGCAGCCTGCCCGAGGAGACCCGCTCGCGCGCGCTGCTGCATGCCGACATGGTGCTGGCCCGCGCCAAGGCGCTGGGCGGCGACCGGACCGAGACCGGGCGCGTGCCCGCCGCGCCATCGCTCGTGCCCGCGCGCGAGGCGGTCGAGGCCGCCGTGGCCCGGCGCGAGATGGAATACCACGTCCAGCCGATCGTCGATCTGCGCGACCGCCGCACGGTCGGCGTCGAGGCGCTGCTGCGCTGGACCCGCGGCGACGGCGTCGCGCTCGCCCCCGGCCAGTTCATCGACACGCTGAGCCGCATTCCCGAATCCGGCTCCGACCGCTTCGCGGAGCTGGCCCTGCAGGCCGCGCTGCCCTTCGTGACCGCACCGACGCCCTGCTACTGCGCCTTCAACATCAGCGGCGCCGTGCTCGACGGGCGTGGCTCGCCCGGCTGCCGCTGGCTGTCGATGCTGCTGGAGCACCTGCCCCCCGACCGGCTGGTGGTCGAAATCGTGGAAAGCGCCGTGATCGTGAAGCCCGACCGCGCCGCCGAGCTGATCGAGCGGCTTCGCGCGCGCGGCGTGCGCGTGGCGCTCGATGATTTCGGTACCGGCCTGTCCAATCTCGAACGGCTGCGGCAATACCCCGTCGACATCGTCAAGATCGACCGCAGCTTCGTCGATGGCGTGGGCCACGACGGCCGCGAGGAGGCGATCCTGCATTGCATCGGCGAGCTGGCCCGGACGCTGGATTTCGACGTGATCTGCGAAGGGATCGAAACCGACGCGCAGACCGATCTGCTCAGCGCGCTGGGCATCCATTTCGGGCAGGGCTATCACCTGGGCCGCCCTGCGCCCGGCCCCGACTGGGCGGCCCGCCTCGCCGCGCCCGACTGAGCCTCAGCGCAAGGGCGCGAGCCGCGCATCCGGCAGCCGGCAGTCGCGGACGACATCGGCGCCGCAATCGCGCGGCGCGAGCGTCCTGTCGAGGCAGATGCGCACCTCCTGCACCCGGCCCGCGCGGCAGGTCACCGTCAGCATGTCGGGCCCGAGCGCCGGGTTCAACTCCAGGAAGGCCTCCTCGATCACCCGGGCCGGAAGCGTCACCTCGCGGCCCAGGGCGCGCAGCGGTTCCGGCCGCGCGACCTGGCCGTAGGCGCGGCGCGACAGCGCGAAGTAATCATCCGCCGAGAGCCCCGAGCAGCGCCCGTGCTTCTTCCACTGATGCCAGGCGAGACCCGCGCTGCCCATCAGGTCGGCCATCGCCGCGGTCTGGGCGCGCGTGGCCTCCCGTCGGGGGGTGCTGCAATAGCTGGGCCAGCCGGTCTCGTATTGCGGCCAGAGCCCATGCAGCGTGAAGCCGCGAGCCGCGCCCGCGGCGCATTCCGGCGCGCCGCGCGCATCGCCTTCCAACGCGCACCAGGTGGGCGACCAGCTCAGGCTCAGCACGTAATAGTCGAAATCGCCCGCGCGCTCGCCCTCGGCCCGCAACGGATGGGTCAGGAGCAGCGTCAGAAGGCAGATCAGGCGGATCATTTGAGGTCTTTCCCCGAGGGTCGGCATTGCCTATATAGCCCGCCAAGTTCCCCGAAAGCGAGAACACGGCGCCCCCGCCGCAGCCCCTGACCCGGGCGACGGGGAAGGTCCGTCCGTAGGGGAGATGGACAGGTCCGCGAAGGAGCGACGCGATGAACAAACCGATCATGGCCAAGGCCACCGCCGTCTGGCTGGTGGATAACACGACGATCAGCTTCAAGCAGATCGGCGATTTCTGCGACCTGCACGAGCTGGAGGTCCAGGGCATCGCCGATGGCGACGTCGCGGTCGGCGTGAAGGGCTTCGACCCGATCGCCAACAACCAGCTGACGCAGGAAGAGATCGACGCGGCCGAGATGGACCCGACGCACAAGCTCAAGCTCAAGCACTACCAGGCCGCCATCGGCGAGGAAAAGCGTCGCGGGCCCCGCTACACGCCGCTGTCGAAGCGCCAGGACCGCCCCGCCTCGATCCTGTGGCTGGTGAAGTTCCACCCCGAGCTGACGGATGCGCAGATCTCCAAGCTGATCGGCACGACCAAGCCCACGATCCAGTCGATTCGCGAGCGCACGCATTGGAACATCCAGAACATCCAGCCCATCGACCCGGTGGCGCTGGGCCTGTGCAAGCAGTCCGAGCTGGATGCCGCCGTTCAGAAGGCCGCCGCCAAGAAGGCCGCCGAGGGCGCAGTCATGTCAGACGACGAACGCCGCAAGCTGGTCTCGACCGAGCAGAGCCTGGGCGCTGATCCCGACGAGCCGCGGATGCCCTCCGCGATCTCGGGGCTGGAGACCTTCTCGCTCTCGGGCAACGACGCCGATGACGAAGAGGTCAAGGACACGCGCGATCCCCGCGATGCCGAGAGCTTCTTCAACCTGCCCGAGGGCGGGGACGAAGAGAGCGAAGACAACAGCGACGATAGCGACGACGAGAGCGAAGACGACAGCGACCGCTGATCCTTGGCACGGGCGGTCTCGGGTGGGGCGAAGGATCCGTGCGCCCCACCGGGCCGCGGGCCCCCTGCCGGTCGGTGATCCGCCGGGCGACCCGTCGCCCGCCGCCCGATGCCTGCCCGCCTTGCCGCTCCACCTCGTGAACGCCTGCGCGCCTGACGGGCCGCGGCGCATGGTCGCCTCCGCCCCGCACGGTCCTCGGCTATGTCCGCCGCAATGATCCGCCGTCGCGCCATCATGCTCCTCGTCGCGGTCGCGGCCGGTCTGGTCGCGGCACTGGCCGTGCTGACCCTCGAACGGCAGCGCGCCGACCTCGTCGTCGAGACCCGCTCGCTGGCCGAATCCCCGGCCACCATCTGGCGGACGCCCGATACCGACGCGGCGCCGCTCGTGGTGATCGCCCACGGCTACGCCGGATCGCGCCAGATGATGCAGGCGCTGGCGATCACCCTCGCGCGGTCGGGCTTCGTCGCGGTGACCTTCGACTTCCAAGGCCATGGCCGCCACCCCGACCCGATGAATGGCGACGTCACCTCGCTCGACGGCGCGACGGCACAGCTGGTCGCGCAGACGGTATCGGTGACGCGCGCGGCGCGGGCCTTGCCCGGCGTGGCGGGGCCGGTGGCGCTGGTCGGGCATTCGATGGCCACCGACATCGTGATCCGCGCCAGTGCCCAGATCGAGGACACCGCCGCGGTCGTCGCGATCTCGATGTATTCGGACGCGGTCGAGCCGGGCTTTCCCGAACGGCTCCTGATCCTGTCGGGCGCGCGGGAGGGCCGCCTGCGCGAGGTGGCGCTCGACCGGCTGCAGCAGCTCGACCCAGATGCTGCGGAAGGCGAGACCATCCGGGCCGGCGCGGTCGAACGGCGCGCCGTGGCCGCCCCTCTGGTCGGCCATGTGGGCGTGCTCTACAGCGCGACCACGCTGTCCGAGACGCGCGACTGGATCGCGGGCGCGATGGGGCGCCCGGCGTTCGGGCCGCTGCCAAATCCCGGGCCCTGGATCGCGGTCCTGCTCGGCGCGCTCGTCCTCCTGGCCTGGCCGCTCTCGGGGCTGCTGGGCCGGACGCCCCCACCGACGCCGCGGCCCTGGACCACCGCGCTCGTCCCGCTCGCCGCCCCGGTGCTCCCGGCGCTGGCGGCGGCCGCGCTGTTTCCCCCGAGCCTGCTCGGCCTCGGCGCCTTCGGCGCGCTCACAGCCTTCTTCGGCGTCTGGGGCGGGGTGCAGCTCGCCACGCTCTGGCGCGCCGGGCGGCGGCCGGGACCCGTGGCGGGGGCCGCGGGGCTGGCGCTTCTCCTCCTCTGGGGCCTCGTCCTCTTCGCGCCCGCGCTCGACCGCTACGGCGCGGCCTTCCTGCCCAGGGGCCCCCGGCTGGAGGTCATGGGCCTCCTGTTCCTCGGGACCGTACCCTTCTGCCTGGGCGACGCGCTTTTGACCCGCGGGCTGGGCTGGCTGCCCCGGCTGGCAGTGCGGCTGCTGCCCCTCGCGGTCCTGCTCGTCGCCATGCTCCTGTCGCCGCGCCTCGGCATCGCCTTCACCGTGCTGCCGGTCATGATCCTGTTCTGGGCCGTCTACGGGCTCGCGGCCCGCTGGCTCGTCGCCGGGCGCGGGATTTGGGCGACCGGGCTCGGGCTCGGGCTCATCCTCGCCTGGGCCATCGCTGCCAGCACCCCGCTCGTCGCCGCCTGAGATCGTCGGGGCCGGGCGGGTCGGGGGAGCGACAGCACGAACTTCCAGGCGCGGTCGGCATCGGTGCCCGTGATGGCGGTCACGCCCGAGCCAAGATCGCGCCCGAGATCGAGCCACCCACGGTCAGCCCAGCTCCAGCGTCCCCACCGCATAGATACTTTCGCCCACTTCGAGGGGAGCCCCCCGGTACATGCGGGTGGTCTCGAAGCTCGGCGCCAGGCCCAGCGCGGCGCAATGCGCCGAGAGCTCGGGCGCGAAATCCGGCACGTCGATCGCGACCTCTTCGCGCGTCTCGGGCACGACCGCGCCGATCAGGATCGCCGCCGCCTCGATATCGGCCGCCACCAGCGGCCCGATCTTGCGCCCGTCCGACAGCGCCGGATCGTCGCGAAGCCTGCGATGGCCCCGTCGCGATCCACGACGCTGGTCCGCCGCGCGGCGTCGCCCCGAAGCCACGGCGCCATGTAGGCGGGTTTCGCGCAGCCCGATGCCCGGCCCTCCCAGGCGACGAGCGCGGGGATCTCCACCGCCTCGACCGGCCGGACCCCCGCGGCCCGCGTGGAGGCAATCCGGCCGACCCAGCGCGTCGTGCCCGTCGAGGCCACGAAGCCCGAGGCCGCATAGTTCGCCTGCTGCGCGGGCACGGCATCGAGTCCGATCGTCCGGTCCCCCGCGTGGCGGATCGCGTGACGCCAGAGCGCGTGGCCGATTCCGCGGCCGCGGAATTCGGGGCGGACGAGGTAGAGCCCGAGAAACGCGTAGGCCGGGCCGTGATTGACGACGGAAATGGCGGCCACGGGTTCGCCCTCCGCCTCGGTCAGGAAGAACCCCTCGGGATCGGCGGCCTGGAACGCGGCGGCATCGGTCAGGCCGGGGTTCCAGCCCTCCGCCGCGGCCCAGTCCAGGACGCGCTCCAGATCCGCCCGGCCCGCGCGGCGATGCCGGATCACGGGGCGAAGGCCTCGCGCAGCGAGACCGTCTCCTCGGCGGGCTCGCGCAGGTCCAGAAGCGACAGCAGGTCCAGCAGGTGACCCTTCATGAGCTCCTCCGCCGTGGCGGCGTCGTTGCGCTCCATGGCGTCCAGGAGGGCGTGATGCGCGTGGCTCTCGCACATGGCGCTCTGGCGCCGCCAGTAGAGCGCGATGATCAGCGAGGAGCGCGAGACGAGCTGCCGGATGAAGGCCTCGATCGTCGTCTGGTCCGCGATCCGCGCGATCTCTATGTGGAAGCGTCCAGACAGCATCAGCGCGCGGCCCGCCTGCCCCGCGTCCAGCGCGGCATGCTCGTCGGCCAGATGCGCCTCCAGCCGGGCGATGTCGGCCGCCGTCGCCCGTTCGGCGGCGGCCCGCGCGGTCGAGGGCTCCAGCAGGGCGCGCGCCTCGAAGACCTCGCGCGCCTCGCGCACGGAGGGCTTGGCGACGAAAGCACCGCGGTTGCGCTCGATCCGGACGAGCCCGTAATCGGCGAGGCTGCGCAGCGCCTGCCGCGCCACGGTGCGCCCGACGCCGAAGACCTCGGCCACCTCCTCCTCGGAGAGCTTCATGCCCGGCCGGACGCGATGCTCGTGGATCGCCTCGATCAGCTGGACGGCGATCGGGTCGGTCATGGCCGGGGGCGATGGGGGCGCGGTCAGGTCGGTCAAGGCGGTACTCCTCGCGCCCGCTTTGCCAGAGCGCGGGATGCGCGACAACAGGGCCGCGACATGCCGCGGGACACGCCGCTGGATCGTATACAATCTCTGCCGGGATTCGCGACATCGGTGCCCCGTTTCGCGGAAAGATTCATCACTCCCGCGCCGGCGCCCGGCGGCGACGCGCGAGAGTCTCGCCTGTAGCCCCGGGCGGGGGCCAAGGCTGGTTCGACAGCACCCGGAGGCGCCATGCGGTCCGATCTCGATCTGGAACTGGTCAAGCTGACCAAGCGCTACGGCGATACGGTCGCGGTGGACGGGATCGACCACCTTTTCCACGCGGGCACCTATGCCTGCCTTCTCGGGCCCTCCGGCTGCGGCAAGTCCTCGACCCTGCGGATGATCGCCGGCCACGAGGGGGTCAGCGCGGGCAGCGTGGTCCTGGGCGGGCGCGATGTCTCTCAGCTGCCGCCCGCCAAACGCGGAACGGCGATGATGTTCCAGTCCTACGCGCTCTTCCCGCATCTCTCGGTGGCCGACAACGTGGCCTTCAGCCTACGCATGAAAGGCGTCGACGCCGCCGCCCGCAAGGCGCGCGCGCTGGAGATGCTCGATCTGGTGGACATGACCGCCCATGCCGACCGGCTGCCCGCGCAGCTCTCCGGCGGCCAGCAGCAGCGCGTCGCGCTGGCCCGCGCGCTGGTGACCGAGCCGCAGGTCCTGCTGCTCGACGAGCCGCTCTCGGCGCTCGACCCGTTCCTGCGGGTGCGGATGCGCGGCGAGCTGCGCCGCCTGCAGCGCGAGCTGGGCATCACCTTCGTCCACGTCACCCACGGCCAGGACGAGGCGCTGGCGCTCGCCGACGAGATCGTCGTGATGAACAACGCGGTGATCGAACAGGCCGGCCCCACCCGCGCGGTCTTCGACGCGCCCGCCACCGCCTTCGTCGCGCGGTTCCTCGGCTCGCATAACGTCATCGCCCTGCCGGACGGGCAATTCGCCATCCGCTCCGACGCGCTGCGCGTGACCGAGCCCGGCGCCGCCCGACTGCAGGGCCGCGTCACCGGCGTCGAGTACCAGGGCACCCATGTCGCCCTGACCGCCGCGACCGACGGCGACCAGGAGGTGACGGCCCTGCTCACCGACCAAGACTTCTTCGGCGCGCCGAAGGAACCCGGGCAGGCCATCGGCCTCGGCTGGGACGACCGCGCGGCGCATCTGCTGCGCGCCTGACGAAAGACCGACAACAACCACACAGGGGGATCCTGCCATGACCACCATCTCGAAGGTCCGCTACTCGCGGCGATCCATGCTCAAGACCGGCGCCGCCGCGATGGCGGCCACCGCGCTGCCCGCCCCGATGGTCTGGGGCCAGGAGACGAAGGACATCGTGCTGCGCCAGTTCGGCACCGGCGTGTCCAATCTCAACGACGTGGCCAACAAGGTGAAGGAAGACCTCGGCTTCACGCTCGAGATGACCGCGCTCGACAGCGACAGCGTCACACAGCGCGCCGCGACCCAGCCCGACAGCTTCGACATCGCCGATATCGAGTACTGGATCTGCAAGAAGGTCTGGCCCACCGGCAACCTGCAGGCGATGGATACCTCGCGGATCCTCAACTACGACAAGATCGTCGGCATCTTCCGTACCGGCAAGCTGAACCCGACCTCGACCATCGCGCAGGGCACCGCCCCGCACACCGTGGGCTTCGTCGAAGGCCCCGGCGGGACCGAGTTCGTGGACAACGAGTCCGGCTGGATGACGCTGATCCCGACGATCTACAACGCCGACACACTGGGCATCCGCCCCGACCTGATCGGCCGGCCGATCAACAACTGGTCCGAGCTCCTGAACCCCGAGTTCCAGGGCAAGGCCTCGATCCTCGACATCTCCTCGATCGGGATCATGGACATGGCCATGGTCTGCGAGTCGATGGGCGAGATCACCTATGCCGACAAGGGCAACATGACCCGCGACGAGATCGACCGGACCATCGCGATCTTCACCGAGGCCAAGCGCAACGGCCAGTTCCGCGCCTTCTGGAAGACCTTCGACGAGAGCGTGAACCTGATGGCCTCCGGCGAGGTCGTGATCCAGTCCATGTGGTCGCCCGCGATCACCGCGGTGAAGTCGCGCGGCATCCCCTGCGTCTACCAGCCGCTGGAGGAGGGCTACCGCTCCTGGGGCGGCGGCCTCGGCCTGTCCTCGAACCTCTCGGGCATGGAGCTCGACGCGGCCTACGACTACATCAACTGGTATCTCGCCGGCTGGGTCGGCGGCTACCTGATGCGGCAGGGCTACTACTCGGCGGTGCCCGAGACGTCGAAGGCCTTCATGACCGAGAACGAGTGGGGCTACTGGTTCGAGGGCAAGCCCGCCACCGACGTCATCACCTCGCCCACCGGCGACGTGCTGGCCCAAGCGGGCGAGACCCGCGACGGCGGCTCCTTCGAGGAGCGGATGGGCGCAGTCGCCTGCTGGAACGCCGTGATGGACGAGAACCAGTACATGGTCCGCAAGTGGAACGAGTTCATCGCCGCCTGACGCCCTGACGTCCTGACATCCGCGCGCGCGGCCCGGGGACACGGGCCGCGCGCGTCATCGCCTTGATCCGGGGACCCGATGACCGACCAGACCCTCACCGCCGCCGAGCCGGCCCCCGCCGCCGCGCCCCGCCGCCGCGCGCCGGGCCGCCACCTGGCGGGCTGGCTTCTGGCCCTGCCGCTCGCGACGGTGCTGGGGCTATTCCTCGTGCTGCCCATCATCATGATCGTGATCGTCAGCTTCTGGGGCGCGACCGAGTTCTCGATCTACCCGGCCTTCGAGTTCGACAATTACGCCTTCCTCATCGGCTCGGACGTGACCTATCGCGTCTTTGGCAACACCATCAAATACGCGCTGATCACCTGGGCCTTCACCCTGCTGATCGGCTTCACCGTGGCCTATTTCCTGGCCTTCCACGTGCGCAGCCTCACCTGGCAGATCGCGCTGTTCCTGCTCTGCACGATCCCGTTCTGGACCTCGAACATCATCCGCATGATCTCGTGGATCCCGTTTCTCGGGCGCGAGGGGCTGGCCAATTCGGCGCTCCTGTCCTGGGGGGTGATCGACCGGCCGCTCGACTGGCTCCTGTTTTCGGATTTCAGCGTGATCCTGGCCTTCGTCCATCTCTACACGCTTTTCATGGTCGTCCCGATCTTCAACACGATGATGCGGATCGACCGGTCGCTGATCGAGGCGGCGGTGGATGCGGGCGCGACGGGCTGGCAGGTGGTCTGGCACGTGATCGTGCCGCTGACGAAGCCCGGCATCATGATCGGCACGATCTTCGTGGTGACGCTGGTGATGGGCGACTTCATCACCGTGCGCTTCATGTCGGGCTCGCAGGCCGCCAATGTCGGACGGCTGATCTCCAACGACATCGCGCTGCTGCAATACCCCTCGGCCTCGGCCACGGCGGTGATCCTGCTCGTCACGGTGCTGATGGTGATCGGCATCCTCTTGCGCTTCGTCGACATCCGGAAGGAACTCTGATGGACCGCCGCCCCCGCAGCTTCTACGTCCTCGCCGCCTTTTTCGGGCTGTTTCTCGTGTTCCTCTACGGGCCGACCTTCACCATCGCGATCCTGTCCTTCCAGGGCCCGCAGGGCGGCCTGACCTTCCCGATGCGCGGCACCTCCCTGCACTGGTTCCGCGAGCTCTTCGAGCAGCAGGCCGTCGGCGATATCTGGGGCAGCTTCCGCCGCTCGCTGGTGCTGGGGCTGATGGTGATGGTCACCACCATCGTCGTCTCGGTGATGGGCGGGCTCGCCTTCCGCAAGCGCTTTGCGGGCTCGGGGGTGCTCTTCTACCTGATCGTGACGGCGCTGGTGATCCCGTCGATCCTGGTCTCGCTCGGTGTCGGGCTGATCTTCGGGCAGGCGGGTCTGCCGGTCCACTGGTCGACCTCCGGCTTCGGCGCGCAGCTGACCTGGACGCTGCCCTTCGGCCTTCTGATCATGTTCGCTGTCTTCAACCGCTTCGACCCCGCCTACGAGGAAGCCGCCCGCGACCTGGGCGCGAGCGGCTGGCAGACGATCCGCCATGTCGTCCTGCCGATCATCGCGCCCTCTCTGATCGGCGTCGCGCTGTTCGGCTTCACGCTCAGCTACGACGAATTCGCCCGCACCCTGCTGACCGCCGGCAGCTACAACACCCTGCCGCTCGAGATCTTCGGCATGACGACCAACGTGACGACCCCCGTCATCTTCGCGCTCGGCACGCTCACGACCGTCTTCTCGTTCCTGGTGATCGGGATCTTCCTGCTGATCGTCTGGACCATGGGGCGCCGCCGGGCGCGGGCGGGCTCGGATGCCGGGAAGGGGATGGTCTGACCCCGTGCCCGTCATCCTGATCAACCCCAACAGCACCGCGGCGATGACCGCCACCATGCTGGCCGCCGCCCGGGCCGCCGCGCCCGGTCTTCCGATCGAGGGCTGGACCTCGCGGGACGGCCCGCCCGCGATCCAGGGCGAGGCCGACGGTGCCGTCGCCGCCGGCCCGCTCCTCGATCTGGTGGAGCGCGCGGACCGGCAGGGCGCGGAGGCCATCGTGATCGGCTGTTTCGACGACACCGCCCTGCCCGAGGCCCGGGCCCGGGCGTCCTGCCCCGTGATCGGCATCGGGCAGGCGGCGTTCCATTACGCCGCGCTGCGTGGCCGGCGCTTCAGCGTGGTCACCAGCCTGCCCGTCGCCGTGCCGATCATCGAGGCCAACATCGCCGCCTACGGCCTCTCCGCCGCCCTGGCGCGGGTGCGGGCCTCGGACGTGCCCGTCCTCGCGCTCGAAGAGGATCCCGACGCCGCGCTGGTCGCGATCCGCGCCGAGGCGCGGGCGGCCGTGGCGGAGGATGGCGCGGAGACGATCGTCCTCGGCTGCGCGGGCATGGCGCGCATCACCGCCGAGCTGCGTCGGTCGCTGGAGGTGCCCGTCATCGACGCGGTCGAGGCGGCGGCGGGCTGTGCATTCTGGCTCACCGCCGGGGCCGCAATCCGCGCGACAGGCCCCGCCTCGATCGGCTGATCGGGCCGCAGCCTCGGGCCCGGTGACAACTTCACGGAGTGACGCTGGCCGGTCGCGCGCGATCCGACGGGACGGCCGTCGGGGTCACGCGCCCGCCTCAGGCGTTCAGGCTCTCGATATAGCCGCGCAGCTCGCTGGCTTCCTGCCGGGCCTCGCGCAGGCCGTCCATCGTGGCCTTCAGCTCGGCCTCGGCCTGGTGCAGCTTGGTCGACAGCTCCTGCTCGCGATATTGCAGATAGGTGATCGCCTCGTCGCGGGCCTCCTCGGCATCATGCAGCGACTGGGCCATGTCCTCCAGCTCGGCCATGTCCGAGGTGGTCACCCGGCTGAAGCGATAGACCAGCCAGGAGGCGAACCAGCCCAGCGCGAAGGCCACGAACAGGATGACCGCGATGGCGATGACGAATTCGGTGCGGTTCATTCGGTGGCCTCTTCGCTTTCGGCGGCGGCGTCGTCGCCGGGCTCGCTGTCGCCGCCCGCGGGGACGGCCGGTTGCGCACTTGCCTCGCCGCCATCCGACCCGAGCAGGGTGAAGGTGATCCGGCGGTTGGCCTCGCGGCCTTCCTCGGTGTCGTTATCGGCGATGGGCTGCGTCTCGCCGTAGCCAACCGCGATCAGCTGCGAGGGCGAGGCGCCGCGCACCAGAAGCGCGGCGCGCACCGCCTCCGCGCGCTCCTGACTCAGCGCCTCGTTCATCTCCTCGCGGCCCTGGCTGTCGGTATGCCCGCCGATCTCGAAGGCCGCGCGCTCGCAGTCCTTAAGCGTCTCGGTCAGGCGGCCCAGCTGCCCCTCGCCCGCCGCCTCGATCACCGCCTCGCCCGGCGCGAAGGTCAGCTTCTGCTCGACGAGGATGGCGTTGAGCCGGGTCTCGCATTCCTCCGGCGTGGGGATGTTCAGAAGCGGGTCCAGTTCCTCGCGATACTCGACCTCGATGCGGTACTCGGCCTCCGCGCCCAGCTTGTCGGACAGGAGGCCCGACAGCGTCGCCTCGGCGCGGGTGCTGCCGGTCAGGCCGCGCACGGTCAGGATGTCGGGGCGCACAACGGCCACGCCGCTCTCCAGCCGCGACAGCGCCTCCAGCGCGGCCAGCACCCGGGTGGGCCAGCCCTGCGGCACGTTCGGATCCTCGCGCGTGGCGATATAGGTCTCCTGCACGCCGAACAGCGCGCGGCCATAGCTCAGCACCGCCTGCTGCTGGGCCGCGTCATAGAGCCGGCCGCGCAGCTGCACCTGCCCCTCGGGCGAAAGCGTGGCGGTGAATTCCGGGGTCGCCCCCTGCGAAGCGGCGTCGGGCTCGGCCCCGGCGGGCAGCACGGCGCTTAACGCGAAGATCTCGGGCAGCGCGGTGTCCAGCTCGGCGGTCACCCGCTCGAACAGCTCGGGCGAGGTGCCCTCAAGCGCGATCAGCGAGACATCGGCATCAGACAGCGTCAGCGTGCCGCCGCCCAGCGCGTCCAGCGCGGCGATGCCCTCGGCTACGGCCGCGCCCCAGGAGGCGGAGGGCACGCCCAGCCCGATCTCGCAATCGGCCTTGCCGGTGAAGCCCGCGGCCGAGGCGGCGGTCAGCACCCGGGCGCGCGCGGCCTCGCTGTCGACGGCGCAGGCCTCGAATCGCGGGGCGCCGTCGGCGGGCAGGATGAAGCGCAGCGTGAAGGGCGTGATGACCGGGCGCGGCGCCGCGATGTCGAGCGCCAGCGCCACGTCCCGCGGCCGCCGCCGCGCCAGTTCGGTTTCCAGCTGTGCCTTCTGCTCGGCGCTGTCGGCCACGGCGGTCACCGTGACGCGCCCCGGCTCGACGGTGATCTTCGACCGCGGCAGCCGTTCCAGCGCCGAGACGGCGAAGCGCAGCGACGCCTCCCAGGCGGGCGGCACCGGGTAGTCGGCGCTCTCGACCATGTTGGTGACCGGCAGCGCGGCCTCCTCGGAGAGCCCGTCCAGAAGACCCGCCAGCATTTCGGCACCCCCGGCGCCGGGCACCAGGCCGATCGCCGAGACGCCCGCCTCGTTGCGCAGCACCTCCAGCGAGAAGCGCGCGGCGCGGACGGGGGCCGAGGCCTCGACCTCCATCGCGTCGATGATGCGGCGCGGGTCGACCACGTCGCCCGCCCGCGTCACCGCGCGCAGCCGCGCCGGCTCGCTGGGCGCCGTCCCGGTCAGGATCAGCTGCAGCCCGTCGGTCTCGACCCCGGCCCAGTCCAGCTGATTCTCGGTCAGGATCTCGGTCACCGCGGCCCGCGAGCTGGCCTCGATATGGGCCGCCCCGAACCAGGCCGCTCCGGCGGCCCCGGCGGCGGCCAGCGCGAAGGCGGCGAGGGTTGCGATTGTCTTCTTGCGGCTCATGCGTGCCCCGTTCTGTCGCGCCTGATTAGACCCGCGGCGGGCGAGGGGCAATCAAAGCGCCGCGGCAACGGCAAGAAACGGCAGGAGGATCAGGCCGGTCTCGCGATTGGCGCGAAACAGACGCAGGCAGGTCGCCGGATCGTCGATCTCGAGCCGCGACAGCTGCCAGGCCATGTGCCAGCCCATCGCCCAGACCCCGAGAAGCGCCACCATCGCGGGCAAAGGCGGCAGCGCCGTCAGCACCGCCGCCGCCGCCAGCGCCACCGTCGCCGCCGCGAAGCCGCGCAGCCAGGGGCGCGGGCGGTCGCCGAAGCGCCGGGCGGTGGATTTCACCCCGATCAGCGCGTCGTCCTCGACATCCTGGTAGGCGTAGATCGTGTCGTAGAACAGCGTCCAGGCGATCCCGCCCAGATACAGAAGGACCGGCGGCCAGCCGAGGCTGCCGGTATGCGCCGCCCAGGCCAGCAGCGCGCCCCAGTTGAAGGCGAGCCCCAGGAAGACCTGCGGCCACCAGGTGAAGCGCTTGGCGAAGGGATAGACCGCGACCGGCAGCAGCGACAGAACCCCCAGCGCGATGGCCGTCGGGTGGAAGGTCAAAAGGATCACGAAGCTGACGAGCGCCTGCGCCACCATCCAGACCAGCGCGCCGCGCACCGACACCTGCCCCGACGGGATCGGCCGCGACCGGGTGCGCGCGACCGCGCCGTCGATGTCGCGGTCGCTCACGTCGTTCCAGGTGCAGCCCGCGCCGCGCATCAGGAAGGCGCCGATCGCGCAGCCCGCCGCGATCCAGATATCCGCGGGCCGGAAGCCCGTCGCCGCCACCGCCAGCAGCAGCCCCCACCAGCAGGGGAGCAGCAACAGCCAGGTCCCGATCGGCCGATCCGCCCGGCTCAGCCGCAGGAAGGGCCGCGCGGGCGTTGGCGCCAGCCGGTCGACCCAGTTGCCCTTGACGGCATCGGCCACCTGCCCTTGATCGGTCGTGTCGCTCATGGAGGTCCTCAGGTGGACAGCAAGGTCAGGCTGCACATAGCCGGTCCGCTCGGGGCGGGGCAATCCGCCCCCCTGTCGCGGGACCAGGCGCATTACCTCTCGGGCGTGATGCGGCTGGGCCCGGGCGACACGCTGACCGTCTTCGACGGCCGCTCCGGGGCGTGGCGCGCGCGGATCGAGGCGGCGGGCAAGCGCGGCGGTACGCTGGTTCTCGAGGCGCAGGTCGCGCCGCAGCGCGATCCGCCGGATCTCTGGCTCCTCTTCGCGCCGATCAAGAAGGCGCGCACCGATTTCATCGTCGAGAAGGCGACCGAGCTGGGCGCGGCCCAGATCCTGCCGGTCGCGACCGAATACACCAATTCCGAGCGCATCCGCCGCGACCGCCTGCAAGCCCATGCCGTCGAGGCGGCCGAGCAATGCGGCGGCACCTTCGTCCCCGAGGTGGCCGAGATCGCGCCGCTCGCCCGCCTTCTGGACCGCTGGCCCGAAGACCGGGCGCTGGTTTTCTGCGACGAAACCCTGTCCGACGACCCGCTCTGGGCCGAGGACGGCACCCCCGGCGCCTGGCCCGCCGCGCCCGCCGCGGTGCTGATCGGACCCGAAGGCGGCTTCTCTCCGGCCGAGCGTGCGCGGCTGCGGGGGCTCGACTTCGCCGTGCCAGTGGCGCTAGGCCCGCGGATCCTGCGCGCCGACACGGCTGCAGTGTCCGCGCTGACCCTCTGGCAGGCAGCGCGCGGCGATTGGAAAGGAAAAACCGAATGAGACCGGATATCGAAAAGACGCTGGCGGCCATTCCGCAGATGGACGCAGACCGCATCGCGCGGCTGCGGGCCCGGGCGGAGGAATGGGCGGACTCGGACGATCCCGACCGCCAAGAAGCGGGGCGCGCCGTCGGGGAGGCCATCGATTCCCACACGGTCGACGCGACCGAGGCGGAAAGCTCGCGCCTCGACCGCCTGGCCGAGACCGGGCTGGAACCCCGCGTCGCGGTGGCCTTCGGCACGCTGCCGCCGACCGATGGCGAGTCGCTGATCCTGCGGGCCGTGCTGAACCGTCCGGGCGAGAGCCCGCGCGACCTGAGCGCGGCGATCGGCGCGAAGGACCAGGCCTGGCGCACGCGATTCGAGACGATGTGCGAGCGCCGCAAGGAATGGCTCGGCGCGCCGCCGGCATCCGACGCGGAGGGCGACAGCCCGTCCTGGGCGGCGCTCATGTGCGATTTCGGCCCCGAGGATGCGACCGTCACGATGAAGCCCGAGGCGGCCTCGGCCCTCGCACGCCTGGGCATTCGGGCGCGGGCTTGATCCGACCCGAGGCCGCCGCCCGCCTGCGCCGTTGGCGCGAGGCCATCGCCGGCGCGGTCGCGCTGGCGGCGGGCCTCTGGCTTCTGCTGACCTCGGGCGGGCTGCCCTTCCTCTTCGGGCTGGCCCTGCTGCCCCTGGGCGCGGTCCTCGCGCTCTCGGGCATCCGCCACGCGCGGTTTCGCAGCGAGGCCGAGGCGCCGGGCATCGTCGAGGTCGACGAGGGCCGCATCACCTATCTCGGCCCGGTCCTGGGCGGCAGCATCGCGCTCGACGAACTCGACGAGCTGGCCTTCCGCCGCGCCGCGACCGGCGAGGCGTTCTGGCGTCTCGCCCCCGCCGCGGGCCCGCCGGTCTGGATCCCCGAGGGCGCGCGCGGGGCCGAGACGCTTCTCGACGCGCTGGCGCCGCTGCCCGGGCTCGACGCGGGCGCGATGGTGCGCGCCGTGCAGGACCGCACACCTGGCCTCCGCGTGGTCTGGCGCCGCACGCCCCTGCGCGCCTTGACTTGACCGCCCCCCGCGCTCAGTCCTCGGCTTCGACACGAAGGAAAGGCCCAGCCCCATGTCCATCCCCCAGTCCGGCGGCGGGCCCATCACCGATCATGCGCAGCTGGCGGGCTACCTGGAATCGGGCTGCAAGCCCAAGGCCGACTGGCGTATCGGCACCGAGCACGAGAAGTTCGGCTACAACGCGGAGACGCTCGCCCCCCTGCCCTATGAGGGCCCCTGCTCGATCCGCGCGATGCTGGAAGGGCTGCGCGACCGCTTCGCCTGGTCGCCCGTCACCGAGGGCGCCCACCTGATCGGGCTGGAAAAGGCCGGCGCCAACATCTCGCTCGAACCGGGCGGCCAGCTCGAACTGTCGGGCGCGCCGCTCGAGACGATCCACCAGACCTGCGACGAGGTGAACGACCACCTGCGCGAGGTGCACGAGGTCGCCGACACGATCGGCGCGCGCTTCATCGGGCTGGGCGCCGCGCCGGTCTGGCGGCACGAGGACATGCCGCTGATGCCGAAGGGCCGCTACAAGCTGATGGACGCCTACATGGACAAGGTGGGCAGCATGGGAAAGACCATGATGCGGCGCACCTGCACCGTGCAGGTCAATCTCGACTTCGCCTCCGAGGCGGACATGGTCCAGAAGCTGCGCGTCGCCATGGCGCTGCAATCGGTGGCCACCGCGCTTTTCGCCAATTCGCCCTTCCTCGACGGCCGTCCCAACGGTCACAAGAGCTGGCGCGCGCGGGTCTGGCGCGACCTCGACGCGGCACGCACCGGCATCCCCGAGTTCGTCTTCGAGGACGGCATGGGCTTCGAGCGCTGGGTCGATTACGCGCTCGATGTGCCGATGTATTTCGTCTACCGCGACGGCGAATATGTCGATGCGCTGGGCCAGTCCTTCCGCGACTTCCTGAAGGGCGAGCTGCCCGCCCTGCCCGGCGAGAAGCCCACGCTCTCGGATTGGGCCGACCACCTGACGACGCTGTTCCCCGAGGCACGGATCAAGAAATACATGGAGATGCGAGGCGCCGATGGCGGCCCGTGGCGCCGGCTCTGTGCCCTGCCGGCCTTCTGGGTCGGGCTTATGTACGACCAGGCCTCGCTCGACGCCGCCTGGGACCTCGCGAAGGGCTGGGACCAGGAGACGCGGCTGGGCCTGCGCGTCGCGGCCTCCGAGGCGGGGCTGCAAGCCGAGGCGGGCGGCGTGAAGATGCACGATCTGGCCCGCGAATGCGTGGCCATCGCCGAAGCCGGGCTGAAGGCCCGCGCCCGCGCCGGGTCGGGCGGGCTGGTGCCCGACGAGACGCATTTCCTCAACGCGCTCAAGGACTCGGTCGAGACGGGGCGCGTCCCGGCCGACGAGCTCCTGGACGACTATCACGGCCCCTGGCAGGGCGACCTGAGCCGGATCTACGCCGAACGCAGCTACTGAGCCGCGGGGCACCGGCCGGCTGCCGCGCCGGGACTCCCTCGCGGCGACCCGGGATCGCCTGCTAGGCTGTCGCCCTGTTCGACAACGGGAGATCCCTCATGCGCGATTTCTTCATCCGGGCCCTCGACAGGATCGTGGGGCTCGTCGTGATCCTCGGCGCCGTCGCCGTCCTCGGCGGGGCCGCCGCCACGCTCGTCTCGGCCGAGGGCGGGCTCTTCCCGGCGCTGCTCATCCTCGTGGGCGGCAGCTTCTACCTCCTGGTGGCGGGCGGGCTGCTCTACCTGTTTCTCGGCATCCACGAGAACACGCGCCGCACGGCCGAGGCGCTGGAGCGGCGCTGAGCGACCCGACCCGCGCCGTCATTCCTCCGCCACCACCTCCAGCGCGGCCACGAAATCCGCCACCTTCGCCGCCGGCATCTCGCAGGGCTTGAGCCGCGGGCCGGCGGCCAGGCGGTAGAGGTTCATCGACACGTAATCCGACCCGTCCAGCGCGCGGGCGACCAGCTTCTCGGATGCGCCGCCGGCATGCAGCGCGCGGGTGACCAGCCAGTCGCGGCCCAGCGCGCGGCCCCGGAAGGTGCCCAGCGGCAGCGTCAGCAGCCGCTCCGCCACCGCCACGGCCCGCGGCGCGCTCAGCGGCCCACCGTCGGGACCGAGGAGGACCGCACATCGTCGGCATAGGCCGCCCCGCCGCCGCCCGTCCCCGCGCCCGGCCCGCCCAACGGATCCGGGCCGAAGCGGTTCGGCCCCTCGGTCCCGCGCAGCACCGCGAAGATCAAAATCACCACGGCCCCGACCACCGGCACGAAAAACAGGAGGATCCACCAGGCCGTCCGGTCGATATCGTGCAGCCGCCGCGCCAGGACCGCCAGCGACGGCAGCAGCAGCCCCAGCGACAGGAGCGGCGCGAAGACCGCCGCCGACTCCGGGCCCAGGCCGAACACCACCGCGTCCAGCGCGCCCGCGACGAACCCGGCCATGAAATAGAACAGCTGAAACCACCAGAATTCCGACCGCGGCGCACGGCCCGCGAAGGTGACGTAATTGCCCAGGACGTGCCGGACCGATTCGCTGAAACCCATGGGGCCCCCTTGGCTCAGGCCGCCTTGCGGCCGATCCGCGGCTCCTCGCCGCGCAGGATGCGGGCGATGTTGGTCCGGTGGAACCACCAGATCAACAGCCCGAAGGCCACGCAGACCGCGATCGCCTCGGGCGCCAGCCAGATCGCCCAGATCGGCACCAGCACCGCCGCGCCCAGCGCGCCGACCGACGAGATGCGGCTCAGCGCCGCGCAGGCCAGCCAGGACGCGCAGGCCGCGAGGCCCAGCGGCCAGGCCAGCGCCAGCACCGCGCCGAGGAAGGTCGCCACGCCCTTGCCGCCCCGGAAGCCCAGCCAGACCGGATAGGCATGGCCCGCGAAGGCCGCGAAGCCGGCGAGTTGCCCGGCATCGGGCCCCAGCGCCGCGCGCGCGATCAGCACCGCCGCCCCCGCCTTGCCCGCGTCGCCCACCAGCGTCAGCAGGGCGGCGAGCTTGTTGCCGGTGCGTAGCACGTTGGTCGCGCCGATATTGCCCGAGCCGATCTTGCGCAGGTCGCCCAGCCCGAAGACCCGCGCCATCAGCAGGCCGAAAGACACCGATCCCAGCCCGTAGGCCAGCACCGCCGTCACGATCAGCCAGAGCGCGGGGGTCGTGATCTCAGGCATCCGCGCCTTCCCGGTCGAAGACCCGCGTGCCGCCGACCCAGGTGCCGATCACGCGGCCCTCCATCCGGGCGCCGTCGAAGGGCGTGTTCTTGGATTTCGAGCGCAGCGTGAAGCGGTCCATGACGAAGGGCGCGTCGGGGTCGAACAGCACGAGATCCGCAGGCGCGCCTGCCTCCAGCGTGCCGCCCGGCAGGCCCAGCCGCCGCGCCGGGTTCAGCGACAGCGCGCGCCAGAGCGCCGGCAGCGCCAGGTGGCCCGCATGGACCAGCCGCATCGCCGCCGGAAGCAGCGTCTCCAGCGCCACCGCGCCCGAGGCGGCCTCCTCGAAGGGCAGGCGCTTCGATTCCTCGTCCTGCGGCGTGTGCATGGAGGAGATCACGTCGATCGCCCCCGCCGCCAACGCCTCGACGACGGCCAGCCGGTCGTCCTCGGTGCGCAGGGGCGGCTTCACCTTGAAGAAGGTGCGGTAGTCGGCCACGTCCAGCACGTTCAGCGTCAGGTGGTGGATCGACGTGCCCGCCGTGACATCCAGCCCCGCCGCCCGCGCGCGGGCCAGCGCGGGCAGCGCGGCCGCGGTGGTGATCTGGTCGGCATGCCAGCGCACGCCCGTCGCCTCGACCAGCGCGAGGTCGCGCTCCAGCCCCATGCGCTCGGCCAGCGGCGAGACGCCGGGCAGCGCCTTGAGCGACGCGAACTTCCCGCTCGTCACGCAGGCCCCCGCGCTCAGGCCCGGATCCTGCGGGTGCCCGATCACCAGCGCGCCCAGCGAACGGGCATAAACCATGCAGCGCGACAGCACCTTCGTGTCGGTGACCACGCTGTCGCAATCGCTGAAGCCCAGCGCGCCGCCATCCTTCAGGAAGCCGATCTCGACCATCTCGCGGCCCGCGCGGCCCTTCGTCAGCGCCGCGATGTGATGGACGCGGACGGGCATGCCCGCGGCGCGCGCCTGCGCCTGGTCCAGCATCTCGGGGCTGTCGATGGCGGGGGTGGTGTCGGGGCGGCAGACGATCGTGGTGACGCCCCCCGCGGCCGCCGCGGCCGTGGCGGTGCGGAAGCTTTCCTTGTGGCGCTCGCCCGGCTCGCCGACCTTGACGCCCAGATCCACGATCCCCGGCGCGAGACAGCGCCCGCGGCAGTCGATCACCTCGCCCGCGGGTCCCGGCCCGGTGATCCGCCCGTCCTCCACGCGCAATTCGCCCCGCGTCTCGGTCCCGGCGACGGGGTCGATCAGTCTCGCATCGGTGAACAGGGTCGCGGCCATGCCCCCGACTAGCCGCCGGCGCGCGGGCTGGCAATCGGTGCGTCGCGGCGGACGGGCCGGCTCAGACCAGCGCGGTGAGCAGCCCCGCCAAGAGCAGCGCGCCCAGCACGATCCAGACGATCGTCTTGCGCTGCATCTTCGAGCCGGTCGCCACCCCCGGCGTCGCGATGCGCGGCTCGCGCGCCGCGGGCGGCAGGTCGCGCGGCGTGTCGTCGGCCTCGGCTGGCGCATAGGCGCCGATGGGCGTCAGCTCGGGCACCGGCTCCAGCCGCTCGATGCCCTCGAGCGCGCGCGGCGCTAGCACCACCACGTCGCCGCGCAGCGCGTCGAGCTTCCCCGCGTCGCGGGCGAGCTCCGCCTCGGGGATGTCATGCGCCTGACCCAGATAGTCGCGCAGGCCCATCGGCTGCACGTCGGCCACGGCGAAGACCTCGGCATAGGTCGTGTCGATCGGTGCGCCCACCGCCTCGGTCAGCGGCGTGGCGTCGGCGGGCTCGGTCAGGCGCGACAGGAAGGTCTGATGGGCCAGCTTCAGCGTGCCGTCCGAGACCGAGAAGACGTGGATGCGCGGATCGCGCGGGGTGAGTTCGATGGCCATGCCCCAAGCGTCGCGCCGAATTGGCCGGCGGTCAACCGAAGCCGCGCGAAAGGCCGCTTTCGCTTCGCCCCGCGCCCCGCCTGCGCTAGGCTGCCGCCATTCCGGCCGGAGCGGAGGGCTCGTCCCATGAAGATCGCGACCATGGCCACCGGCGGCATCGGCGGCTACCTCGCCGTCAAGCTCGGCCGCGCCGGGCACGAGATCGCCGCCATCGCGCGCGGCCGGCATCTCGAAGCCATCCGGCAAGACGGCCTCATCCTCGACGGGCCCGACGGGCGCGAGTCGATCCGCCCCGCCATCGCGACCGACGACCCGGCCGCGGTCGGGCCGGTCGATGTCGTCATCTTCGGGGTCAAGGGCGACGATCTCCCGGACGCCGCGCGGGCCTGCCGGCCGATGCTGGGCCCCGACACCGTGGTCGTGCCCTTCCTCAACGGCGTGGAAGCCGCCGACCGGTTGGCCGGGATCCTGCCGCCCGGCAATATCGCCAACGGCATGGCGCAGGTCTCGACGACGATCGCCGAGCCGGGCGTGATCCGCCAGACCGGCCGCTTGGACCGATTCGTCTTCGCCGAGCGCGACAGCCGCCCCTCGGCGCGGATCGACGCCCTGCGGGCCGCCCTGACGGAGGCCGGCGTCGCCGCGCCCCCGACCGACGATATCACGCGCGACCTCTGGTCGAAATTCGTGCTGTTCTCCGCGATATCCGGGGTGACGGCGGCGGCGCGCTGCACCATCGGCACGATCTCGCGCCCATCCGGAGCTGGCGGCGCTGTTCCGGCAGGTCATGGCCGAGACGGCGGCGCTCGCCCGGGCGCGCGGGATCGCGATCCGCGCCGATCTGGAGGCCGCGAACTGGGAGATGCTCCAGACGCTGCCCGACGACATGCGCGCCTCGACCGCCATCGACCTCGAACAGGGCCGCCGTCTGGAAATCGACTGGATCTCCGGCGCCGCCTGTCGCCTGGCGCGCGAAGCCGGCGTGCCCGCCCCGATGAACGCGGCGCTCTACGCGCTCCTGCTGCCGCACAAGGCGGGGCGCTGATCCGGGCCTCAGCGGCCCGCGTCGGCCGCCGCCCGCAGGTTCTGCGCCAGCAGGTCCATCGCCGCCATGCGCACGGCGACCCCCATCTCCACCTGCTCCTGGATGACCGAGCGGTTGATGTCGTCGGCCAGCGTGCCGTCGATTTCCACCCCGCGGTTCATCGGCCCCGGATGCATCACGATGGCATCGGGCTTGGCATGGGCAAGCTTCTCGGCATCCAGCCCGAAGCGGTGGTAATACTCGCGCTCCGACGGGATGAAGCCGCCATCCATCCGCTCCTTCTGGAGGCGCAACATCATCACGACATCCGCGCCCTTCAGGCCCGCCGCCATGTCGTCGGTCACCTCGACGCCCAGCTCCTCCACCTCCGCCGGCATCAGCGTCGGCGGCCCGACCAGGCGCACGCGGTTCTCCATCTTGCCCAGCAGGATGATGTTCGAGCGGGCGACCCGGCTGTGCGCGATGTCGCCGCAGATCGCGACGGTCAGGCGGTGGAGGCGTCCCTTGGCTCGCCGGATCGTCAGCGCATCCAGAAGGCCCTGCGTCGGGTGCTCGTGGCGCCCGTCGCCCGCGTTCAGCACGGCGCAATTCACCTTCTCGGCCAGCAGATTGACCGCCCCCGAATGCGGATGGCGCACCACCAGAAGGTCGGGGCGCATCGCGTTGAGCGTCAGCGCGGTGTCGATCAGCGTCTCGCCCTTCTTCAGGCTCGAAGCCTCCATCGCCATGTTCATCACGTCCGCGCCCAGCCGCTTGCCCGCGATCTCGAAGCTGGCCTGGGTCCGGGTCGAGGCCTCGAAGAACATGTTGATCTGCGTCAGCCCCTCCAGCGCGTCGCCATGCTTGTCGCCGCGGCGCTGGGCCTCGGCGTAATGCTCGGCACGGTCGAGGAGCGTGGTGATCTCGACCGGGTGCAGGGGCTCGATGCCCAGCAGGTGGCGTTGCGTGAACATAGCGCGCGCGAAGTCCTCGGTGGGTTGCGCCCCGCTTGTCGGGGCTGGCGCGGCCGGGATCAACCCCCGCGCCGGGCCCCTCGGGGTCGCGGATCGCGGCGTCTTCCGGCCCTCTGCCCAAATCCACGCCGGGCTCTCCCGAAGCGACCCGCCCACTCCGTCCGCCCGGCGGCCACTTCCGCCGGCCCGCGCGCCGCGCTAGGGCTGGGACATGCTCGACGATCTCGATCCCCACACCGCCCGCGCGCTGCTCGAATGGCAGCTCGAAATGGGCTGCGACGAGGCCATCGCCGAGGCCCCCCTCAACCGCTACGCCCTGCCCGAGCGCATGCCCGCCCCGGCGCAGGCGACCGCGGACGCCGCCCCCCGGTCCGCCGCGCCGCCGACAGAGCCCGGGGGCGCGCCCGATCCGGTGGCCGAGGCCGAGCGCCTCGCCGCCGCCGCACCCGATCTCGAAGGCCTGCGCGAGGCGCTCGCGGCCTATCCCTGGTGCGACCTGCGGCTGGGCGCACGCAACCTCGTCTTCTCCGACGGCGACCCGGCCGCGCGCGTGATGATCGTGGGCGAGGCACCGGGCCGCGAGGAGGACCGCCAGGGCCGCCCCTTCGTGGGCCAGGCGGGGCAGCTTCTCGACCGGATGCTGGCCGCCATCGGCCTGTCGCGCAGCGCCGAACACGCCAACGGCGCCGTCTACATCACCAATGTGCTGCCCTGGCGGCCGCCCTCGAACCGTGACCCCGAACCCGCCGAGGTCGCGATGATGCTGCCCTTCCTGCGCCGCCATGTGGAGCTGGCCGACCCGGAGGTGCTGGTGCTGATGGGCAACCATGCCTGCGGCGCGGTGATCGGCGCGCGCGGCATCACCCGGCTGCGCGGCAAATGGGCCGAGGGCTTCGGCCGCCCCGCCCTGCCGATGCTGCACCCCGCCTACCTGCTGCGCCAGCCCGCCGCCAAGCGCGAGACCTGGGCGGACCTGCTGTCGCTCGCCGCGCGGCTGGAGCGCTGAGCCCGCCCGCCGGCGCGCGCCCGGTTGACCGCCCGCCCCCCGCGCTACCATCCGGGGCCAGCAGCCGAAGCACCGGAGACACCGCATGAGCTACACGCCCCCCAAGGTCTGGACCCCCGACACCGAGTCGGGCGGCAAGTTCGCCTCGATCAACAAGCCCACCGCCGGAGCGCAGTTCGAGAAGGCGCTGCCCGTGGGCCAGCACCCCCTGCAGCTCTACAGCCTCGCGACGCCCAACGGCGTGAAGGTCACCGTCCTGCTCGAGGAGCTGCTGGAGGCCGGGCACGACTGCGAATACGACGCCTGGCTGATCGACATCTCGGAAGGCGACCAGTTCGGCTCGGGCTTCGTCGAGATCAATCCGAACTCGAAGATCCCCGCCCTCCTGGACCGCACGGGCGGCACCGAGACGCGCGTCTTCGAGAGCGCGGCCATCATGCTGCACCTCGCCGAACGCCACGGCGCCTTCCTGGGCGACGCGCGCCCCGAGATGCTGTCCTGGCTCTTCTGGCAGATGGGCTCCGCCCCGTTTCTCGGCGGCGGCTTCGGGCATTTCTACGCCTACGCGCCCGAGAAATACGAATACCCGATCAACCGCTACGCGATGGAATCGAAGCGCCAGCTCGACGTGCTGAACCGTCACCTGGCGCAGCACGAATGGATGGCGGGCAGCTACTCCATCGCCGACATGGCGATCTGGGCCTGGTACGGGCAGCTCTGCCTCGGGCGGCTCTATGATGCGGCGGAATTCCTGTCGGTGCACGAATACGAGCACGTCATGGAATGGGCCGAGCGCATCGACGCCCGCCCCGCCGTGCGCCGCGGCCGCATGGTCAACCGCACCTTCGGCGAGGACGAGAGCCTGAAGCTGCCCGAGCGCCATTCGGCGGCCGATTTCGACATGGCGGCGGCGGGCTGACGCCCGCCGCGCCGCGGGGGGCTTTGCCCCCCGCATCCCCCCAAGGTATTTGCGGCCAGAGGAACGAGGGAACGCCGATGGCCGAACGCCAATTCATGCCCTGCCGCATCGCCGTGCTGACCGTGTCCGACACGCGCAGCCTGGCCCAGGACCGCTCGGGCGACATGCTGGTCGCGCGGCTCGAAGCTGCGGGCCACATCCTCGCCGACCGCGCCATCACCCCCGACGATCGCGCCGGCATCGGCGAACACCTGACCCGCTGGATCGCCACGCCGGAAATCGACGTGATCCTGAGCACCGGCGGCACCGGGCTGACCGGGCGTGACGTGACGGTCGAGGCGCATCGCGACGTCTACGAGAAGGAGATCGACGCCTTCGCCACCATGTTCACCCTCGTCTCGATGCAGAAGATCGGCACCTCCGCCGTGCAGTCGCGCGCCTGCGCGGGCGTGGCGGGCGGCACCTATCTCTTCGCGCTGCCCGGCTCGCCCTCGGCCTGCCGCGACGCCTGGGACGAGATCCTGGGCCCGCAGCTCGATTACCGCCACAAACCCTGCAACTTCGTCGAGATCATGCCCCGGCTCGACGAACATCTGCGCCGCAAGTGACCCCGCCGTCGCCGCGGCGAAGGGCCCGGATCGACGCCGTGCTATGGGATGACGGCGCGAAAGGCCTATCTTGAGCCTCGCACACCGCTCGGAGACCCCATGCGATTCCTCGGACGCAGCCTCGCCGCCCTCTTCCTGCTCGCCCTGACGGCGGGCCTTCTGGCCTGGGCCGGGCAGATCACGCTGGCCGCGCTGGAGGATCGCCGCTCCCGCGACGGCGGCGGCCCGCCCGCGCGCGAGCGCGTCCTCGCGGCCAATGTCATCGCCGCCGAGGCGCGCGAGATCGTGCCCGTGCTCACAGCCTTCGGCGAGGTGCGCGCCCGCCGCGTCCTGGAACTGCGCGCCCCCGTCGCCGGCCGCGTGGTCGAACTCGCGCCCGGCTTCGAGGAAGGCGGTACCGTCGCGGCCGACCAGGTCCTGCTGCAGGTCGATCCCTCCGCCGCCGAGGCCGCGCTGGCCGTGACGCGCGCCGATCTGTCCGGGGCCGAGGCCGAGATCCGCGACGCCGCGCGCGGGCTCGACCTTGCGCAGGCCGAGCTGGCCGGGGCCGAGGCGCAGCGCGACCTGCAGCGCACCGCCCTGCAACGCCAGCAGGACCTGCTCGAGCGCGGCGTCGGCGCCTCGGCGGCCGTGGAAGCGGCCGAGCTCGCGCTCTCGGCGGCCGAGCAGACCATCCTCACGCGCCGCGGCGCCGTCGCCGCCGCCCAGACCCGGATCGACAGCGCAGCACTCGCCCTCGACCGCGCCCGCATCGCCCTGCGCGAGGCCGAGCGCGACGTCGCCGACCGCAGCCTGCGCGCCGCCTTCGCGGGCCAGCTCTCCGACGTCTCGGTGCTGCGCGGCGGGCTCGTCTCGGCCAACGAGCAGGTCGCCACGCTGATCGACCCGACCGCGCTCGAGGTAGCCTTCCGCCTGTCCGCCGCCCAGCACGCCCGCCTCCTCGACGAGCGCGGCGCGCTGATCGGCGCGCCCATCCGCGCCATCCTCGACGTGCAGGGCCTGACGCTCGAGGCCGCGGGCACGGTGACCCGCGAATCGCCCGCCGTGGGCACGGGCCAGACCGGGCGGCTGGTCTTCGCGCAGCTGGCTGACCCGCAGGGCTTCCGTCCCGGCGATTTCGTCCGCGTCGCCGTCGAGGAGCCGCCGCTCGCCGCCGCAATCCGCCTGCCCTCAACCGCGCTCTCGCCGCAGATGACCGTGCTCGTCCTTGGCGAAGAGGAGCGGCTGGAGGAGGTCCCCGTCACGGTGCTGCGCCGGCAGGGCGACGACGTTCTGGTCGCGGGCCCGCTCGACGGCCGCGAGGTGGTGGCCGAACGCGGCCCCGCGCTGGGCGAGGGCATCCGCATCCGCCCCCTGCGCCCCGGGGCCGATGCCGACAGCGCCGCCGAAGCGCCCCGCATGATCACCATCGACCCCGCCACGCGCGCCCGCCTCAAGGCCGTGGTCGAGGGCAATTCCCGCCTGCCCGGCGACGTGAAGGCGCGGATGCTGGCCCGGCTCGACGAGGACGAGGTCCCCGCCGAGATGATCGCCCGCCTCGAAGCGCGTTCGGGCGGCTGATGGGCATCCTGGGCTATTTCACCCGGCACCGCACCGCCGCCAACCTGCTGCTGGTGCTGATGCTGGCCGCCGGCCTCTTCGCGCTGCCCAACATGCGCGCGCAGTTCTTCCCCGACGTGATCGTCGAGGATGTCGACGTCTCGGTGGTCTGGGAGGGCGCGGGCGCCGAGGATGTGGACCGCGGCATCGTGCAGGTGCTGGAACCCGCGCTCCTCGCGGTCGAGGGCGTCACCGAGAGCACCGCGACCAGCCGCGAGGGCCGCGCCTCGATCGAATTGGAATTCCTCCCCGACCGCGACATGGCCGACGCCGCCACCGATGTGCAGGCGGCCATCGACGCGGTGACCGGCCTGCCCGAGGGGATCGAGGATCCCGAGGTCCGCCAGGGCGGCTGGACCGACCGCGTCACCGACGTGATCGTCACCGGCCCCGTGGGCGTCGATCAGCTCGCGCGCATCTCCGACGAATTCGTCACCCGGCTCTTCGCGGCCGGCGTGACCCAGACCACCATCCGCGGGGTCGCCGCCCCCGAGATCGTGGTCGAGGTGCCCACCGTCTCGCTTCTGCGCAACGATGTCAGCCTGCGCGAGATCGCCGACGCCATCCGCCAGCAGGCCGCCGCCGACCCGGCGGGCGACGTCTCGGGCGCGAACACCCGCGTGCGCACCGGCGCCGACCGCCGCGACCCGGCCCAGATCGAGCGTATCGTGATCCGGCGCGGGGCCGACGGCACGGCCCTGACCGTGGGCGATGTGGGCCGCGTTTATTCCGAGGGGGTCGACCGCGAGCGGGCCTATTTCGTGGGCGACGACCCCGCCATCAGCCTGCGCGTCGACCGCTCCGCCGCGGGCGACGCCATCGCGCTGCAGGCCCAGGTCGAGGAGGTGGCCGAGCGCCTGCTGCAGACCGCGCCCGAAGGCGTGAGGATCGAGCTGATCCGCACCCGGACCGAGGCCATCACCGGCCGCATCGACATCCTGGTCGACAACGCGCTGCTGGGCCTCGGGCTGGTGGTGCTGCTGCTCTTCCTGTTCCTCAACGCGCGCACCGCCTTCTGGGTGGCCGCGGGCATCCCGGTGGCGATGTTCTCGGCCATCGCGCTGATGTGGCTGGCCGGGCTGACGATCAACATGGTCTCGCTCTTCGCGCTGATCATCACGCTGGGCATCGTCGTGGACGACGCCATCGTGGTGGGCGAGCATGCCGATTTCCGCGCCCGCAAGGGGCTCTCGCCCGAGGACGCGGCCGAGACGGCGGCGCGGCGCATGTTCACGCCGGTCTTCTCGGCGACGCTCACCACGGTCATCGCCTTCTTCGGGCTTGTGGCCATCGGCGGGCGCTTCGGCTCGCTCATCGCCGACATCCCCTTCACCGTGATCGCGGTGCTGATCGCCTCGCTGGTGGAATGCTTCCTGATCCTGCCGCATCACATGGCCGGCGCACTGCGCCACACCGCCAAGGTGCATTGGTACGACTGGCCCTCGCGCGTGGTGAACCGCGGCCTGGGCTGGTTCCGCGAGACGCTGTTCCGCCCGCTGATCCGGCTGGCGATCCGGGCGCGCTACCCGGTCGCCGCCGCCGCGGTCCTGCTGCTGGCGACGCAGGCCGCGCTCTTCCTGCGCGGCGACGTGCAGTGGCGCTTCTTCAACGCGCCCGAACGCGGCTCGGTCACCGGCAATTTCGCGATGGCCGACAGCGCGACGCGCGCCGACACGCTGGCGCAGATGCGCGAATTGCAGCGCGCCACGGTCGCGCTCGGCGCGAAATACGAGGCCGAATACGGCACCAATCCGCTCGACTACGTGATCGCCGAGATCGGCGGCAACACCGGCCGCCCGCTCGCCTCCGCCGACGAGAAGGACCCCGAGCTGCTGGGCGCGATCTCGATCGAGTTGATCGATGCCGACCTGCGCCCCTATTCCAGCTTCCAGTTCGTGGGCGAGCTGCAGGACACCGCCCGCCAGCTGCCGCTGACCGAGGAGATCAGCTTCCGCGGCTGGCGCTCGGGCCCCGGCGGCGACGCGCTGGGGGTGGAGTTCTACGGCGCCGATTCCACCACGCTCAAGGCGGCTGCCGAGGCCTTCAAGGCCGCCATGGCCCGCTTCCCCGAGGTCTCGGGGCTTGAGGACACGCTGCCCTACGACAAGGACGAACTGATCCTGCGGCTCACCCCGCAAGGCGAGGCACTGGGCTTCGAGGAGGGCGCGCTGGGCCGCATCCTGCGCGACCGGCTGGGCGGGATCGAGGCCGCGACCTTCCCGGACGGGCCGCGCACCGGCGAGATCCGGGTCGAGCTGCCCGAGGGCGAGATCCGCGCCGATTTCCTCGACGAGCTGCGCCTCGCGACCCCCGCGGGCGACGGCGCGGTCGCGCTGGCCGATATCGTCACCGTCGAGACCCGCTCGGGCTTCGCCTCGGTGCGCCGCCAGAACGGCGTGCAGGTGGTGGGCGTGGCGGGCGATCTCGACCAGGACGACGCCGCCCGCGCCGCCGAGATCCGCCGCGTCATGAACGAGGACATCCTGCCCGAGATTGCCTCCGTCCACCGCGTCGAGTTCACCGCCGCGGGCCTGGCCGAGCAGGAGCGCGAATTCCTCACCGACGCGACGCTGGGCCTCGTCTCCTGCCTTCTGGGCATCTACCTCGTGCTGGCCTGGATCTTCTCCTCCTGGTCGCGGCCCGCGGTGATCATGGCGGTCATCCCCTTCGGCCTGATCGGCGCGATCTGGGGCCATTGGTGGTGGGACGTACCGCTGTCGATGTTCTCCATCGTCGGGCTGATCGGCATGACCGGCATCATCATCAACGACTCGATCGTGCTGGTGACGACGGTCGACGAATACGCGCAGGATCGCGCGCTCAAGCCCGCCATCGTCGACGCGGTCTGCGACCGCCTGCGCCCGGTGCTGCTGACCACGCTGACCACCGTTCTGGGCCTCGCGCCCTTGCTCTACGAGACCTCCAGCCAGGCGCAGTTCCTGCGCCCCACCGTTATCACGCTGGCCTATGGGCTGGGCTTCGGGATGCTCCTGGTGCTGCTCCTCGTGCCTGCGGTCCTCGCCATGGGCCACGACCTGTCGCGCATGGGCACCGCGCTGCGCCGCCTGCTGCGCCTGCCCCTGCGCGGCCGCGGCCGCGGCGTGGGCGTCGCGGGGCTCGCGCTCGGGACGGCGGTGGCGCTCTGGGGGCTGGTCACGCTGGGCTGGACGCTGGTCACCGGCGCCGTCTGGCCGCCGCTGGCGGGGCTTCTGCCCATCGCGGGCGTGCCCTCCGCCTTCGCGGTCTTCCTCGCCGGCACCGCGGCGGCGCTGCTGGCGGTCTGGCTGCTGGCTGGGCTCGCCGTCGCCCGCCGGGGGCGCGCACGAGCCTGACGCGCGGCCCTAGCCCTCCAGATCCGTCTGGATCCACTCCCGGCTCAGATGGATGTCGATGGTCTCCAGCCGCCCCGGCCCGATATTCTCGTAGCGATGCGGCACCGTGGCGGGCCCCATCACCACGTCCCCCGCGCCCGCCTCGAAGACCCGCTCGCCCACGGTGAAGCGCGCCCGGCCCATCTTGACGATGAAGATCTCGTCATAGGGATGCAGGTGCAGCCCCGGCCCGGCCCCGATGTCGTCGCTCGCGAAGAACAGGATCAGCGCCTCGGTGTCGAGCGCCCCGCCCGCGATCGACCCCGACCAGTTGCCCTTTGCGAAGGCGCCCGCGGCGGCGGGGATGTGGACCGGATCCTTCGGGGCGCGTTTCTCGACCAAGCCGCGGCCCGCCTCAGAACGCGTCCGGCTTCGCCGCACGGGCCATGTGATCGAGGACGGCGTTCACGAACCCCGCCTCCTTGCCCTCCGGGAAGAAGGCCCGCGCGATCTCCAGGTATTCGACGATCACCACCTTGGGCGGCGTCGCCTGACCCGTCAGCTCCGCGCCCGCGGCGCGAAACAGCGCGCGCAGCGTCGGGTCGATGCGGTCGATCGGCCATTTCGCGACCAGCGCCTTGTGGGTCAGCTGGTCGATCTTCGCCTGCGCGTTCACCGCCGCCTCGAGGATCGCGCGGAACAGGTCGACATCGCCTTCCGAGAATTCGCCCTCCTCGGTGACCATGCCGAAGCGATGATCCTCGAATTCGGCGCGCACGCGGTCCAGCGTCTGGCCCATCGCCTCCATCTGGAACAGCGCCTGCACGGCATAAAGCCGCGCCGCGGATTTCATCCGGCGCTTCAGGGCGCGCTTCTCTTCGGCGGTCGGGCTCGGCATGGCCGGGCACGTAGGGCAGGAAGCCGGGCGGCGCAACTGCGATCGTCGGGGGCGGCGCGCGGACGCGGCTCCTCAGGTCTTCCGGAACAGGCTGAACTGGAAGGACTGCGCCGCGCCCCAGGGCGTGTGGTGCAGGTGCCGCCGCGCCGTCACGGGGACGAAGCCCGGTCCCAGCTCGGCCGCCAGGTCCTCCGGGTCGTAGCGCCGGACCGGCAGGCCGCTGCACCGCGCCGGCCCGTCACTTGCGAAGGTCGCGATGATCGCGTGGCCGCCCGGAGCCAAAGCGCGGGACAGCGCGTCCCGATAGGCGGCGCGGTCGGCCGCCTCGGTCAGGAAATGGAAGACCGCGCGGTCGTGCCACAGGTCCCAGCGCCGCGCCGGCCGCCAGTCGGCCACATCCGCCGCGATCCAGGTCACAGAGTCGCGCCGCGGCCCCAGCCGCTCGCGCGCGGCCGCCAGCGCGGCCTCCGACAGGTCCAGCACCGTGACGTCGCGCAGCCCCCGGTCCAGCAGGCAGCCCGCCAGCCGCGACCGCCCGCCGCCCAGATCGATCACCGCGCTCTCGGCCGAGATGCCGGCCCGCTCCGCCAAGGCCAGCGAGACGGCAGGGTCGTCCTCGTGCCAGCTCAGCCGGTCCTCCGGCATCTCGGCGTAGATCGCGTCCCAATGGCTCTTCCGGTCTTGCGCCATGCCGCGCCCTCCCGCGCGGGCCCGCCGCCGGCCCTCAGGTCGCGGCGGGCTTGAAGCCGATCCCCTTCGGCTGCCGCTTCAGGGTCCGCTGCAGCGAGACCAGATGCAAGGCCGCCTGCGCCGCGCCGCCCGCGGTGTCCAGCCGCTCGGCATCGGCGCGCTCCTCCGCCTGCTCGCGGGTCTCGACGGTGATGATCCCGTTGCCGATGCAGGCCCCGCCCAGCCCCAGCGTCGCGATCGCCCGCGCGCTTTCGTTGACCACCACGTCGTAATGCGAGGTCCGCCCCCGGATCACGCAGCCCAGCGCCACGTAGCCGTCGAAATCGGACTGGCGGTGGGCGATGCCGATCGCCGTCGGGATCTCCAGCGAGCCGGGCACCTCGACCGTCTCGTGGCTAGCGCCCGCCGCCTCGATCACCCCCCGGGCCGAGGCCAGCTGCGCGCGGCTGATATCGCCGTAATAGGGCGCGATCACGATCAGGATCTTCGGCGCCTCGCCCTCGAATTCAGGCAGCGGCAGCACGTTGTCGGAATGTCCGGCCATTTGCGTTCAGTCCTTCGGGATGGGGCGGGTGCCGGTGATGGTCAGGCCATAGGCCTCCAGGCCCACGACGCGAGGGCGGCCGGAATTGGTCACCAGCTCCATCTCGTGGATGCCCAGCGCCGCCAGGATCTGCGCCCCCAGCCCGTATTGGCGCAGCTTCTGCGGGCTCACGCCCTCGGCGGCGGTGTCGATCTTCATCTCGGTGTCGCGCAGCAGCACGACCACGCCCCGCCCCTCCGCGGCGATGACCCGCATCGCGCCGGCCAGGTCGCTCTGGCCGATGCCCAGCGCGTCCTCCATCGGGTGCAGCGCGTGCATCCGCACCAGCACCGGCCCCTCCGAGATATCGCCCTTGGTCAGCACGATATGCTCGGCGCCCTGCGTCTCGTCGGTGAAGACCCGCATCAGCCACTCGCCCCCGATCTTCGAGGTGACGAGCTTCGAGGCCGTCTGGTTCACAAGGTTGTCGTGCCGCCGCCGGTAGGAGATCAGATCGCTGATCGTCCCGATCTTCAGCCCGTGGCGCTGCGCGAAGGCGATCAGGTCGGGCAGCCGGGCCATCGACCCGTCCTCCTTCATGATCTCGCAGATCACGCCCGAGGGGTTCAGCCCGGCCAGCCGCGCGATGTCGGTCGCGGCCTCGGTATGTCCCGCGCGGACCAGCACGCCGCCGTCGCGGGCGCGCAGCGGGAAGACATGGCCCGGCGTGGCGATGTCGGCCGCGCCCTTGCTCGCATCGATGGCGACCGAGACGGTGCGCGCCCGGTCATGGGCGCTGATGCCCGTCGACACGCCCTCGCGCGCCTCGATCGAGACGGTGAAGGCGGTCTCGTGGCGCGAGGAATTGTGCGAGGCCATCAGGGGCAGCCCCAGCGCGTCGATGCGCTCGCCCGGCAGGGTCAGGCAGATCAGCCCGCGGCCATGGGTGGCCATGAAGTTGATCGCATCGGGCGTGGCCATCTGCGCCGGGATGACGAGATCGCCCTCGTTCTCGCGGTCCTCGTGATCGACGAGGATGAACATGCGCCCGTTGCGGGCGTCCTCGATGATGTCCTCGATGTTCGAGATGACGTCGGAATTCTCGCGCTCGACGGGTCCGGGCTGCTCGAAGGGGATGGGGTCGGCCATGGGGGTCCTCGCGTGTCTCGGGGGCGTCATAGCGGCCCGGCCGCGCCGGGGCCAGTGCGCCCCTTCGCCCCGCCCGCCCGCCGACGATGCGTCAGATCCCTGCGAAATACCGCGACGCCGGCACGTAGCCCGCCGCGCGGATCGCCGCGCACCATTCGCGCTCGAAGGCGGTGTCGCCCACCATCACCACGGCATCGGCCGGCAGGCCCCGCCCGGCCAGCACCGCGCGCAGCCGGTCGCGCAGCGCCGACCAAGGCTCGGCGAAGCCCGGCGCGCGGGCGGTGAAATCGAGCGGGTCCGGGGCGGTGACGGGCAGCGGCGGATGGACCAGCACGCCGCGCTCGGCGGCGACGGCGGCCAGTTTCGCGGCCCGCGCCGCGTCGAGCTCGGCCCGTCGAATCATGCCCAGCGCGTTTGACGAGAAGAGAAGCGCCGTGACGTCCCGCCCGGTGGTCGCGCGGATCCCGGCATAGGTGCGGTAATCCAGCCCCAGCGCCGCCGCGCGCGCCACGCGCAGGCGCACCACCTCGATGGGCAGCGCCGCGCCCAGCAGGGCCCGCCGCGCCCGCCGCCATTGGTGCAGCCGCCCGGTATAGCCGCGCAGATCCGCGCCGGAATTGTGGCCGATGCCGGGGGGTTGGCTCATGGCGGGTCCTCCTGCCGCCCATCGGGCCCCGGCGCGCGGAAAATGGCAAGTCTTGACCGCCCGGCGCCCCCGGCCCCAGCCTGCGCCATGACCGACGCGCGTCCCGACCGCATCCGCCTGCGCCGCCTGCGCGCGGGCGACCTGCGCGCCTTCCAGGCCTACCGCGCCGACCCGCAGGTCGCGCGCTACCAGGGCTGGGAGGCGATGGACGACGCGCGCGCCGCCGAGTTCATCGCCTGGAACGCCGAAACCCCGCCCTTCCCGACCGGCTGGTGGCAGATCGGCATCGCGCGGATGCCCGAGGACGAGCTGATCGGCGATCTGGGGCTGTGCCTGTCCGCGGATGGGTGCGAGATCGAGCTGGGCATCACCCTGGCGCGGGCCGCGCAGGGCGCGGGCCTGGCCGAGGAGGCGGTGCACCTGGCCACCCGCATGGTCTGGGACGGCACCGAGGCGCAGCGCATCGTCGTCAACACCGACGCACGCAACGCCCCGGCGCTGGCGCTGATCGCGCGGCTGGGCCTCGACCCGGCCGGGACGCTGCGCGACGGGCCGGCGGTCGAGCAGGTCTTCGAGATGCGGCGCCCCGCGACGCGCAGGTCCCGGGGCTGAGCGTTAGGCGTCGACGCTGCGCAGCGCGGCGGCGATCTTGTCCTTCAGCACCAGGCGCTCGCGGCGCATCTCCTGCATGTGCTGATCCGAGGTCGGCTCGATATCGGTCTCGGCGCGGTGGATCGCACGATTCACCTCGTGATAGCGATCCGCCAGCCCGACGAAATACGGGGAGTCGGCCTTCAGGGTCGCGATCTGGCGCGTGGCATCGGGGAATTCCTCGGCCAGTTCGTGGGGGACGTGGGACATGGGGCTTCACTCCGCAGGTTGCTTCGGTCGCCGTCAATCTGCGCCTGCCCGCCCGTGCCGCGCCTTGACCGAAATCAAGGGGCGGCCGCGTCACGCCTCCAGCCAGGCCACCTGCCCCGCCGCATCGGCCCGTGCCGCCGCGGCATCGGCGAAATCGCCCCGCGGCGGATGCAGCCGCCGCCAGCCATGCGCATCCTCGGGATCGCGGCGGCATTCGACCCAGGCCCAGCGCGCGCCGGTGCGGATCAGATCGACGCAGCGATCGCCGGTCGCGTCCTCCAGCGAGTGGTGGACGACCGGTTTCACCCAGCCTCGGCCAGCCGCGCGACATAGCGGGCCAGCGTGTCGATCTCGAGGTTCACGCGGTCGCCCGGCGCGGCGATGCCCCAGGTCGTGACGGCCTGCGTATGCGGGATCATGTTGACCCCGAACTGCGTGCCCTCGACCCCGTTCACCGTCAGCGACGTGCCGTTGAGCGCGACCGACCCCTTGGGCGCGATGAACCGCGCGAGCGCGGCCGGCGCCTCGAAGACGAAGCGCATCGAGTCGCCCTCCGGCGTGATCGACAGGATCTCGGCGGTGCCGTCCACATGCCCCGAGACGATGTGCCCGCCCAGTTCGTCGCCGACCTTCAGCGCGCGCTCCAGGTTCACCGGGCGGTCGACCTCCCAGGCGCCCAGCGCGGTCTTCGACAGGCTCTCGGCGCTGACATCGACGTCGAACCAGTCGCCCTCGGCGTCGCGCCCGCGATCCACCACCGTCAGGCAGCAGCCGTCGCAGGCGATCGACGCGCCCAGGTCGATGCCGTCGGCATCGTAGCCGGTGCCGATCCGCACCCGCAGATCCCCCCGCTCCTCCATCGCGCGCACGCGGCCCATATCGGTGACGATTCCCGTGAACATCGGCGTCCTCCTCGGCTCCGGGTCCCAGATAGGGGGAAATGCCCGCCAATCGAAGCCCCCTTCGCCCCCGCGCCTGCCGTGGCTTACCGGGCCGCGCCCGACACCACCGAGTCCCCCGCGCCACACTCGCCGCATTCGCGCCACAATCGCGCCTTCCCCACGCCGCTGCCCGCAGGCAGTAAGGGCGCGGTACCCGGAGGCGAAATGCGTCCAACACGTCGATTCCTCTTCCTGCAGGGGCCCCACGGGCCCTTCTTCCACCATCTGGGGCGGCTGCTCCGGGCGGCGGGCTGCGAGGCGTGGCGCGTGGGCTTCAACCGCGGAGACGAGGCCTTCTGGCGCCATCCCGACAGCTACATCGCCTTCGACGGCGACCCGGCCGACTGGCCCGCGACCTTCGAGAAGACGGTGACGGATCGCGGCATCACCGACCTCGTGATCTACGGCGACATCCGCGCCATCCACGCCCAGGCCGTCGCCGCTGCCCATGCAAGCGGCCTGACCGTGCATGTCTTCGAGGAAGGCTACCTGCGGCCCTGGTGGGTCAGCTACGAACGCGGCGGCTCGAACGCGCATTCGCGGCTGATGGACAAGACCGTGCCGCAGATGCAGGCCGCGCTCGCCGCGCTCGATCTCGACCTGCCCGACGCGCCCGCCCATTGGGGCGACATGCGCCACCATGTCTTCTACGGCGCGCTCTACCATTTCCTGGTGCTGGCCCGGCCCGGCCGCTACCGCCGCTGGCGCCCGCATCGCGACATCACCGTGATGGCCGAGTTCCGCCTTTACCTGCGCCGCCTGCTGACCATGCCCTTCACCGCGCTCCGGCGCGCCATCGCCACCCGCCGCATCACCCAGGGCGGCTTTCCCTACCATCTCTGCCTGATGCAGCTCGAACATGACGCGAGCTTCCGGGCGCATTCCCCCTATGGCGCAATGGCCGAGTTCCTTGAGGAGGTCGTCGCGGGCTTCGCCGAGGGCGCGCCCCGCCATCATCACCTGGTGCTCAAGGCCCACCCGCTCGAGGACGGCCGCGCCCCGGTCCGCGCCACGCTGGCCCGGCTGACCGCCCAATACGGGCTGCAGGGCCGCGTCCACTACCTGCGCGGCGGCAAGCTCGCGCATCTGATGAACGAGGCGCGCAGCGCGATCACCGTGAACTCCACCGCCGCCCAGCAGGCGCTCTGGCGCGGGTTGCCCGTCAAGGCGCTGGGCCGCTCGGTCTATTCCAAGCCCGAATTCGTCTCCGACCAGACGATCGCCGATTTCTTCGCCGACCCGCAGCGCCCCGACAGCCGCGCCTATCGCGACTACCGCCACTACCTGCTCGAGACGAGCCAGGTGGCCGGCGGCTTCTACTCCGCGCGCGGCCGCCGGCAGCTTCTGCGCCAGGTCGTCGACATGATGCTGGCCGACCAGGACCCCTATGACCGGCTCGATGCGGGCCGCCCCGCACCGCGACAGAATTTGAAACTGGTATCCGGCTAGGATACCGTCCCGAAGGATGCGCCCGGACGGGGGACAACCCCCGCAAGACGGCGACCGAGGCAGAGCGAAAGGCCCGAGCAGTGAGCAGACAGGCATCCCGGGGGGCGAAGATCATCGCCCTCACCCTCATCGCGGCCCTCGTCGCCGCTTGCGGCACCCTGCCCCGGTCGGGGCCCAGCAAGCGCGAGATCTTCGCGGGCTCCGTCCTCAACGAGGGCGACGCCTTCGTCGTCGCCGTCAACGACCGCGTGGCCCGCGCCACGGCCGTGCTGCCCGCGCTCGGCTTCTCGGACGCCTTCCGGGGCGCCGCGCAAATCGGCGCCGACACGATCCGGCCGGGCGACACGCTGGGGCTCATCATCTACGAAAACGTCGAGGACGGGCTGCTGACCAATACCGGCGCCTCGGCCTCGCTGATCGACGAGGTGCAGGTCGACAGCTCGGGCATGATCTTTATCCCCTATGCCGGCCGCATCCGCGCCGCCGGCAACACGCCCGAGGCGCTACGCCGCATCATCACCCAGCGGCTCGACGAACAGACCCCCGACCCGCAGGTCGTGGTCCGCCGATTGGCGGGCGACGGCGCGACGGTCAGCGTCGTCGGCGGCGCGGGGGCGCAGGGCGTCTACCCGATCGAGCGGCCCACCCGCACCCTGACCGCGATGATCGCCGCCGCCGGCGGCGTCGCCATCCCGCCCGAGATCGCGCTCGTCACCGTCACCCGCGGCGCGCATTCCGAGACCGCCTACCTCTCCGATCTCTACACCAACCCGCAGCTCGATATCGCGCTGCGCAACGGCGACACGATCTACATCAAGGAAGACACCCGCGCCTTCACCGTGCTGGGCGCGACTGGAACGCAGAACCGGCTGGAATTCGAGACCGAGGTGATCACCGCCATCGAGGCGCTGGCGCAGGTCGGCGGGCTCAACCCGTTCCTCGCCAACCCCACCGGCGTCTTCGTCTTCCGCAACGAGCCCGAATCCATCGCCAAGGCCGTGCTGGGCCGCGACGACCTGATCGGCGCGCAGCGGCTGGTCTACGTGCTCGACCTGACCGAGCCCAACGGCATGTTCAACGCCCGCGACTTCGTCATCCGCAACGGCGATACGGTCTATGTCACCGAGGCGGCCATCGTCGCCTGGAACCGCTCGGTCGCGGCGGTCTTCGGCTCGCTGGGCCAGATCACCTCGGCGGGAACCGCCGTCGGCGTGGAGTGATCCGCCCCCGGCGCGCCGGCGCGCGGCATCCCGGCCACGCCCGGTCCCCCCGGCCGGGGCCACGCATCGCCTCGGGCAACGGATCGGCGCGTGGCGGACCCGCGCCCCGCTCCCGCCCGCCGCAAAGGGCGGCGCAGGCCCGCAGGCCTGCGGGCCCCGTCCGTCCCCCGGGCGCCAGGCCCCTCGCCTCGCTTCCGCCGCCGCACCGGCCATGACCGCCCCCCGCCGCACCGCCCGCTACGTCTCCGGCGGCTTCCTGTCGCGCCGCATCCGCCGCATCGCGCAGCTTGCGGGCGTCGACCTGCGCCCCGGCTGGCCGAAGCCCGGCGACTGGATCGCCGCCTGGGGCCATGACGGTCCTTCCGCGCGCCGCGCCGCCGCCCTGTCGGCCCGCACCGGCGCCCCGATCCTGCGCTTCGAGGACGCCTTCCTGCGCTCGCTCCATCCCGGCCGCGCGGGCGAGCCGCCGCTGGGCCTGCTGATCGACGCCGCGGGCGCGCATTTCGACGCCCGCCAGCCGTCCGAGCTGGAAACCCTGCTCGCCACCCATCCCTTCGACGATGGCGACCTGATCGCCCGCACGCGCCAGACCATGGCCGAGATGGCCCGCTCCGGCGTCACCAAATACGCCGCCACCCGCCCCGATCTCGATCCGCCCGCGCCGGGCTACGTGCTGGTGATCGACCAGACCCGGGGCGACGCCTCGATCCGGCTGGGCGGCGCTTCCGAGGCCACCTTTCGCGAGATGCTGCTCATCGCGCGCGAGGAGAACCCGGGCGCGCGCCTCCTCATCAAGACCCACCCCGAGACGGCGGCAGGCCACCGCACGGGCCACTACACCGAGGCCGACGCCGTCCACGGCGCCACGCTGGAGCCCCGCCCCCTGCCGCCCGCGACTCTGCTTGCGGGCGCGACGAAGGTCTACACCGTCTCCAGCCAGCTGGGCTTCGAGGCGATACTGCACGGCCACCAGCCCGTGACCTACGGCCAGCCCTTCTACGCGGGCTGGGGCCTCGACGACGACCGCGCCCCGCTCGACCGCCGCCGGCGCAAGCTGACCCGCGTGCAGCTCTTCGCGGGCGCGATGCTGCTCTATCCGAAATGGTACGATCCCCATCGCGACCGGCTCTGCGAGGCGGTCGATGTGGTGCGGATGCTCGAGGCCCGCGCCCGCGCCTGGCGCGAGGATCGCGAGGGCTGGGCCGCGCCGGGCATGCGGCTCTGGAAGCGTGCGCCGCTGCGCCGCTTCCTGTCGGGCCGGGTCACCTTCCGCGACGACCCGGCGCGGCGGCGCCTGGTCTGGGGGGCGGGCGATACGTCATTTCATGTCGGACAGGGATCACCCGCAGATCACCCGCAGATCACCCGTAAAATTTGCCGCATGGAAGACGGCTTCCTGCGCTCGCGCGGCCTCGGTGCCGAGCTCGTCCCGCCGCTGTCGCTCGTGCTCGACCGCCAGGGCCTCTACTACGACCCGACCCGCCGCTCCGACCTCGAAGACGCTATCATCCTCGCCGCGGCCCTGCCCCCCGAGGCGCTGGCCCGCGCCCGCGCGCTGCGCGCCGCCGTGACCGCCGCGGGGGTGACGAAATACAACCTCGGCGGGGCCGTGCCCGACCTGCCGCCGGGCCGTATGGTCCTGGTGCCGGGCCAGGTTGCCGACGACGCCTCGATCCGGCTGGGCACCTCGGAACCTTCTGACAACGCGGGACTTCTGCGCGCGGCCCGCGCCGCCAATCCCGATGCGGTGATCGTCTACAAGCCGCATCCGGATGTCGAGGCGGGCCTGCGCGAGGGCGCGATCGACGCCGCCGAGGCCGATCTCGTCGCCACCCGCGCCGACCCGCTGGCGCTGATCGCGCGGGCCGATGCGGTCTGGACCCTGACCTCGCTTCTGGGCTTCGAGGCGCTGATCCGCGGCGTGCCCGTCACCACGCTGGGCGCGCCCTTCTACGCGGGCTGGGGCCTGACCGAGGATCGCGGATCTATCCCCGCCCGCCGCCGCGCCGCGCGGCCCTCCCTCGACGCGCTGGTCCAGGCCGTTCTCATTGATTATCCACGCTATTTCGACCCGGTCACCGGCGCCGCCTGCCCGCCTGAGACGGCCATCCACCGCCTCGCCCACGGCCCGCTTCCGGCCCGCGGCCCGGGCAACCGCCTGCTCGCCAAGGCGCAGGGCGCCCTGGCCGGCCGGGCCGCGCTCTGGCGCTAGCCGTCCAGCCGCTTCAGCATCTCGTGGGCCAGCGCGGCGATCTCGGCCGCGGCCATCTTCGCGCCCGGATATTCGCGCACGCCCTGCCCCGTGCCCATCGCCTCGGCATAGGCCACGCGATTGGCGATGACCGCTTCGGCCGCATCGGCCTCCAGCCCGCCCAGCGCCGCGCGGATCGACGCCGTCAGCCGCGTCCCCGCCCGCGCACGGTTGAGCACCGCCAGCGGGCGCTTGCCCTCGCGCGCGGCCATTTCCAGCACGCCCTCGGTCGCCCAGAGATCCACCTGGCTGGCCGTCACCGGCACCACCACCATGTCCGAGACCTTCAGCGCCGGCCGCAGGTCGCTGTCGATCTTGGGCGGCGTGTCGATCAGCACGAAATCGTGGCTGTCGCGATACTTGCCGGCCTCGTAGCTGACGCCCCAGGCGCTGGCGGTCGAGAAGGTCAGGTCGCCCTGCAGCCCGCCCTCGCGCTCGTAGCGGGTCATGAACCAGCGCCCGAGCGAGCCCTGCGGATCGCTGTCTAGCACCGCCACCTCGCGCCCGCGCGCGGCCAGCTCGACGGCCAGGTTGGCGCAGAGCGTGGTCTTGCCCGACCCGCCCTTTTGCTGCGCGAACGTCAGAATCGTCGCCATTTCGGCCCCCGGAATGCTGCGATGCGGCGAACCCTGCGTCAGCGGGCGCGCCGGGTCAATGGGCGGCGCGGATCGGGCGAATCCGATCCATTCGCCGCGCATCCCCGACCGGCCGGTTAGGCCGGCGTTAAGCCCCCGCGGTTCAGAGCAGGGCGTGCGAAACCACGATGCCGCGAACCGGGCGGCCGACCTGCAATGACCCTTCGAGACCGCCTTCGCGCCGACACGCGCCCCGCCCACGACCGCGTCGATGCCGCCTTCTCCGGCCTCGGCGTGACCGAGAGGCGTGGCTACCGCGCCTTTCTCGCCGCCCATCTGGTGGCGCTCTCGGCGCTGCGGCCCGCGCCGGGCCCCGGCGATGCCGCCCTCGCCGCCGAGATGGCGGATCTTCGCAGCCGGCTGCGCGCCGATCTGCAGCAGCTGGGCGCGAACGGGTCGATGCCGCCCCTGCCCGGGCGCCGCTGCCTCGATCCGCGGGCCCTGGGCTACGTGCTGCACGGCTCGCGCATGGGCATGGCGGTGCTGCACCGCCGCTGGCGCGCCGCGGGCGATGCCCGGCTGCGGCGCGCGGGAGCCTTCCTGTCCACGCCGCCCGCACCCGCCCGCTGGGGCGCGATCTGCGCGGGCCTGTCGCGCATGTCGCCCGACGGGCCCACCGCCGACCGGGTGATCGCCGAGGCCGGCACCGTCTTCGCCATCTACGAACACAGCGCGCTGAGCCAGGCGCGCCCGCTGAAAGGATGCCCCGATGCCCAGCGCCTCGCACCAGCCCAGCACTGACGGGGTCGACCTGACCACCTGCGACCGCGAACCGATCCACGTGATCGGGCGGGTGCAGGCCTTCGGCTGCCTGCTGTCGGTGACCGCCGACTGGCTGGTGAACCATGCCTCCGCCAATCTCGAGGACTTCCTGGGCAAGGAGGCCGAGGCGGTGATCGGCACGCGGTTTTCCGAGCTCTTCAGCGCGGGTGTGGCGCATATGTTGCGCGGCAAGACGCAGACGCTGGGCGGCGGCACGTCGGTCGCGCGCGTGTTCGGATACCGGCTCTTTGACAACGAGCGGCGCTTCGACATCGCCGTCCACCAGACCGCGCGCGGCTTCACCTACGAATTCGAGCGCACGGCCGACGGGCACGGCCATGGCGACATGCAGCTGGTCCAGCCCCTTGTCGCGCGGCTGCGCGACCATGCCGAGATCGGACCGCTCTGCGACGAGGCCGCGCGCGCCATGCGCGCGCTCACGGGCTTCGACCGGGTGATGATCTACCAGTTCGCGCCCGACGGCACCGGCACCGTCGTCTCGGAGGCCTGCGACGGCGAGGGGGAGCGCTATCTCGGCCTGCGCTATCCGGCCAGCGACATCCCGCGCCAGGCCCGCAAGCTCTACGAGCACAGCCGGCTGCGCCTGATCGCCGATGTCGACGGGCCCGAGGCGCCGGTCCTACCCGGGCTCAGCCCGGAAGGCGAGCCGCTGGACCTGTCGCTGTCGATCTGCCGGGCGGTGTCGCCCACGCATCTGCAATACCTGCGCAACATGGGCGTCGCGGCCTCGATGTCGGTCTCGATCCTGCGCGGCGGCGAGCTCTGGGGCCTGTTCGCCTGCCACCACCGGACGCCGCATTACGTCGACTACGAGACCCGCTCGGCGGTCGAGCTCTTCGCCCAGCTCTTCACCTACGAGCTGTCCGAACGGCTTCACCGCAACGACCGCGCCGAGGAAACGGCGGCCCGCTCGCTGCACGACCGCGTCATGTCGCGCATCTCCGACGGCTGCAGCCTGATGGAGGACGTCCAGGGCCTCGCCGACGAGATCTGGGACGTGATCCCCTTCGACGGCATGGTGATCTGGTCCGACGGCCGCTTCGTGACCCTGGGCGCCGCCCCGAACGAGACCGAGTTCCAGCCGCTGGTGCGGTTTCTCAACACCGCGGCGGTGAACAGCGTCTATGCCACCGACAACCTGTCGGCCCGCTACCCCCAGGCCGAGATGATCGCCGACCGCGTCGCCGGCATCCTGGCCCTGCCGATCTCGCGCCATCCGCGCGACTACATCGTGCTGTTCCGCCCCGAACTGGCGCAGATCGTGCGCTGGGCCGGCAACCCCGAGAAGCCGGTGGAGACCTGCGCGGATGGCAGCCGCATCCTGTCCCCGCGCAAGAGCTTCGAGGCCTGGCGCGAGGTGGTGAAGGGCCGGTCTGCGCCCTGGACCCGGTCCGAGCTGAACGCCGCCGGCGCGCTGCGCCTGACGCTCCTCGAAGTGGTGCTGAAGGTCACCGACGAGGCCGGCCGCGCGCAGGCCCGTGCCCAGCAGAAGCAGGAGCTTTTGGTGGCCGAACTCAACCACCGGGTCCGCAACATCCTCAACCTCATCAGCGGCATCGTCTCGCAGGGGCATCGCGAGGGCATCTCGCTGTCGGAATTCACCGCCGAGCTGGACGGCCGCATCCAGTCGCTGGCGCGCGCGCATGACCAGCTGACCAAGGAGGACTGGGCTCCCGCGCCCCTGCGCCGCCTGATCGAGGTGGAGGCCGCGGCCTGCCCGGGCGACGGCCGGGCCCGCATCGCGATCGGCGGCGAGGACGTGCTGCTGATGCCCGAAGCCTTCACGACCTTGGCGCTGGTCCTGCACGAACTGGTCACCAATTCGGTCAAATACGGCGCGCTTTCGAATGGCGACGGCCAAGTCGCCGTCCGCTTCGCGCGCGAGGCCGATGGCGCGCTGCGGCTCGACTGGCGCGAACGCGGCGGCCCGGCGGTGCGCGCCCCCGACCGGCAGGGGTTCGGCACCACGATCATCGAGCGGTCCATCCCCTTCGAGCTGCAGGGCCGGGCGCAGCTGGATTACGCCGTGACCGGGGTCGAAGCCAGCTTCCACATCCCGGGCCGCTTCTGGCGCGAGGCGCCGCGCCCGAGCGGTTCCGAACCGGCCGCGACGACGACCACCGCGCCCGACGCGCAGCCGCTCGCCGGCAAGGTCCTCCTGGTGGAGGACAATCTCGTGATCGCGATGGATGCCTGCGACAAGCTCAAGAAGCTGGGGGCCGAGACGATCCACGTCACCAACTCGGTCGCCGGGGCGATGGAGAAGCTCGGCGCGGGGGGCATCGACTTCGCCGTGCTCGACGTCAATCTGGGCACCGAGACGTCGGAGCCGGTGGCCCACGCGCTGGCCGCGCGCGGCATCCCCTTCGTCCTGGTGACGGGCTATGGCGAGCAAGGCCAGATCCGGAAGACCTATCCCCCCTCGCCGATCCTGCAGAAACCCTATGTGCTGGGCGGGCTGCGAAGCGCTATCGCCGACCTTCTGGAGCGGACCCCGGGCGACGCGAAACGCGCCTGACGCCTCGGCGAGAAGGGACCAAGCCGCCGCGCCAATCGCTGCACAGCCTATCCCGACCACACCCGGGAACGCGCGGCCTTCTGGCGGCGCGCCCTCGGTCAGGTCGACGCGGGAACCAGCGCGACGCGGGGACCGGTCAGCCGACCATCTACGCGTACGCGACGATTGGCATCCGGACGCAGGTCCCGTTCGGCCCACTCGGGGCCGGATCGTAGGGAAAGGGATGCGAAGGTTCGGAAATGCTTCCTGGTCCGAACCCGCCTTCGCGGATGCCGCGTCACCGCCGTCGCGCCATCGCCCCCCGGATCGAGGACCGGGCGACGTCGTCTCGGAAGTCTGGTGGTGGAGCCGAGGGGAATCGAACCCCTGACCTCGTCATTGCGAACGACGCGCTCTACCAACTGAGCTACGACCCCAACGGCGCTTCATATGGCGAGCGGGCGGGGCGGCGTCAAGCGGGCTGCGCGGCGGGTCATCGACAATCGCCGCGCCCCGTCCGATGATCGCGCGCGAACCATCACGGGGGGAGGAGCCGCGCCATGTCCAAGCTGCAATCGCAGGGCGTCCATCACATCACGATCATGGGCGCCGACCGCCAGACCTCGATCGATTTCTGGGAGGGCGTGCTGGGCATGCCCTTCGTCTTCGAGCAGCCCAATCTCGACGATCCCAGCCAGGGGCATCTCTATTTCGACCCGGGCGACGGGCGGCTGATCACCATCTTCACCGACGAGAACCGCAAGGTAGACGGCACGCGCACGCCCACCGATGCGGGCTGCGTCCACCATATCGCCTTCGCCGTCAGCCAGTCGATGTACAGCCAGCTCGCAGCCCGGCTCGACGCGCGCGGGATCGCGCATTCCGGCGAGAAGGACCGCGGCTTCATGAACTCGATCTATTTCAAGGATCCGCTGGGCCTGCTGATCGAGCTGGCCTCCTACCGCTTCGAGCCGCCGATCGGGGCGACGCATACCGACGTGCTGTTCGAGGCGCACCTGATCCGGACCGACGCGGGCGACGACCATATCGAGGACAAGCACCTCGCCGTGGCCATCGAGCGGCTGGCCAAGCGCAATCAGCGCAGCCTGTCGGACGAGTAGTCCCCACGGCGGATCGCCGGTCCGCCAACCGCCGACGCGCATCCGGGCCTCACTACGCGGAGGTCGGGCCCGGCGCCGCCCGGCCGCGTCGCCGGGCGGTCCGTCGCCGCGAAGGCCGCTACTCGGCAGCCTCCAGATACTCCTCCACCGGCGGGCAGGTGCAGACGAGGTTGCGGTCGCCCGCCGCGTTGTCGACGCGGTTCACCGGCGGCCAGTACTTGTCGACCCGGAAGGCACCCGGCGGGAAGCAGCCCGCTTCGCGCGAATAGGGGCGGTCCCAGTCGCGGACGAGGTCCTCCATCGTGTGGGGCGCGTTCTTGACCGGGTTGTTCTCGGCGTCGATCTCGCCCGCCTCGATGGCCGCGATCTCGGCGCGGATGGCCAGCATCGCGTCGCAGAACCGGTCGAGCTCGGGCTTGGGCTCGGACTCGGTGGGCTCGATCATCAGCGTTCCGGCCACCGGCCAGGACATGGTGGGCGGGTGGAAACCGTTGTCGATCAGCCGCTTTGCCACGTCGTCCACGGTCACATGCGCGCTGTCGGCGAAGGGGCGCGTGTCGATGATGCATTCATGCGCGATGCGCCCGTTGCGCCCCGAGAACAGCACGTCGAAGGCGCCCTTCAGCCGCGCGGCGATGTAATTGGCCGACAGGATCGCGACCTTGGTGGCCTGCGTCAGGCCGGCGCCGCCCATCATCATCACATAGGCATAACTGATCGGCAGGATCGAGGCCGAGCCGTAGGGCGCCGCCGAGACCGCGCCCTCGCCCGTCAGCGGGTCGCCCGGCAGGTGCGGCGCCAGATGCGCCTTCACGCCGATCGGACCCATGCCGGGGCCGCCGCCGCCATGCGGGATGCAGAAGGTCTTATGCAGGTTCAGATGGCTCACGTCGGCGCCGAACTCGCCCGGTTTGGCGAGGCCCACCAGCGCGTTCAGGTTCGCGCCGTCCAGATAGACCTGCCCGCCGTGCTTGTGCGTGATCTCGCAGACCTCGCGCACCGTGTCCTCGAACACGCCATGGGTGGACGGATAGGTGATCATGCAGGCGGCCAGGTCGTCGCCCGCCGCCTCGGCCTTCTGGCGGAAATCCTCGACGTCGATATCGCCGTTCTCGGCGGCCTTCACGACCACGACCTTCATCCCGGCCATCTGGGCGGAGGCCGGGTTGGTGCCGTGCGCCGATGTCGGGATCAGGCAGATCCGCCGGGTCTCGCCGCGGGCGGCGTGGTAGCGGGCGATGGTCAGGAGGCCCGCATATTCGCCCTGCGCGCCCGAATTGGGCTGCATCGACATGGCGTCGTAGCCGGTGATGACGCAAAGCCGCTCGGCCAGCTCGTCGATCATCTCCTTGTAGCCCTCCGCATCCTCGGCGGGCGCGAAGGGGTGCAGCCGGCTGAACTCGGGGAAGGAGACGGGCATCATCTCGACCGCCGCATTCAGCTTCATCGTGCAGGAGCCCAGCGGGATCATCGCGCGGTCCAGCGCCAGGTCGCGGTCGGCGAGGCGGCGCATGTAGCGCATCATCTCGGCCTCGGCCCGGTTCATGTGGAAGATCGGGTGGGTGAGATAGTCGGATTGCCGCTGCAGCCCGGCGGGGATGTCGCTGCGGGTCGCGGCGATCTGCCCCTCGATGCCGAAAGCGCGCAGCAGGCGGGTCAGCACCTCGGCATCGGTCAGCTCGTCGCAGGCGATGCCGATCCGGTCGGCGCCGACCTTGCGGAGGGTGATCCCCTCGGCCCGGGCCGCGCGCCAGATCACGCCCTGCATCGCGCCCACATCGACGGTCAGCGTGTCGAACACGGCCTCGGGCGCGACGGTGAAACCGGCCCCCGTCAGCGCGTCGCGCAGGGCGACGGCATGGGCGTGGACATGGGTGGCGATGTGATGGAGCCCCTTCGGCCCGTGGAACACGGCGTAGAAGCTGGCCATCACCGCCAGCAGCGCCTGCGCGGTGCAGACGTTCGAAGTCGCCTTCTCGCGCCGGATATGCTGCTCGCGGGTCTGCAGCGACAGGCGGAAGGCCTTGTTGCCATGGCTGTCGACCGAGACGCCAACCAGCCGGCCCGGCATGTGGCGCTTATAGGCGTCGGCGCAGGCGAAGAAGGCCGCGTGCGGGCCGCCATAGCCCAGCGGCACGCCGAAACGCTGTGCGCTGCCCACGGCGATATCGGCGCCCATCGCGCCGGGCTCCTTCAGGAGGCATAGCGCCAGCAGGTCGCAGGCGACGATGCCGAGCGCCTGGGCGTCGTGCAGTGCGGCGATCTGGTCGGTGAAATCGTTCAGGTGCCCATGCGTGCCCGGATACTGGAAGATCGCACCGAAGACGGCCTCCGGATCCAGCGCCTCGGGCCGGTCCACGATCAACTCGATGCCCAAGGGCTCGGCCCGGGTGCGCATGACGGCGATGTTTTGCGGATGGCAGCCGGCATCGACGAAGAAAGCCGCGGATTTCGACTTGGCGACGCGCTTGGCCATCACCATCGCCTCGGCGCAGGCCGTGGCCTCGTCGAGCAGCGAGGCATTGGCGATCGGCAGGCCGGTCAGGTCCGAGATCATGGTCTGGAAGTTCAGAAGCGCCTCGAGCCGGCCCTGCGCGATCTCGGGCTGGTAGGGCGTGTAGGCCGTATACCAGGCCGGGTTTTCCAGGATGTTGCGCTGGATCGCGGGGGGCGTGACCGTGTCGTGATAGCCCTGCCCGATCATCGAGACGGTGACGCGGTTGCGGTCCGCCAGCTCGCGCATCCGGGCCAGGATTGCATGCTCGGTCATCTGCGGCCAGTCGAGCGCGGCGGCCTGCCGGATCGATTTCGGCACGGTCTCGTCGATCAGCGCATCGAGGCTGTCGGCGCCGACGGTCTCCAGCATCTCGGCCATCTCGGCGGGGCTCGGGCCGATATGGCGGCGGTGGGCGAAGTCGTAGGTATCATAATCGGTCAGCATGTCCGGTCGTCCCCTGTTGCGATCGGCGGCGGGGCCCGGGCCCCGCCCGCGCGGTCAGTCCCCGATGAAATCCTTGTAGGCGTCCTCGTCCATCATGGCGTCCATCTCCTCGGGGGTGGTGGTTGTCATGCGGAAGAACCAGGCGGCCTCGGCATCCTCGTTCACGAGGCCCGGGTTCTCGGCCAGCGCCTCGTTCACTTCGGTGATCTCGCCATCCAGCGGCGCGGCGATATCCGAGGCGGCCTTGACGCTCTCGATCACGACGATCTCCTCGCCCTTGGTGATCTCGCGCCCGACCTCGGGCAGTTCGATGAAGACGACGTCGCCCAACTGGGTGGCGGCGTGTTCGGTGATGCCGACGGTGATGATCTCGTCCTTGGCATCCAGCCATTCGTGCTCTTCGGTGTATTTCATGGGGGCAAGGGCCTCGCTGGATCAGCGCACGTAGCGCGGGGTGTGGAAGGGAAGCGGGGTGACGGTGACCGGAAGGCGCTTGCCGCGGACCTCTCCGTAAAGCGTGGCGCCGGGTTCGGTTCCCGCGGGGACATAGCCCATGGCGACGGGCGCGCCCACGGTCGGACCGAACCCGCCCGAGGTGATCTCGCCCACCGGCGCGCCGCCCTCAAGCGCGGCGTAGAGCGGCACGCCCTGGCGCATCGGCGCCCGGCCCTCGGGGCGCAGGCCGACGCGGCGGCGGGACGGGCCCTCGGCCAGTTCGCGCAGCACGCGGTCGGCGCCGGGAAAGCCGCCCGCGCGGTCGCCGCCCGCAAGCCGCACCTTCTGGATGGCCCAGGCGAGGTCGGCCTCGACGGGCGAGGTCTCGGCGGTCAGGTCCTGCCCGTAGAGCGGCATCCCCGCCTCCAGCCGAAGCGAGTCGCGCGCGCCCAAGCCGATCGGCATCACGTCCTCATGCGCCAGAAGCGCGCGGGCGAAGGCCTCGGCCTGCGCGACCGGCACGCTGATCTCGAACCCGTCCTCGCCAGTATAGCCCGAGCGGCTGATCCAGAGCGCGGCCCCGTCCCAGTGGTGCGTCGCGACATCCATGAAGCGCATCTCGCCCGTGCCCGGCACCAGCGCGTCCAGCACCGTCACCGCCGTCGGGCCCTGCAGCGCGAAAAGCGCGCGGTCATCCAGCAGCGTGACCTCGTGATCGGGCAGGCCCTTGGTCAGGATCTCCAGGTCGAGATGCTTCATCGCGCCGTTGACGACCAGGAACAGGTGATCGCCACGATTGGCCACCATCAGGTCGTCGGCCACCCCGCCATCGGGCAGCATCAGCAGGCCGTAGCGCTGCCGCCCCTCGGCCAGACCGATGACGTTCTGCGGCAGAAGCCGCTCCAGCGCCGCGGCCGCGCCGTCGCCGCGGATCGTGACCTGGCCCATGTGGCTGACATCGAAGAGGCCCGCCTTCTCGCGCGTATGCAGATGCTCGGCCATCACGCCGGCGGGATATTGCACAGGCATGGCATAGCCCGCGAAGGGCACCATGCGGCCGCCCAATTCGCGGTGGAGCGCATCCAGCGGCAGCGGCGTCGGATCGGTCTGGGTCATGGGCGTGCCTTCCGCGATGCGGTTGTCTCGCCCCCTCTGTCCCTTGCGCCTGAGATCGCTATCCCTTCGGCGGACCCGGCCGGGCCTCTCTCCAGAGTTCGTTCGCACGGCCGGTCCGTTCGCCTGAGAGTTTACCGGGGCGGTTGCTCCTTCGGCCCTGCCTTGCGACAGAGTCTCCCGGGCCGTGCGCGGTTTTGCTACCAGAGGCCGGGTGCGCCCGGCAAGAGGCCGCAAAGGGGGGACGGGATGAATCGCTTCTTCGGCTACGGAAGCCTCGTGAACCGCCGCACGCATGTCTATGGCGGCGACGCGCTGACGGTGCGCGGCTGGCGCCGGGTCTGGCGGCACACGCCGTTGCGGCCCGTGGCCTTCCTGACCGCGATGCCCGACCCGGAGGCGGTGATCGACGGGCTGGCGGCCGAGGTGCCCGGCGGCGATTGGACCGCGCTCGACGCGCGCGAGGCCGCCTATCTGCGGGCGCCCCTGCCCGAGGGGCCCGCGATCTATCACATCCCCGAAGGCCATCACGGCCCGGCGACCGAGGCGCATCCGATCCTGCGCAGCTATCTCGACGTGGTGGTGCAGGGCTATCTGAGCGAGTTCGGGCGCGAAGGCGTCGCCCGGTTCTTCGACAGCACGGCTGGGTGGGACGCCCCAATCCGCGACGACCGGGCCCGGCCGCTCTACTCGCGCGCCCAGCAGGTCACGGCGGAGGAGACGGCGATCGTCGACGCGGAGCTGGCGCGGGTGCGGAAGGGCTGAGGGGCGCGGCGCGCGGATCGCGCCAGCCGCCCGGCACGCGTCCGACGCGAACAGCCCGCCACATGTCCCGCCGGATCGAACTCAGGCGATACCGCTGATCGCTCCCACCGGGTCGCGCCAGCGGCCCGGCACGCGTCCGACCGCCCCCACGGGCGGGCGCGTCCGCACCCACCCTCGGTCGGACGCGCGCCGTCCGGGCCAGACCGACAGGAAGACCGTCGCGGCTTGCAGATTGGGCCATGCCCCGAGGCTCCGCCCGTTCGGAGCTCGATCGCCCTACCGGAACGATCATCGGGCCTGGCGGCCCGGACCGATCCTCAATTTCCCGCGCGCGTCAGGGCGTCGAGCACCAGCCGGTCGGTCAGCAGTTCCGGCAGCGCGATGCCCTGCGGCGCGCCCGGCCCGTAGACCGCATTGAAGGGGATGCCGAAGCGGTCGTGGTCGCGCAGGTAGTCCGAGATCACCGGGTCGGGCCGCGTCCAGTCGGCGCGCATCGCCACCGTCCGGTCGAGCGCCGCGGCCACGTCCGGATCGTCCAGAACCAGCCGCTTGTTGGCCTCGCAGGTCAGGCACCAATCGGCGGTCACGTTGACGAACACCACCTCGCCCGCCGCGACTTCCGACGCGATGCGGGCGCGGTCGAAAACCTGCCACTGGCCCAGATCCACCGGCGCGAGCGGTGCGGGCGGCACCAGCACCGCCGCCGAAACCAGCGCCGCGATGCCCGTCAGCCCGACCGGCAGCGCCCGCTGCCGCAGCGCCAGCGCGGCCAAGAGCAGCAGGGCCAGCCCGCCGACGATCGCCGCCACGCGCAGCCCGGCCGCCCCCGCCAGCACCGACAGGAGCCACAGGACCGTCAACAGCAGAAGCCCGCCCAGAACCGCCCGCACCGTGCCCATCCAGGCCCCCGGACGCGGCAGCCGGCGCACCAGGCCCGGCCGCGCCGCGACGGCCAGGAACGGCAGGGCCAGCCCCGCCCCCATCGCCGCGAAGATCGCCACCACCTGCGCGGGCCCAGAGGTCAGCGCGTAGGTGATCGCCGTGCCGATGAAGGGCGCCGAGCAAGGCGTCGCCATCAGCGCCGCGAAGGCCCCCGTCGCAAAATCGCCGCCCCAGCCGCCGCGGGACTCGACCCGGCCCATCTCGGTCAGCGTGGCCTGACCCAGCCGCAGCTCGAAGAAGCCGAACATCGAGGCCGCGAAGAGCACCATCAGGCCGATCACCACGGCCAGGAAGGCGGGCTGCTGGAACTGAATGCCCCAGCCCACCGCGACGCCCGCCGCCTGCAGCCCGATCACCACGCCCGCCAGCGCGAGGAAGAAGGCCAGCACCCCCGCCGCCGAGGCGAGGAAGCCCGCCCGCACCCGCGCCAATCCACGATCGCGCGCCTGCAGCGCCGAGGCCAGCTTGATCGACAGGACCGGCAGAACGCAGGGCATGACGTTCAGGATGAGCCCGCCCAGCACCGCGATCAGCATCATCCACAGAAGACCCGCCGCCGGCTGCGGCGGCGCGGGCGGCGTGGCGGCGAACTCCGCGGGCAGGGTCGCGGCGCGGTCGCCGTCGGTCACCGTCAGACTGAGCGGTCCCTCGCCCGCGCCCTGCACCGGCAGCCGCGCCCAGAGCGAGCGGCCGCCATCCGACAGCCGCGTCTCGGGCGCGCCGAAGCTGGCATAGGGCCCGTGCTCGGGGAAGATGTCGGGATCGGTGAAGGGCGTGTCCGAGCGGGCCGCGACGGTCAGCGCATCCTCGTCGAGATGGACCGATTGCAGCGCGATGCCGGTCTCCGCCCCGCCCGGCACCCGCGCCACCCAGTCCGACAGCAGCGCGGCCGAGGTCGCGTCCACGCCCCCGCCCGGCGGCAGGTCGAGCGACAGGGCCAGCGTCTCGGGGACGCAGATCTCGGCGCAGAGCAGCAGGTTCGCCGTCAGGTCCAGCCGCACGGGCGCGTCCGGATCGCTCACCCGGATCGTCAGCGGGAAGACGACCTCCTCGCCATAGCCGAAATTCTGGATCTCGAAAGCCACGAAGCGCTCGGGCGCGGGATAGGCCAGCTCGACCCCCGCCACGTTCTCGGAGGCCGACCAATCCAGGTCCGGCGGCAGCCCGACCTCGCCGGGGCTGCGCCAATAGGTCTTCCAGCCCTCCGCCAGATCGAGCGCCAGCCCGGCCGACAGGAGCCGTCCCGACACCCCGTCCGAGGCCGTCACCAGCCGGCCCGTCACCGCGTTGCCCTCGGCGGGCGGCGAGACGGCGGCCATGGCGGGCGTGCCCAGGAGCGCGAGCAGGAGAAGAGCGAGGCGTATCATCCCCTTCGACATAGGCCAGCCCGGGGGCGGGTGCGACAGGAAGCGGCCCGCCGATGACGGGAACGTGACCCGGCGCCGCACTTGCACGCCGCGCCCCCGCGCGTCACGCTGCGGAACCAAACGACCCCCCGGAGAATGCCCATGCGCCCCACCGCCTTCCTCGCGGCCACTGCCCTCGGCCTGACGCTCGCCCTGCCCGCCACCGCGCAGGAGCGCAGCGACGCGGAGATCAAGGCGCTGGTTCTGGAAGCGATCCGCGAAAATCCCGAGATCGTGATGGAGGCTGTCGGCATTCTGCAGGCGCGCGACGAAGCGGCCGCCCGCGCCGAGGCGCAGGCCGCGCTCGATGCCGGGCGCCCCGCGCTGGAGGACGATCCCAACGCGCCTGTCCTGGGCAATCCCGAGGGCGACGTCACCGTGGTCGAGTTCTTCGACTACAACTGCCCCTATTGCCGTCGCGCGGGCGACGAGCTGGCGCAGCTCATCGAAGGCGACGGCAAGGTCCGCGTGGTGATGCGCGAATGGCCGATCCTGGGCGACGGCTCGGTCTTTGCGGCGCGCGCCGCGCTCGCCGCGCGCCAGCAGGACGCCTATGCCGCGATGCACGAGGCGATGATGGCTGCGGAGGGCCGGCTCGACGAGACCTCGGTGATGGCTCTGGCCGCCGAGCTCGGCCTCGACACCGACCGGCTGCGCGCCGACATGGACGCGCCCGAGGTGCAGGCCCATATCGACGACTCGATGGAGCTCGCGCAATCGTTGGGCTTTTCGGGCACGCCCAGCTTCGTGATCGGCGACATGACGGCGCCGGGCCTCGTCGAGGCCGAGCAGATGCAGGAAATGGTCGAGGCCGCGCGCGAGGGCGGCTGAGGCCAGCGCCGGCCGTTCAGTCCGGAAGGCTCACCGGCACCATCGTGCCCAGCGCCGTGGCGACATGCGCCCCGTCCGCCCCGTGCACGTCGGCGGCCACCGCGATCAGGCGGCGGCCCGGCCGGATCACCCGGCCCTCGGCCACCAGGAGCCCCCGCGCCGGCGCCAGCAGCGAGATGCGGAATTCCGAGGTCACGACCTCGAACCCGTCCTCCAACACCGACAGCGCGGCGTAGCCCGCCGCCGAGTCGGCCAGCGCGAAGGTCAGCCCGGCATGGCCCGCGCCGTGCTGCTGGCTGCTGGCCTCGGTCACCGCGGCGGCGATGCGGACGACCCCCGCGCCCACATGCTCCAGCCGCGCGTCCAGCGTGCGCATCAGCCCCTGCCGCGCGAAGCTCTCGGCGATGCGGTCGCGCGCGGCGTCGCTCACGACGCTTCCATGATCAGGCAGGTGGTCGAGCCCGTGGCGTAGAGCTTGCCATCCGCGACCCCCCGGATCACGCCCTCGGCCACGCCGGTCGAGCGGCCGGCATGGGACACCGTGCCCACCGCCGCGATTTCGGTCCCGGGCGGGATCGGGCGGACGATATTCACCTTGTATTCCAGCGTCGTGTAGAGACTGCCCTTCGGCACCCGGGTCATCACCGCGCAGGCCATGGCCGAGTCGAGAAGCGTGCCGTACCAGCCGCCATGCACCGTCCCCGCGGGGTTCGTGTGATCGGGCCCGGGCGCGCCGGCGAAGACGACGCGGCCCTCGGCGACCTCGGCGAGGCGATAGCCTATGACGCGCGCGATGGGCGGCGGCGGCACGCGGCCCTCCAGCATGGCGCGCATGAAGGCGAGGCCCGACATCGACAGCATCGTCTCGCGCGGGGCGCGGTCGTCGGGATGTTGGGCGCGCATGGACGGTCCGGGACGGTTGGCGGTCGCGTCGGACCCTAGCGGCCCGCCCGCCGGCGGGCCAGAGCCGTCAGGCGACCTGGCTCAGCGCCGGGCGCGCGACGCGGCCCAGCGCGGCGCAGACGTCGCGCGTCAGGTCAGGGCGGTTGAGCGTATAGAAATGCAGATGCTCGCAGCCTTCGCAGACCAGCGTGTCGCAGAGCTCGGCGGCCTGCGCGATGGCCAGAAGTTCGGCGCGGTCGTCGCGGATCGCGGTCTCGAAGGCCTGCGCCAGCTCGGCCGGGATCGTCGCGCCACAGGCAGCGGCGAATTTCGCGGCCTTGGGGAAATCCTCGATCGGCAGGATGCCCGGCAGGATCGGCTGCGTGATGCCCGCGGCGGCACAGCGGTCGCGGAAGCGCAGGAACACCTCGGGGTCGAAGAAGAATTGGGTGATCGCCTCGGAGGCGCCGGCCTCGAACTTGGCGCGCAGCCAGTCGATATCGGCATCGGGCGACACCGCCTCGGGATGCGCCTCCGGATAGGCGCCGACGCGGATGGTGAAGCCCTCGTCGGCCAGCGCGCCGACCAGCTCGACCGAGTTGGCGAAGCCTTCGGGATGCGCGCGGAAGCCGTCGGCGCCGTTGGGCGGGTCGCCCCGCAGCGCGACGATGTCCGACACCCCCGCCTTGCGGAAGCCGCGCGCGACCTCCAGCGTTTCGGCGCGGCTGGCATCGACGCAGGTCAGGTGGCCGGCCACGCGCAGGTCGAACTCCTTGCCGATGGTCGCCACCGCCTCGCGCGTCAGCTCGCGCGTGGTGCCGCCGGCGCCGTAGGTCACGCTGACCCATTCGGGGCGCAGGGGCTCCAGCACGCGGACGGTCTCCCACAGGCGGAAGCTGCCCTGAAGCGACTTGGGCGGGAAGAACTCGAACGAAACGGCGGGCGTGGTCATGGCGGGATCCTCTGGCTGGGGCCCTTGTGCCGCGAACCGGACTTGTGAGACAGGCTCATAATCCTCAAGTTCGATATGAGTTCCACCACAGGGCCCACCATGAAGCTGCATCTCGAATTCCGTCACCTGCGCACGATCCGGGCGATCCACGAATGCGGCGGCCTGGCCCGCGCGGCGGAGCGTCTGAACATCACGCAATCGGCGCTCAGCCACCAGGTGAAGAACCTCGAGGCGCAGATCGGGGTCGAGCTCTTCGTGCGCCGCTCCAAGCCGATGACGCTGTCGGCGGCGGGCCAGCGGCTCCTGCGCCTGGCCGAGCAGGTCCTGCCGCAGATCGAGGCGGTCGAGCAGGATTTCGCGGGGCTGAAATCCGGCAAGGCCGGGCGGCTGCATATCGCCATCGAATGCCATGCCTGTTTCGAATGGCTGTTCCCGGTGCTCGAGCAATTTCGCCGCACCTGGCCCGAGGTCGATGTCGACATCCGCCCCGGCCTGCAATTCCAGGCCTTGCCCGCGCTGGAGCGCGAGGAGGTCGACCTCGTCGTCTCCTCCGATCCCGAGACGATCCCGGGCGTCGAATTCGCGCCGCTCTTCGATTACGAGCCGGTCTTCCTCGCCTCCGCCGCGCATCCGCTGGCCGCCAAGCCCTTCGTCGAGGCGGGCGATTTCGCCGACGAGACGCTCATCACCTACCCGGTCGAGCGCGCGCGGCTCGACGTGTTCAGCCAGCTTCTCATGCCCGCGGGGGTCGAGCCGGCCGCGATCCGGCAGGTCGAGCTGACGGCGGTGATCCTGCTGCTGGTCGCCTCCAATCGCGGGGTCGCGGTCCTGCCCGACTGGGTGGTGCGCGAGGTGCGCTACAATTCCGATTACGTGACCCGGCCGCTGACCGAGACCGGCCTGACCCGCCGTCTCTATGCCGCCGTGCGCGAGACGGATGCGACCAAGCCCTACATGGCCCATGTCCTGCGGCTGATGCGGACCGAGCCGCTGAAGCTGCAACGCGCGGGCGCGGCGGCCCCGGCCTGAGCCGCGGCGCGCGCCTGCGCCCCCGGCTCAGAACCCCGGCGGCGCGTCCATCAGGCCCAGCGCTCGGAACGAGGCTTCGCTGGTCTTGCCGATGATCATGTGATCGTGAATCACGATGTCGAGCGCGCCACAGGCCATGGCGACCCGGGCGGTCATCTCGATATCGGCCTCCGACGGGGTGGGATCGCCCGAGGGGTGGTTGTGGATCAAGAGCAGCGCGCTGGCGGACAGTTCCAGCGCCCGGCGCGCGATCTCGCGCGGGTAGACCGGGACGTGATCGATCGTCCCCTCACCCTGCGCCTCGTCGGCGATCACGACGTTCTTGCGGTCGAGAAATAGCACGCGGAACTGCTCGGTCTCGCGATGGGCCATCGTTGTGCGGCAATAGGTGACGACATCCTGCCAGGACGACATCACGCAGCGGTCCAGAACTCGCGCCTGGCCCATGCGATGGGCGAAGGCTTCGGCGATGCGCAGTTGCAGGAACACCCGGGGCGTCGCGCCCTCGACCCGCAGCAGGTTCGCCTCCGAGGCGGCGACGACGCCGTTCAGGTCTCCGAACCGGGCCAGCAGCCGCTTGGCCAGAGGCTTCACGTCGATCCGCGGGATGGCGTTGAAGAGCAAGAGCTCCAGCAGCTCGTATTCCGGCATCGGCGCGTGCCCGCCCTGCAGGAAACGCTCCCGCAGCCGCTCGCGGTGGCCCCAGTAATGCGGCCGCACCGTGCCGTCGGCCTGCCGCACCATGCCGCCGCCCGCGGCCTGCGAGGGGTGGAGCCGCCCGGTGGCCCGGCCGCGCGGCTGCGCGGCGGGAACCGTGGGGGTGCCGGGGGGCGGCAGGCGCGCCTCCAGATCCGACAGGCCCGCGGCGGCCGCCTCACCGAACCCCGCGGGGGCGGCGGGCGCGGGCGGGGCGTAGACCGGGATCTCGGGCTCGCCGCGCAGGTCGCGCACGCGGTCGGGCAGCCAGCGCGTCAGGTTGGTCAGCTTCATGCCGGGCGCCCCCCATCGCGACGTTCCCCGGGGACGCTAGGGCGCGAAGGGTAAACGCGGCGTTAACGATGAACCGCCCCGCCGGAGCGCCCGGGGGGCTGGTCCCCCGGCACGCCTTCGGCTAGACGCGCCGCCTGACCGAACCCGGAGCCCCGTGATGCAAGGCAGCGCCAACCTCAACGTGATGATCAAGGCCGCGCGCAAGGCGGGCCGCAGCCTCGTCAAGGATTTCCGCGAGGTCGAGAACCTGCAAGTCGGCCGCAAGGGCCCGGGCGATTTCGTCAGCCGCGCCGATCACGCCGCCGAGCAGATCATCCGCGACGAACTGATGGGCGCGCGGCCCAATTACGGCTGGCTGGGCGAGGAATCCGAGCCCGTAGAGGGCAAGGACCCGACCCGCCGCTGGATCGTCGATCCGCTCGACGGCACCACGAACTACCTGCACGGCATGCCGCATTGGGCGGTCTCGATCGCGCTCGAACACAAGGGCGAGGTGGTCTCGGGCGTTATCTACGATCCCGCCAAGGACGAGCTCTTCTGGGCCGAGAAGGGCGCCGGCGCCTGGCTCGACGGCAAGCAGCGGCTGCGCGCCTCGGGGCGGACCGCGATGATCGAGACGATCTACGCCACGGGCCTGCCCTTCGCGGCCAACAAGTACCTGCCGGCCTCGCTGAAGGACCTGGGCAAGCTCCTGCCCGCCTGCGCCGGCGTGCGCCGCTGGGGCGCGGCCTCGCTCGATCTCGCCTATGTCGCCGCCGGCCGCTACGACGGCTATTGGGAGCGCGGGCTGCAGCCCTGGGACCTGGCCGCGGGCATTCTGATCGTGCGCGAGGCGGGCGCGCTCTGCGAGCCGATCCGCGACGGCCAGAACATCCTCGCCGACGGGCATGTGATCGCCGGATCGGCCGCGATCTTCGACAAGTTCGCAGCGGTCATCCGCAGCGCCGACTGACCCCTTCGAGCGCCCCGATCCGCGTCGGGCGCGCGCGCGGGCCGCGCTAGCCCGATCCCTCCGCGCCCGGGCGGTCGGTCCCGCCCTCCAGCGCCAGGATCGCCGCGCCCGCCGCCGCGAACCAGTCCGACAGCCCGCCCAGCAGCGGGTCCGCGGCCGCCATCTCGGCCATTCGCGCCGCGGTCCGCTCGACCACCTCGGGGACGTTGCCCATCCGGTCGAGCCGCAGCGCGTCCTCGGCCGCGGCCCAGCCGCGCTTCTGCACCCGCCGGCGGATGCGGTGCAGCCGGTCCGCCGCGATCAGCAGCGCCATCCGCCGCGCCAGGAGCCGCGGTGCGGGATCGGGCAGCGCCGCCTCCAGCAGCGCGTCCGAGGCCGCAGCATCCGGCATCCACCAGTCATCGGCCAGCAGCCAACCCAGATCCTCGACCCCGCCGCGGCGGCCGAACATGTCCCAGTCGAACCAGACCACCCGGCCCTCGGGCGTCAGCGCCGCGTTGGCCAGCCGCGCGTCCCAGCGGGTGAAACCCTCAGGCGGCACGGTGATCGCCTGCTCCACCGCCTCGGCATCCATGGCGGGCGGCGCGATGCCCAGGTCGCCCGACAGAAAGAAGCTGCGCGACACGAATTCCTCGGTCCAGCCGGGCAGCGTGCCCACGGCCGGCAGGCTGCCCAGCACCTTAGGCCGCCGCGCGATCGCCGCGCGGCAGGCCTTCAGCGCGTCCATCGCCGCCCGCGCCAGCCGGGCCCGGGTCTCGGCATCGGGGGCCGCGTGCATGGCGCGGCTCACGCGGGCCTGGCCCAGATCCTGCTGCAGCAGCAGCCCGTGCTTGAACCCCAGCGGTTTCGGCACCGGCGCGCCCTCGGCGGACAGGACCCCGAGCAGCAGCGCCTCGACCGAGGCGCGCCCGGCGCTCGACCGCAGCGTGGCGATGACGCTGCGCCCGTCTTCGAGGCGCACGCGGACCGAGTCGCGCCCCTTGCCGCCGGGGGCCGTCACCTCGGCCACGGCTTGTCCGGTGATGTCGCGGGTCGCGGCGCGCAACCAGCCGAGCGATCCCCTCGGATGCTGGTCGAGCTCTGCGCTGGTCGGGGTGTCGGTGGTCAAGTCTCTCATCCCCCGGAACGCGGAAGGGCCCCCGAGCGCCGCGCCGTCATGGTTGCATCCACCCCGACCCCATGCAACGTCTTTCGCCGCATTCAGCCGGACCGCGCCGCCATGACAAAGACCGACCTGCAACGCAACGCGGGGCTGCCCTTCGACCCGTCCCTGGTCGCGTCCATCCGCGTCAACACGCCGGCCACGCTGCGCCGTGCCGCGACCCTGCCCGCCCGCCGCTCGCTCAAGAGGGACTGGCAGGCCGCCTGGCTGGCGCGCGCGATCAGCGTGATCGACCTGACGACGCTCGCGGGCGACGATACCGAGGGCCGGGTGCGCCGGCTCTGCGCCAAGGCGCTGCACCCGGTGCGCGCCGATATCCTCGACGCGATCGGCCTGCCCGACCTGACCGTGGGCGCGGTCTGCGTCTATCACGAGATGGTGCCCGCGGCCGTCGCCGCCCTGCAGGGCCGGCTGCCGGTGGCCGCCGTCTCGACCGGCTTTCCGGCGGGGCTGTCGCCCTTCCACCTGCGCCTCAAGGAGATCGAAGCGAGCGTCGCGGCCGGCGCATCCGAGATCGACATCGTGATCTCGCGCCGCCATGTGCTGACCGGCAATTGGCAGGCGCTCTACGACGAGATGGCGCAGATGCGCGCGGCCTGCGGCGCGGCGCATGTGAAGGCGATCCTCGCCACGGGCGAGCTCGGCACGCTGCGCAACGTGGCCAAGGCCTCGATGGTCTGCATGCTGGCGGGCGCCGATTTCATCAAGACCTCGACCGGCAAGGAAAGCGTCAACGCCACCCTGCCCGTCAGCCTGATCATGATGCGCGCGATCCGCGACTACGAACGGCTGTCGGGCTTCAAGGTGGGCTACAAGCCCGCCGGCGGTGTCTCGAAGGCGAAGGACGCGATCAGCTATCTCGCGCTCGTCAAGGAAGAGCTGGGCGACCGCTGGCTGCGCCCCGACCTCTTCCGCTTCGGCGCCTCTTCGCTCTTGGGCGATATCGAGCGCCAGCTGGAGCATCACGTGACCGGGCGCTACTCGGTCGGACATAGGCACGCGGTGGGCTGAGGGCAGGCCGGGGGCCAGTCCCCCGGACCCCCGATATGTTTCCGGCCAAAGGAACAGGGCAGATGACCAAGGTGGCAGAGATCTTCGAAAGCATGGATTGGGGCCCCGCCCCCGAAAGCCGTGCCGAGGCGGATGCCTGGCTGGACGCGCAGGGCCGCGCCTTCGGGCATTACATCGACGGCAAGCGGCTGAAGCCCGGTCAGGCCTTCGCCACGCTGAACCCCGCCGACGGGGCCGAGCTGGCGCAGGTCACGCAGGGCACCGCGGCGGATGTCGGGAAGGCCGTCAAATCCGCGCGCCGCGCGCAGAAGGCCTGGGCCAAGGCGACGTGTCACGACCGGGCGCGCGTCCTCTATGCGATCGCGCGCGGGCTGCAGAAGCATGCGCGGCTCTTCGCGGTGCTGGAGACGCTCGACACCGGGAAGCCCATCCGCGAGAGCCGCGACATCGACGTGGCGCTGGCGGCGCGGCATTTCTACCACCATGCCGGCCATGCCGAGCTGCGGGACGAGATCCTGCCCGGGGCCGAGCCCTGGGGCGTCTGCGGGCAGATCGTCCCGTGGAATTTCCCGCTGCTGATGCTGGCCTGGAAGGTCGCGCCCGCGCTGGCGATGGGCAATGCCGTGGTCCTGAAACCCGCCGAATGGACCCCGCTCACGGCCCTGGCCTTCGCCGATATCTGCGCGGCCGCCGGCGTGCCGCCCGGAATCGTCAACATCGTCACCGGCGACGGTGCGACCGGGGCGGCGCTCGCGGCGGCGGAGATCGACAAGCTGGCCTTCACCGGCAGCACCGAGGTGGGCCGCATCCTGCGCCGCGAGACCGCCGGGCGCGGCCTCGGCCTGACGCTCGAGCTGGGGGGCAAGTCGCCCTATCTCGTCTTCGAGGACGCCGATATCGACGGCGCGGTCGAGGGGCTGGTCGACGCGATCTGGTTCAACGGCGGCCAGGTCTGCTGCGCGGGCGCGCGGCTCCTGGTGCAGGAGGGCGTGGCCGAGGATTTCTACGCCCGGCTGAAGGCGCGCATGGCCAAGCTGCGCGTGGGCGACCCGCTGGACAAGGCCGTCGACATGGGCGCGCTGGTCCATCCCGAGCAGAAGGCGCGGGTCGAGGCGATGCTGGCCCGCACCTCCGGCACCATCCATCAGGGCAGCGCGCCCGAGGGTTGCTTCCTGCCGCCCACGCTGGTCACCGACCTCGCCCCCGCCGATCCGCTGATGCAGGAGGAGGTGTTCGGCCCGGTGCTCGCGGCGACCACCTTCCGCACCCCCGCCGAGGCGGTCATGCTGGCCAATGACACGACCTATGGGCTGGCCGGTTCGGTCTGGTCGCAGGATATCGACGTGGCGCTCGACACCGCGCCGAAAATCGACGCGGGCGTGGTCTGGGTCAATGGCGCCAACAGGCTCGACGCCGCCGCGCCCTTCGGCGGCATGAAGGAAAGCGGCTTCGGCCGCGAAGGCGGCATCGCCGGGCTGCGCGCCTATCTGCGCCCCGCCACGGGCCCGGCGACCAAGCCCGCGAAGCGCCATACCGGCGACACCGCACCCGCCGCGGGCGTGGACCGCACCGCGAAGATGTATGTCGGCGGCAAGCAGGCCCGGCCCGATGGCGGCTATTCGCGCATGGTCTACGGCCCCAAGGGCGCCGTGGGAGAGGTCGGCATCGCCAATCGCAAGGACCTGCGCAACGCGGTCGAGGCGGCGCGCGGCGCGAAGGGCTGGTCGGGCTCGTCCGGGCATCTGCGCGCGCAGATCCTCTATTACCTGGCCGAGAACCTGTCGGCGCGGGCGGAGGAGTTCGACGCCCGCCTCGCCGCGCAGACCGGCAGCGGCCCGGAGGCCGCGCAGGCCGTGCGCCACCTGTTCCGCTGGGCCGCCTGGGCCGACAAGCATGACGGGCGCACGCTGGGCGTGCCGATGGGCGGGCTGGCGCTGGCGCTGAACCGCCCGGTCGGCGTGATCGGCGCCTTCGCCCCCGAACAGACGCCGCTGATCGCGCTGGCGCAGGTCATCGGCGCGGCGCTCGCCACCGGCAACCGGCTGGTGCTCGTCGCGCCCGAGACCGCGCCGCTCTCGGCCACGGATCTCTACCAGGTGCTCGACACGTCCGACGTGCCGGGCGGGGTCGTCAACATCCTGACCGGCGACCATGCCGAGCTCGCCCCCCACATGGCCGGCCATCTGGGCGTGGACGCGGTCTGGTCCTTCTCGGAGGCCGACATCTCGACCGTGATCGAGACCGAGGCCGCCGCCGATCTCAAGCGCACATGGGTCAATCACGGCCACGGCCGCGACTGGGACGCCGCCGATCCGCAGCCCTTCCTCGACGCGGGGACCGAGGTTCAGACGATCTGGGTGCCCTTCGGCGTCTGACCGCCGAAGGGCCCGCACGCGCCGCCCGGCGCGCATCCCGTTTGCCCCGGCGTCGCGAACAAGCTAGGCCGATGGCGTCATTCGCGCCCCGGGGGGACGCTGGCCGGGCCGTCGCCCGGCACCCGGCCGCTAGGAAAGGATCTGCTATGACCAATGTCGTGATCGCCTCCGCCGCACGCACGCCCGTGGGCTCGTTCCTGGGCAGCTTCGCCAACACGCCCGCCCACGAGCTGGGCCGCGCCGTGATCGAGGAGGTCGTCGCCCGCGCCGGCGTCGACAAGTCCGAGGTCTCCGAGACCATCCTGGGCCAGGTCCTGACCGCCGCGCAGGGTCAGAACCCCGCGCGCCAGGCCGCCATCAACGCGGGCCTGCCGAAGGAAGCCTCCGCCTGGGGCATCAACCAGGTCTGCGGTAGCGGATTGCGCGCCGTGGCGCTGGGCGCGCAGCACATCCAGCTGGGCGACGCCGCCATCGTCGTGGCCGGCGGGCAGGAGAGCATGTCGCTCGCCCCCCATGCCCAGGCGATGCGCGCGGGCCAGAAGATGGGCGACATGAAGCTCGTGGACACAATGATCCGCGACGGCCTCTGGGATGCGTTCAACGGCTATCACATGGGCCAGACCGCCGAGAACGTGGCCGAGCAGTGGCAGATCACCCGCGACCAGCAGGACGAGTTCGCCGTAGGCTCCCAGAACAAGGCCGAGGCCGCGCAGAAGGAGGGCAAGTTCCGCGACGAGATCGTCCCCTTCACCGTCAAGACCCGCAAGGGCGACACCGTCGTGGAAGACGACGAATACATCCGCCACGGCGCGACGATGGACGCGATGGGCAAGCTGCGCCCGGCCTTCGCCAAGGACGGCACCGTGACCGCGGCCAACGCCTCCGGCCTCAATGACGGGGCCGCGGCGACCCTGCTGATGAGCGCCGAGGAGGCCGAGAAGCGCGGCATCGAGCCGCTGGCCCGCATCGCCAGCTACGCCACCGCCGGGCTCGACCCGACCATCATGGGCGTGGGCCCGATCTACGCCTCGCGCAAGGCGCTGGAAAAGGCGGGCTGGAGCGTCGACGATCTTGACCTGGTCGAGGCCAACGAGGCCTTCGCCGCGCAGGCCTGCGCCGTGAACAAGGACATGGGCTGGGATCCGGCCATCGTGAACGTGAACGGCGGCGCCATCGCCATCGGGCACCCGATCGGCGCCTCGGGCGCGCGGGTGCTCAACACGCTGCTCTTCGAGATGAAGCGCCGCGGCGCCAAGAAGGGCCTCGCCACGCTCTGCATCGGCGGCGGCATGGGCGTCGCCATGTGCGTCGAGCGCCCCTGAACGGAACCGGGGGCGGGCGACCGCCCCCGCGACCATGACGGAGACCCGCCTTCCCTTCGAACAGCTCGTCTTCTCGGGCGGCGGCCTGCGTTGCTTCTGGCATGGCGGGCTGATGGAGGCGCTCGGCCCCCGCGCGCCGGACCCGGCGCGGGTGACCGGGTCCTCGGGCGGCGCGCTGTCCGCCGCGGCCTGGATCGCGGGGCGCGAGGAGTTCCTCTTCGACCGCTTCGCCCGCGCGCTCAAGCGCACCGATTTCAACGTCACGCTGGACGACATGGACGCGGATGACGGCCGCTCGCCGCATCAGCGCGTCTACGAGGCCATCGTCGAGGACGCGCTCGACGACGCGGCGCTGGCCCGCATCGCCGACGGTCCCGCCTTCCAGATCAACGTTGCCACCCCGGGCGAGGCCAGCCACCCGACCCTGCGCGCGCTGGTCGGCGGCACGATCTACCAGGCCGAACAGGCCGTCGCGCCGACGCCGCGGCCGCGCCTGTCGTCCGTGGTCGGGCTGGAGCAGCGGCTGATCGACGCCCGGCAGGCCGCGCGCGACGGCGCCTTGCCCGAGCTGATCCGCATGGCCGCCACCGTTCCCCCGGCCTTCCGCCCCGACGAGTGGCCCAATGCCGAGACCGGCACGCCCGAGCCGCTCTATGACGGCGGCATGGTCGACAAGGCCCCGCTGCCCGAGCCCGACACGGGCCGCACGCTGGTCCTTCTGACGAAACGCTTCCACACGCTGCCGCCCGACGATGGCGGCCGCATCATCTACATCCAGCCCAGCGCCGACGTGCTGTCGGGCTCGAAGCTGGATTTCACCGACCCGGAGCTTCTGCACGAAGCCTGGGCGCAGGGCCGCCGCGATGGACAGGCCTGGCTCGAGACGCAAGACTGACGCCATTCAAGGAGGAGACACACATGGCACGGATCGCATTGGTCACCGGAGGCAGCCGCGGGATCGGCGCCGCCATCTCGAAGGCCCTCAAGGACATGGGCTGCGAGGTCGCCGCGACCTATGCCGGCAATGAAGAGCGGGCGAAGCAGTTCACCGACGAGACCGGCATCAAGACCTACAAGTGGGACGTGGCCGATTACGAGGCCTGCAAGGCCGGCATCGCGCAGGTCGAGGCCGATCTCGGCCCGGTCGACATCCTGGTGAACAACGCGGGCATCACCCGCGACGCGCCGTTCCACAAGATGACGCCCGACCACTGGAAGCAGGTGATCGACACCAACCTGAACGGCGTCTTCAACATGACGCACAACGTCTGGGGCGGCATGCGCGAGCGCAAGTTCGGGCGCATCGTCACGATCAGCTCGATCAACGGCCAGAAGGGCCAGTTCGCGCAGGCCAACTACGCCGCGACCAAGGCGGGCGATATCGGCTTCACCAAGTCGCTGGCGCAGGAAGGCGCGCGCGCGGGCATCACCGCGAACATCGTCGCGCCCGGCTACATCAACACCGACATGATGAGCACCATCCCCGAGAAGGTCATGGAGCAGATCGTCGGCGCCATCCCGGTCGGCCGCCTGGGCGAGGCCGAGGAGATCGCGCGCTGCGTGGCGTTCCTGTGTTCCGACGATGCGGGCTTCATCACCGGCTCGACCATCTCGGCCAATGGCGGCCAGTACATGGCCTGAGACCGGCCGGGCGGGCGGCGGGGTGCGACCCCGTCCCGCCTCACGAAGAAGGCCCGGTCCCCGCAGGGGGGCCGGGCCTTTTCGGTGACGCCGCAAGCACGCTTAGGCGCCTCGGCGAGACCGCGTCAGGCGGTCCGCGCGCGGCTCATCAGCGCGAAACCCGGGCGGCGGAAGCTGAACAGGCTGCGGAAGGCGGCGGCGCGCTCGGCACGGGCGCGGGCGAAGGCTTCTTCATAGGTGCGGGTGGTATGCGTCTCGAACATGGCTGCTATTCCTTCGATTCAATTCGTTTCGTTGAATTGAATATGGCGCTGCGCCCCGTCGCTTACAAACGAGACTTTCCAAGGCTTCGATAAAGATATACTTAAGTGAAATGTCCGATCGTCTCCCCCCGCTCACCGCGCTCCGCGCCTTCGAGGCCGCCGCCCGCCATCTGTCCTTTCAGGATGCGGCGTCCGAGCTCGGCGTCACGCCCGCCGCGCTGTCCTTCCAGATCAAATCGCTGGAGGCCCATCTCGGCGCGCCGCTTTTCCATCGCATGAACCGCCGCGTCGAGCTGACCGAGGCCGGGAGCGCCCTGGCGCCCCTGGCCAGCGAGGGGTTCGGCACCCTGCTGCAAGGCTGGCGCGCGGCGCGGCGGGTGCTGGACAGCGGCATCCTGACGGTGACGGCGGGGCCGGCCTTCACCGCCAAGTGGCTCGCGCCGCGGCTGTTCCATTTCGCGCAGGACCATCCCGAGATCGAACTCCGCTTCGCCGCGACCCTGCGGATGCTGGATTTCGCCAAGGACGATATCGACATCGCCATCCGTTTCGGCCTGAAGGACCAGCCGCCCGATCCGACCCTGCACGAGGCGCTCCGGATCGGCGAATGGGTCACGCCGATGATGAGCCCCGAGCTGGCCGCCCGGTTCCCCACGCCCGAGAGCCTGCGCGACGCGACGATCATCTTCGACGATTCGATCGCCTTCCTGCGCTCCTCGGTCTCCTGGCGCGACTGGTTCGCCGCCAATGGCATCGAGGCCCCGGATCTGCACGGCCCCCGCTTCAGCCAGGCCGACCACGCCATCGATGCCGCGCAGGCCGGAGCAGGGGTGGTTCTGGGCCGTGTCTCGCTGGCGGAGGCCGCGCTGGCGCAGGGCCAGCTGGTCGCGCCCTTCGAGGTCGCGCTGGTCCCGCCCGCCGATTTCCGGGTGCTCTGCCCCAAGGGCGCCGAGACGCGGCCGGCGACCCGCGCCTTTCTCGACTGGCTGGCCGAACAGACCGCCGGCATGGCCGATCACGGGGCCGGCCGCCGCCTGGTCGAGGTCGCCTGACACGAAAAAGGCCCGCGACTCGCGGGCCTTCCGAAGGGGCGCGGCCGCGCCCGCCTGGTCGTCGGTGTCAGTTCGCCGTGGCGCCGTCCAGCCGCTCGATCTGCTGCTTGATGGCCAGTTTTCGCTTCTTCAGCTCGGTCAGCGCGATGCTGTCCGCGCCGGGACTGCGCGCCTCGGTCTCCACCTGTCGGGAAAGGTCGGCATGCTTCTTGCGCAGCTCCTGAAGGTGCGAATTCAGCGACATGGGCGTCTCCTTCCGATGTTTGTGACCCGGCCATGACAGCACGCGCGGGCCCCGCCTGTCACCCAGTTTCCGCAGCGGCAGGCAAAAACTCGCGCTCGATTTGAGCTATCCGAGGTCCAGCGCCTGCCCGTCGCGCAAGACTGCTTGAGCTTGCGGCGTATGGCTGTCGCGGTCGCTTTCGTGGGCCGCCCCGGCGTGCATTACGAAAGGCGCAAGCAGGCTCAGCGGCGCGCGCGCGCCCTTCTGGCCCCGGACAATCACGCGCCCCGCCTCGACCCCCGCGCGCCCCGCGACGGGCAGCACGCGCAGCCCGCCCAGCCGGGGCGCCATCGCGCCCAGAAGGTCGGCCAGCCGGTCGGCGCGGGCGACGAAGGTGACGCTGCCCTTCGGCCCGGCGCGGCGGCAGGCCACGTCGATCCAGCGCGCCAAGTCGCCCGGCGCCGCTTCGCGCAGGGCGGCGGCGCGCGCCGGATCGGCGGCGGGCGCGGTGGTCGCGCCGAAATAGGGCGGGTTGCAGATCACGTGGTCGAAGCCGAGGCGCAGCGCGGGCGGCAGGTCCAGCACCGAGCCTTCGATCACCTCCGCCGGGCCGTTCGCGCGCGCCAGGCGCGCGGCCTCGGCGTCGCGCTCGACCCCGGTCAGCCGCAGCCCTTGGACCCGCGCCCCGAGACAGTACATCGCCGCGCCGACCCCGCAGCCCAGATCCAGCACCGTCTCGCCCGGGCGCGCCGGGCAGGCGGCCGCCAGAAGCACCGCGTCCGAGCCGGCGCGGAACCCCCGCGCCGGCTGCGCCAAGGTGACGCGGCCGCCCAGGAACCCGTCGCGCGTGACAGTCATTCCGAGACGTCGATGCCGTTGTCGCGCAGCGTCGCGCGGGCCAGGAAGAGGTCGCGATCGGCCACCATCATCCGCCGCGGCAGGATCCCGATCGAGCCTTCGAGGACGGAGATGTTTGCGTCCAGAACGAACCAGTCTATAGCCTCCCCGTCGAGGAGGGCCGAGGCGAAGGCGATGACCGTGGGGTCGTTCGTGCGCAGCAGTTCCTTCATGTTGGAGACAGCTATGGGCACCCCCCGCCCTTGTCGAGACGGGAGCATCATGACCGACGCCACGCCCCTCAAGCCGCACGAACGGCTGGCCGCCGCGCTGCGCGACGACATGGACGCCGTGAACGCGCTGATCCGGACGCGCATGGCCTCGGAGCACGCCCCCCGCATCCCGGAGGTGACGGCCCATCTGGTCGAGGCGGGCGGCAAGCGGGTGCGCCCGCTTCTGACCGTCGCCTGCGCGCGGATGTGCGGCTACGCGGGGGCCGATCACGTCAAGCTCGCCGCCACGGTCGAGTTCATTCACACCGCGACCCTGCTGCATGACGACGTGGTCGACGAGAGCCGCCAGCGGCGCGGCCGGCCCACGGCGAACCTGCTCTGGGACAACCAGTCGAGCGTGCTGGTGGGGGATTACCTCTTCGCGCGCAGCTTCCAGCTGATGGTTGAGACCGGTTCGCTGCGGGTGCTCGACATCCTGTCGGGCGCGGCCGCCACCATTGCCGAGGGCGAGGTGCTGCAACTGACCGCCGCCCGCAACCTCGCCACCACCGAGGACACCTATCTGCGCGTCGTGCGCGGCAAGACCGCTGCGCTGTTCGAGGCCGCCGCCCGCGTGGGCGGGGTGGTCGCGGGCGTCGATGCCGCGCAGGAGGATGCGCTGACGCGCTTCGGGGACGCGCTGGGCGTCAGCTTCCAGATCGTGGATGACTGGCTCGATTACGGCGGTGCGGGCGACGGGATCGGCAAGAACCTGGGCGACGATTTCCGCGAAGGGAAGCTGACCCTGCCGGTGATCCGCGCGCTGGCGCGCGGCGACGCGACCGAGCGGGCCTTCTGGCGCGACGCGCTGGAGAAGGGGAAATCCGAGGATCTGGACCGCGCCCGCGCGATCCTCGCCCGGCACGGCACGCTGGAGGAGACGCGGCAGGAAGCGTTGGCCTGGCGCGATCGCGCCCGCGCGGCGCTGGCCGAGCTGCCCCCGAACGACCTGCGCGAGATGCTGGGCGACCTGGCCGATTACGTGGTGGCCCGCGCCGAATAGCGGCTCAGGACAGGGTGCAGGCGCGCCCCCACCAGCCGGAACGCACAAGTCGCCCGGCCGCCGCCTCGGCCTGCCCGCGGTCGGGCCAGAGCCCGAAGCAGGTCGCGCCCGAGCCCGACATCCGCGCGACCGCCGCGCCCTCGGCCCGGAGGGCCGCCAGCATTTCGGCAATTTCGGGGGCGAGCGCGAGAGCCGGTTCTTCGAGATCGTTACGCTGGGCGGCGAGCCAATCCATCCACGCCGCGGCGTCGCCCTCGGGAAGCGCATCATGGCCGGGATTGTCGGCCGTCCGCAGCCCTGCGAAGACCCGCCCGGTCGGCACCGCGAGGCCCGGGTTGACAAGGACGGCGGCGAGTGGCGGCAAGGGGACGGGCACCACGACCTCGCCGATGCCGCGCATCCGCGCGGCGCGCGCGCCCATGCAGACCGGCAGGTCGGCGCCCAGCGTCAGAAGATATTCCGGCGACAGATCCGCCCCCACCGCCCGCAGCACGGCCGCGGCGTCCGACGAACCGCCGCCCAGCCCCGCGGGATGCGGCAGGCGCTTGTCGAGGGCGACGGCGCGCGGGGTGCCCGCCAGCGCCAGCGCGCGGCGGATCAGGTTGCCGTCATCTGTCGGCACGCCGGCCGCGAAAGGCCCGGTCACGATCAGCCCGTCGCCCGGGCCCACGGTCAGCCGGTCGCCCAGATCGGCGAAGGCCACGATGCTGTCGAGCAGGTGGTAGCCATCCGCCCGCCGCCCGGTGACGTGCAGCGTGAGGTTGACCTTGGCGGGCGCGAGGACCGAGCCGGTCACTCCTGCGCGGCGGCGATCGGCGCCGCGGCCTCTTCCTCTTCCAGCACGATCTCCAGCCCGACCTCGAGCTTGCGGCGGATCCGCTCGGCCTCGGCCTCCTCGGGATCGAGGCTGAGCGCGCGGCGCCATTGGAAGCGCGCCTCGCGCTTGCGGTCGACCATCCAGAGCACGTCGCCCAGATGGTCGTTGATGATCGGATCCATCGGGCGCAACTGCACCGCGCGCTCCATCGGCTCGACCGCTTCGTCGTAACGACCCAAGCGGTAGAGCACCCAGCCCAGCGAGTCGGTGATGTAGCCGTCATCGGGCCGGGCCGCGACGGCGCGCTCGATCATGTCGAGCGCCTCGTCCAGTTTCACGCGCTTCTCGACCAGGCCGTAGCCCAGGTAGTTCAGCACCTGCGGCTGGTCGGGGTTCAATTCCAGTGCGCGGCGGAAATCGCCCTCGGCCTCCTCCCAGCGGTCCTCGCGCTCGCGGGCGATGCCGCGGGCGTAGAACAGGAACCAGTCCCGCGCCGTCACCTCGTCGACCAGCGCGAGGGCCCGGTCATAGGCGTCGGCGGCGCGCTCGAAGCGCTCCAGCCGGCGCAGCGCGTCGGCATAGGCCGTCCAGACCAGCCGGCGGTCGGGGTTGGACCGGGTCAGCGCGCTCAGCACCTCCAGCGCGGCCTCCTCGCGCTCGGCGGCGAGCAGGATCTCGGCGCGGGTGATCTCGGCGGCGAAATAGCTGGGATGGTCGCGCGGCACGGCCGTCAGCGCCTCGTCTGCCAGCGCGTATTGGCCCTGCTCCTCCATCAGCTCGCCCACCAGCACGGCGCCGTCGACATGGTCGGGCCGGAGCACCGTGGCGGCGCGCGCGTTGAGCAGCGCATAGGTGGCCGATGTCTCGCCCGCGAGGATCGCGGCCAGCGTGAAATAGGCCTCGGCCATGCCGTCCTTCGGATCGCGGATCACGTCCCAGAGGACCGTCTCGCCCGCCGCGATCCGCGCCTGCAGATCCTCGAGGACGGGGCTGTTCGTCAGGCCCAGCGCGGCCTCCAGCAGTTCCAGCGCGTCGTCGCGCCGGTCGAGCTGAACCAGCGCCTGGGCATGGGCCTCGACGCCGCGGGCGGTCAGGTTCATCGGCCCGTGCTTCTCGCCGGAATAGATCTCCTCGGCGCTTTCGAAATCACCCGCCATCGACAGAACGAAAGCCTTGTGGAGATGGGCGATGGCCGCAAAGCTCTGGGTCTCGGCGACCGCGTCGAAAGCCTCGAGCGCGCGCGCCGTCTCGCCGCCCGCCGCGGCGATCCAGCCGCGCAGCAGGCCGTCGAGCAGCGTGCCGCCGATGGTGGCGTCGGTCATCAGCTCCGACGCGCGGGCGAAATCGCCCTCCTGCAGCGCGACGACCAGCCGGGCGTTGTCGCCGAACTGGCTGGATCCGCCAGCCTCTTCGAGCATTTGCGCGGCCTCGGCGGCGCGGTCGAACCGGCCTAGCACCGAATTGATGACGATCGCGTTCTCCAGCACCTGCGGCCCCGCGGCCTCGGCCCGGATCAGCCGGTCGTAATAGCGCCCGGCGGCGGCGTAGTCGTTGGAGAACCCCGCGATTCGCGCGGCCAGGTAGGGGCCGGCGGTGCCCTGCGCCTGCGCCATGGGCGCGGCGAGCAGGGTGGCGGCCAGCAGAAGCGGTCGGATCATGATCGGTGTCCCCCGGGGCGGTCCGCCCGCCCCCGATAAAACGCGTGGCGCGCGCGGCCCCGGGGCCTGCGCGCAAGTCGCATCCACGCTAGGCCCCGCGGCGGGCGGGCGCAATGCGAAGGGGCCCGCCTCGGCGGGGCCCTGCTTCACGATCCCGTGCGGCGCAAGGCGCCCTACATGTTGGGATAATTCGGCCCGTCCCCGCCCTGCGGCGTGGTCCAGACGATGTTCTGCGCCGGGTCCTTGATGTCGCAGGTCTTGCAGTGGACGCAGTTCTGAAAGTTGATCACGAAGCGCGCATCCTCGCCCTCGCCCACGAATTCGTAGACGCCCGCCGGGCAATAACGCGTCGAGGGGCCCGCATATTTCTTCAGATCGACCGCCACCGGCACGGCCGGATCCTTCAGCTTGAGATGAGCCGGCTGGCTCTCCTCGTGATTGGTGAAGGAGAAGGCCACGTTGGTCAGCCGGTCGAAGCTGAGCTTACCGTCGGGCTTGGGATAGTCGATCGGCTTATGCTTCGCGGCCGGCTCGGTCGCGGCCGCGTCGGATTTGCCGTGCTTGGCGGTGAAGGGCGACCAACCGACGAGATTGTTCATCCACATCGAGGCGCCGCCCACCGTCAGCGAGGCGGCGAGGCCGTAATTCGACCAGAGCGGCTTGACGTTGCGCACACACTTGAGGTCGCGGCCGATCTCGCCGTTGCGGATTTCGGCGTGGTAGCTCTGCAGCGTGTCCCCGGCGCGGCCCTCCTCGATGGCGCGATGCGCCGCCTCGGCGGCCGCCTTGCCCGAGAGCATGGCGTTGTGATTGCCCTTGATGCGCGGCACGTTGACCATGCCCGCGGCACAACCCAAGAGCGCGCCGCCCGGGAAGGCGGTCTTCGGCAGCGACTGCCAGCCGCCCTCGCTGATCGCCCGGGCGCCGTAGGCCACGCGCTTTCCGCCCTCCAGAAGCTCGGCAACCATCGGGTGATGCTTGAACTGCTGGAAGCTGAGATAGGGGTTCACATAGGGGTTCTTGTAGTTCAGGTGGACGACGAAGCCGACATAGACCTGATTGTTGTCAAGGTGATAGATGAAGGAGCCGCCGCCGGCATTCTTGCCCAGCGGCCAGCCCATCGTGTGCACCACGGTGCCGGGCTTGTGCTTCTCCGGGTCGATCTCCCAGATTTCCTTCATGCCCAGGCCGTATTTCTGCGGCTCGCTCTCGCTGTCGAGCCCGAACTCCGCGATGACCTGCTTCGAAAGCGAACCGCGCACGCCCTCGCCCAGCATCACGTATTTGCCGTGCAGCTCCATCCCCGGCTCGTAGCCCTCGCCGATCGAGCCATCGGGCTGCCGGCCGAACTCGCCCGCGACCACGCCCTTGACGCGCTTCCCGCCGTCTTCGGCGGTCTCCCAGACCAGCTCGGAGCAGGCCATGCCCGGGAAGATCTCGACGCCCAGCGCCTCGGCCTGCTCGGCCATCCAGCGGCAGACATTGCCCATCGAGACGATGTAATTGCCGTGGTTCGACATCAGCGGCGGCATCGCCAGATTAGGGACGCGGACGCGCCCCTCCTCGCCCAGCAGGTAGAAGCTGTCGGAGGTGACCGGCACGTCGAGCGGCGCGCCCTTCTCCTTCCAGTCGGGGATCAGCGCGTTCAGCCCGACCGGGTCCAGCACGGCCCCCGACAGGATATGCGCGCCCACCTCGGAACCCTTCTCGAGCACGACCACCGAGAGATCGGCATCGAGCTGCTTGAGCCGGATCGCCGCCGATAGGCCCGCGGGGCCTGCGCCGACGATCACGACGTCGTATTCCATGGCTTCGCGTTCGATCTGATCGCTCATCGGATGGTCGCTCCGTTCCCGCAAAATCGTTGTCGCAAAGGGGTATGGGGATGGGTGACGCGAGCGTCAATCGTGACGCTGCGGTTTGTCGCGGCCGCGGCGGGTGCGGCCGCGCGATCCCGATCGATCCTGCAACCCTATCATGCGAAGGCGATCCGCCCTGCCCCTCCGGTCCGACTCCCCACCCGGCCGCCGCCCGTCTTTGGCCCCGAAATATCCCGGGGGTGCGGGGGCTGGCCCCCGCTGCGCCCTTTCCGCCCGCGCGGCCCTCGGCTAAGGGGGCGCGACCTCGAAGGAGCTGCCCATGACCCCGTTCCGCATCGTGATGATCCTGCTCTGCGTGGCCGGCGTGATCCTGCCCATGCGCTATTTCCTGCCATGGCTGTCGGCCAATGACTGGGATCTGGGCGCGATGGTCGACGCCTGGCACGTCAACGACGCGTCCTCGGGGCTCGTCTGGGACCTGACGGTCGCGGCCGTCACGCTGACCGTCTGGGTGGTCTGGGACAGCATCCGCACCCGACGCTGGTGGGGCCTTCTGGCGATCCCCGCGACCTACGGCGTGGGCGTCTCGCTGGGTCTGCCGCTCTACCTGCTGCTCAGGGGCCGCTGATGGATCACTTCCTCTATAAGGGCGGCATCCTGCATGCCGAGGACGTCCCCCTGCCCGAGATCGCGGCCGCGGTCGGCACGCCCGCCTATGTCTACTCGGCGGCCACGCTTCTGCGGCATTACCGCCTCTTCGACGAGGCGCTGGCGCCCCTGCCGCATCTCGTCTGCTACGCGGTGAAGGCCGCCAGCAACGTCGCGATCCTGAAGCTGCTGGGCGATGCCGGCGCGGGCATGGACGTGGTGAGCGAGGGCGAATATCGCCGCGCGCGCGCCGCGGGCGTGCCGGGCGATCGGATCGTCTTCTCGGGCGTGGGCAAGACCCGCGCCGAGATGCGCCACGTGCTGGAAGGCGGCGTGCGCCAGATCAATCTCGAGAGCGAGCCCGAGATGCGGCTTCTGTCGGAGGTCGCGACCTCGCTCGGCGTCGAGGTGCCGGTGACGGTGCGCGTCAACCCGGATGTGGACGCCCGGACCCACGAGAAGATCGCCACCGGCCGATCCGACAACAAGTTCGGCATCCCGATCTCCAAGGCCCGCGCCGTCTATGCCGAGATCGCGGCCCTGCCCGGCCTGCGCGTCGTGGGCATCGACGTGCATATCGGCAGCCAGCTCACCGACCTGGAACCCTTCCGCCTGGCCTATCGCAAGGTCGCGGACCTGACCGAAACCTTACGCGCCGACGGCCACACCATCGAGCGGCTGGACCTCGGCGGGGGCCTGGGCATTCCCTATGCCCGCTCGAACCTTGCGCCGCCGCTGCCGTCCGATTACGGCGCGCTCATCGCCGAGGAGGTGGGCCACCTCGGCTGCGAGATCGAGATCGAACCCGGCCGCCTGATCGCGGGCAACGCGGGCATCCTGATGGCCTCGACGGTGTTCGTGAAGGAAGGCGAGGGCCGCGATTTCCTGATCGTGGACGCGGCGATGAACGACCTGATCCGCCCCGCCATGTACGGCGCGCATCACGACATCGTCCCGGTCCGCGAGGCCGCGCCGGGCGCCGAGATGCGGCCCTTCGACATCGTCGGCCCGGTCTGCGAGAGCGGCGACACCTTCGCCAAGGGCCGCGACATGGTGCCGCTGTCCGAAGGCGAGCTGATCGCCTTCCGCAGCGCCGGCGCCTATGGCGCGGTCATGGCCAGCGAGTACAATTCCCGTCCGCTGGTGCCGGAGGTCCTCGTGCAGGGCGATCAATACGCGGTGATCCGCCCGCGCCCGACCTTTGACGAGATGATTTCCCGCGATACCATTCCGCAATGGCTCCACGACGCTTAAGTCAGGGGTGACGACCACCGCGGAGGGAGCCGGAGTGGCCGAGACCGGACGATCCGAACGCCATGACACGCATCTCGCGCGCCAGCTTCGCCTGACGCGGGCGGGGTTGTGGGCGGAACGGATCACCCGCGCCTTCTGGCCCGCCTGGACCGCCGGCTTCGTCGGCCTCGCCGCCTACGCCTCCGACCTCGTGCCGCCCCTGTGGGAATGGAGCCTGATCGCCGCCTTCGGCCTGCTGGTCGCGGTGCTGGCCGGGCTTGGCCTGCGCGGCTTCCACGCCCCGACCCGCGCCGAGGCGCGCGCGCGCCTCGACGCGACGCTGCCCGGCCGGCCCCTGGCCGCCCTGGCCGACGAGCAGGCGGTGGGCGGCGGCGATGCGCAGACCGAGGCTGTCTGGCAGGCGCATCGCGACCGCATGGCCGCCCGCGCCGCCGCCGCCCGCGCGGTGGCCCCCGATCTCCGCATCGCGCGGCGGGATCCGTACGCGCTGCGCTACATGGCGGTGCTGCTGGCCGCTGTCGGGCTTCTCTTCGGCACGCTCCTGCGCGTGCCCGCGCCGGTCGAGCTGCCGGGCGCGGGGCAGGCGCTGGCGGAGGGCCCGGCCTGGGAAGGCTGGCTCGAGCCGCCGCGCCATACCGGGCTGCCGACGCTCTACCTGGCCGATATCGACCCCGGCGAGGTCGAGGTGCCCGAAGGCACGCGCGTGACCCTGCGCCTCTATGGCGAGGCCGGCGCGCTTTCGGTATCCGAGACCGTTTCGGGCCGCGAGGTCACCGACCCGACCGAGGCGATGCAGGAATTCACCGTCACGCAATCGGGCACGCTGGCCATCGCGGGCGGCGTGGCCGAGCCGGTCTGGACCCTGACCGCCTCGCCCGACGCGCCCCCCGAGATCGCGGTGACCGGCGCCCCGGGCTTCGAGCAACCCGACCAGACCACCCTGCCCTGGGAAGCGACGGACGATTACGGCGTCATGGCCGCGGATATCGTCATCGCGCTGGATCCCGGCGCCACCGACCGCCGCCACGGCCTCGCCGTCGCGCCCGAGCCGCGCGACCCGCTCGAACTGGACATGGCGCTGCCGATCGCGGGCGGGCGCGACGCGGTCGCGGGGACCTTCCGCGCCGACCTGACCGAGCATCCGCTGGCCGGCATGCCCGTCACCGTGACGCTGCAGGCCGAGGACGCGGCGGGCCAGTCCGGCACGGCGACGGATGCCTTCATCCTGCCCGGCCGGCCCTTCTACGATCCCGTCGCCGCAGCACTGATCGAACAGCGCCGCGACCTGTTCTGGTCGCGCGACAACCGCGCCCGCGTCACCCGGCTCCTGCGCGCCATCACCTGGAAGGCCGACGAGACCTTCGACAACCCGCCCGCCTTCCTGATCACCCGGATGGCAATCCGGCGCCTGGCCGAGGCCGAGGCGCTGACCCCCGAGGCGCGCGACGAGATCGCGGCGATGCTCTGGGAGGCCGCGATCCGGCTGGAGGATAACAGCCTCGATTCCGCGCTCGAACGGCTGCGCCAGGCGCAGGAGCGGCTGTCGGAAGCCATCCGGCAGGGCGCCTCGCCCGAGGAGATCGCCCGCCTGATGCAGGAGATGCGGCAGGCGATGGACGAATATACCCGCCAGCTCGCGCAGCAGGGCGGTCAGGAGCAGCAGGGCCAGCAGCAGGCGCAGGGCGAGATGCAGCAGGTCACGCCCGACATGCTGGACCAGATGATGCAGCGTATCGAGGAGCTGATGCAGCAGGGGCGCACCGCCGAGGCGCAGGAGCTTCTGCGCCAGCTGCAGGAGATGATGGAGAACATGCAGGTGACCCAGGGCCAGGGCGGCCGGGGTCAGCCCGGCGAGGGCGAGCAGGCCATGCAGGACCTGCGCGAGAGCCTGCGCGACCAGCAGGAACTCTCCGATGACGCCTTCCGCGAGCTGCAGGAGCAATTCCAACCCGGACAGCCCGGTCAGCAGCCAGGGCAACAGCCGGGCCAGCAACCCGGGCAGCAGCAGGGGCAGGGCCAGCCTGGCCAGCAACCCGGGCAGGGCCAGCCTGGCCAGCAACCCGGGCAGGGCCAGCAGCCGAGCGACCGCGCCGATGGCCAGCCGGGTCAGGGACCGGGCCAGCAGCAATCGGAGCAGCCCGGCGGCACGAGCCCGGGCGAGCTGGCGCGCCGGCAGGAGGAATTGCGGCGCGGGCTTGAGGCGATGCGCGACGGTCTGCCCGGCGCGGGCAGCGAGGCGGGCGAGGCCGCGCGCGACGCGCTGCGCCGCGCCGAGGAGGCGATGCGCCAGGCCGAGGGCGACCTTCAGGACGGCAATCTGGGCGAGGCGCTGGACGACCAGGCGCAGGCCATGGACGCGCTGCGCGACGGCATGCAGGAACTGGGCCGCGCGCTGGCCGAGAACCGCCAGCAGGGCAATCCCGGCCAGGGCGAGGGCCGCGCCGCGACCCGCGAGGGCGGCGGGTTCGACCGCGACCCGCTGGGCCGCCGTTCGGGCGAGGGCGGCAAGCTCGGCACCGACGAGAACTTCCTCGACGGGCCCGATGCGGCGCGCCGGGCCCGCGACCTGATGGACGAGATCCGTCGCCGCTCGGGCGAGCGCGACCGGCCGCAGCTGGAGCTCGACTACCTCCGCCGCCTGCTGGAACGCTTCTGACGCGCGCACCGCGCGCCCTCTTTTCGATTTCGGGGACCTGCCGGGCGGGGCCGGTTCAGGCGTCGGGCGTCAGACGCTCCACCAGGGCCTCGGCACCGGCTTCCAGCGCGCTGCGCTGCGTGTCGACGAAGCCGACATAGGCCTCGATCTGCGGCGACAGCGCCGGGACCGCGCGGGCCAGCATGTCCGAGAAGACGTAACCGCCCACGGCCAACAGGATCAGCGCGCCCATGCCCAGGAACCCGGCGCGGAAGCCGGACCGCCGGATCACGGGATCGTCGGCCTCGGAGTCCCCGCGCGCGGCGGCGGCTTCGAGGGCGCGTTCGTCGGGGCGCAGCGAGGAGTTGATCTCTTCGATATCGGGCAGAAGCTCGCGCCGCGTGGCGCGGGGGGAAGGCTCCTCGTCCTCCTCCATCTCGTCCGCCTCCGCGCGATAGGCTTCGGAGCCGGCGGCGGCCGGATCGTCGTAGACCGCCTCGTCCGAGGCCGCATCGCGCAACGCGCGGGCGATGGCGTCCTGGGTCTCGTCCTCGGCCCCAGCTTTGGCGTCGGCCTCCTCCGGCGTTTCGCTGTCGTCTTCCTCGGCGGTGGCCTCGGCCTGCTCGTCGCGCGAGCGGGCCACGGAGGCGGCTGCGGCCATGCGCGCCCGCTCGGCGGCGGCATGCGAGCGCAGATCATCATCATCCGACGTGTCGCCGGTCTCGGCGCCCGTGTCGGCGGACATGTCCATGTCGGCATCCGCATCCTCCGCTTCCGTCCGGGCGCGGGCGCGGGCGCGCAGACGCTCCTCGCGTTCCCGCTCGGCGCGGAGGATGTCGCGGGTATCGTCATCGGCCATCGGGCGGCGGCCGGGGGCGGGCTGGGTAAAGGCTTCGGCCTCGGATACGTCATCCGCATCGGCGGCATCGGCCGCATCGGCCGCATCGACCGCATCCTCGGGCTCGGCCTCGGGTTCGGGTTCTGGCGGCGGCGCGGGGCGGCCCGGACGCCGGATAGCCCGCTCCTCGACCGCGGTGGTCTGGCGCGGGCGGCCGTCCTGGAACCAGGTCGAGGAGCAGTTCGAGCATTGCACATCCCGCCCGGCGGCCGGGATCAGGTCATCGGCCACCTCGTATTGGGCGTTGCAGTTGGGACAGGTGATACGCATGGGCCCGCGGGCGCGTCCTTCGCCTTGAAATTCGACAATCGCCGTCACCGCGCCCCATTGACCCCTTGCTGTCAACCCCGCCGTCCGGGACGTCCGCCGCGCGGCGGGTTGCCTGTGACCCCCGGGGGACAAAGCGCGGCGATTGCGTCGAAAACATGGCTGGGGCAGAAGCGGCCCGAGGCAGGGGGCGGACCGGTGATCGAGCTGAGCGGGGCGGCATATTCCTACGGGCGCAGCGGATTGCTGAGCGGCCTGGACCTGACGCTCGCGCCGGGCTCCTTCCATTTCCTGACGGGACCGTCGGGCGCCGGGAAGACCACGCTCCTGAAGCTCTGCTACGGCGAGCTGAAGCCCACCGAGGGCCAGGTCAACGCCTTCGGCAGCGACACGCGCAAGCTGGGCCGGGACGGGCTCGCGCGGATGCGCCGGCGGGTGGGCGTGGTCCACCAGGACTGCCAGTTTCTCGACCACCTTCCCATCGCCGAGAACGTGCTGCTGCCGCTGCAGGTCAGCGGGCAGGAGATCGGGCGCGACCATCTCGACCAGCTTCTGGGCTGGGTCGGGCTGGGCCACCGCGCCGACGCCCTGCCGCAGCAGCTCTCGGGCGGGGAACGCCAGCGTGCGGCGCTGGCCCGCGCGGTCATCATGGACCCCGACATCCTGATCGCGGACGAGCCCACCGGAAATATCGACTGGGAGATGTCGCAGCGGATCCTGACGCTGATGGCGGAGCTGAACCGGATGGGAAAGACGGTGCTGATCGCGACCCATGACCTCGCGCTGATCCGCGCCGCGAAGCCGATGGTCTCGGCCCGGGTGCTGCGGCTGGCGGGCGGGACGCTGGCCGCGGCGGGAGCCGGGCTGTGAGACGGCTGCGCGCGGTGATCGACGTGGCGATCGGCGACCGGGCGGCCGACCGCGTGGTGCCGCCCACCGGGCACACCGTCTGGCTGACCGTGCTGGTCGCCGCGGCGATGGCCTTCCTCGCGGTCTTCGCGCTGGCGCTGTCGCTGGCCACCGGCCGCCTGGCCGAGCGCTGGTCCGAGAGCCTGGCGCAGGCCACGACGATCCGCATCTCGGCGCCCGACGCGCAGGCCGACGCGCAGGTCGACGCGGTGCTGCAGATCCTTGCGGGGACGCCCGGCATCGCCGCGGCCCGCGAGCTGGAGCGCGCCGAGCAGGCCGCGCTGCTGGAGCCCTGGCTCGGGCCCGACCTGCCGCTCGATCGCCTGCCCCTGCCCCGGCTGATCGAGGTCGTGCAGAGCACCGATCTCGACGCCGAGGGGCTGCGCCTGCGGCTGGCCGCCGAAGTGCCCGGCGCGGTCTGGGACGATCACACGCGCTGGCGGCGGCCCCTGGTGACCGCGGCCGGGCGGCTGCGCGCGCTGGGCTGGACGGCGCTGGGCCTGATCGCGGGCACGATGGCCGCGCTGGTGACGCTGGCCGCGCAGGCCGCGCTGGCTGCGAACCGCCCGGTGATCCGCGTGCTGCGGCTGGTGGGCGCGCGCGACGCCTATGTCGCCCGCGCCTTCACGCGCCGCTTCACGCTGCGCGCGATCGCCGGTGCGGCCCTGGGCGCCGCGCTCGGCGTGGCCGCGATCGCCGCGCTGCCGCGCGCGGATGCGGCCGGCGGCTTCCTGACGGGCCTGGGGTTCAGCGGGGCCGGCTGGCTTCTGCCCGCGCTGATCCCGCCGCTCGCCGGGCTGGTCGCCTTCGTGGCGACGCGACGCGCGGCCTTTCGCGCGCTGGCCTCTTTCGAGTAGATGTCCGGGATGCAATATCTCCGCTCGCTCGTCTTCAACATCGCCATGTATCTGTGGATGGCGGTGGTGGGCCTCGCCTTCGCCCCCCGCGCCATCGCCAGCCGGGTGGGCGCGCGGGCCGGCTGCAACTTCTACGCGCGGACCACGGTGACGATGCTCGAGGCGATCTGCGGTCTGCGCTCCGAAGTCCGGGGCACGCCGCCGACGGGCGGGGTGCTGGTCGCGGCCAAGCACCAGTCCTTCCTCGATATCCTGATCCTCTGGGGCACGATGCCCCGGCCCTTCTTCATCATGAAGTCGATCCTGAAATACGCGCCGATCCTCGGGGCCTATGCGATGCGGCTGGGCTGCATCCCGGTCGAGCGCGGCAAGCGGGCCGAGGCGATCAAGAAGCTTCTGGCCGACGTGCGCGCGGGCGAGCGCAAGGACGGCCAGTTGCTGATCTATCCGCAGGGCACCCGCGTCGCGCCGGGCGCGCGGAAGCCCTACAAGGTCGGGACCTTCGCGCTCTACGAACAGCTCGGCCAGCCCTGCGTGCCGGTGGCGACGAATGTCGGGGTGTTCTGGCCCAAGCGCGGCCTGCTGCGGAAGCGCGGCACCGCGGTGATGGAGTTCCTCGAGCCGATCCCGCCCGGCCTCGACCGCCCGACCTTCATGGCGCTGCTGGAGAAGCGGATCGAGACCGCCTCGAACAAGCTGATGGAAGAGGCGGGCTTCCCGGTCCCGCCGCACCCGCCGCTGCATGGCGATCCCGTAGCGGCGGCGGCGTCGCAGGCGGCGTCGGAGGCGGTCGAGAAGACCTGATCGGGTCCCGCCGGCGCGTGGGCGGGCTTGCCGTCCCCGCGCGGAGCGGGGATGAGTGCGGCGCGCGCGGGGTCGCGCGACCGGACGGGGAGCCGCAGGGCGATGACACGGGCGATCATGGTGCAGGGGGCGGGCTCCAACGTGGGCAAGTCGATGCTGGTCGCGGGGCTCTGCCGGCATTTCGCGCGGGCCGGCCTGCGCGTGCTGCCCTTCAAGCCGCAGAACATGTCCAACAACGCCGCCGTCACCGCCGACGGGGGCGAGATCGGCCGGGCGCAGGCACTGCAGGCGCTGGCCTGCGGGGTCGAGCCGCTGACCGACATGAACCCGGTCCTGCTGAAGCCCGAGACCGAGACCGGCAGCCAGATCGTCGTTCAGGGCCGGCGCATCGCGACGGTGCGCGCCCGCGACTACGCGGCGCTGAAGCCGCGGCTGCTCGACACCTGCCTCGACAGCTTCCGGCGACTGGCCGCGCAGGCCGACCTCGTCGTCGTCGAAGGCGCGGGCAGCCCGGCCGAGATCAACCTGCGCGCGGGCGACATCGCCAATATGGGCTTCGCCGAGGCGGCCGGCCTTCCGGTGATCCTGGCCGGCGATATCGACAGGGGCGGCGTGATCGCGCAGCTGGTGGGCACCAAGGCGGTGCTCGACGCGGCGGACGCGGCGCGGATCCGGGGGTTCCTCGTCAACAAGTTCCGCGGCGACGTCACGCTCTTCGACGAGGGCACGCGCCAGATCGCGGCGCGCACCGGCTGGGCGCCGCTCGGGACCGTGCCGTGGTTCGCCGATGCGTGGCGCCTGCCCGCCGAGGACATCCTCGACATCCGCGCCGCGCCGCGCGACGGCGGCTTCCGCATCGCGGTCCCGCGGCTGGGGCGCATTGCCAATTTCGACGATCTCGATCCGCTCTCCGCCGATCCCGGCGTCTCGGTCGAGCTGGTCGAGCCGGGCCGGCCCCTGCCCGTCTGCGACCTGGTGCTGATCCCGGGCTCGAAATCGACCATCTCCGATCTCGCCGCCTTCCGCGCCGAGGGCTGGGATATCGACCTCGCCGCGCATCACAGGCGGGGCGGGCACGTGCTGGGGATCTGCGGCGGCTACCAGATGCTGGGCCGCTGGCTGGACGATCCCGCGGGCCTGGAAGGCCCGCCGGGCCGCGTGCCGGGGCTCGGGCTTCTGGACGTCGAGACGGTGCTGCAGCCGCGCAAGCACCTCGCGCGCGTCACCGCGACCGATCCCGCCTCCGGCGCGCCTGTCGCGGGCTACGAGATCCACCTGGGCGTCACCACCGGGCCCGACACCGCGCGCGGTTGGCTGGTCCGGGACGGCGCGCCGCTCGGGGCGGCCAGCCCGGATGGACGGGTCAAGGGCTGCTACCTGCACGGGCTCTTCGCCGGCGACGCCTTCCGCGACGCCTTCCTGCGGGACCTCGGGGCCGCGCCGCAAGGCGGGCCGCATGCCGAGACCGTCGAGGCGACGCTCGACGCGCTGGCCGACCACCTCGCGGCGGCGCTGGATCTGGACCGGCTCCTGTCCCTCGCCGAACCGGTGTGACGCCGGGGCAAGCGTCTTGCCAGACGCCGGGCGCGTGTTACGCTCCGATCCGACCCGAACTCTCGCCCTGACCGGAGCCCCGCCATGCGCGCCCTTCTCGCCGCCGTCGTCCTTTCGCTCGCCGCCGCACCGGCCTTCGCCGCGCAATGCATCACCAGCCAGGGCCAGTTTCCCAGCTACAAGGCCGGGCTCGCGCAGCAGGCCGCGGACTCGGGCGTCGGACAGCGCGGCCTGCAGGCGCTGCAGAACGCGCGGCTCTCGGGCATCACCTGGCGCTTCGAGTCGCAGCCCTCCAGCCAGACCGGCGTGTCGAGCGGCGACCCCGCGGCCTTTCTCGCCAAGCGTTCCGGCAGTTCAGCCGACGCCTTCATCAGGAGCGTGCGCCAGAAGGTAAACGCCAATTCCAACACCTTTGCCGCGCTGGAGCGCGCCTATGGCGTGCCGGGCGCGATCCTTGCGACGATCTGGGGACTCGAGACCTCCTGGGGCGGTTATCTTGGCGGCACGCCGATCGTCGACGGCGCGGTGACGCTGGCCTCCTATTGCCGCCGGCATCCGCGCTTCGAAAGCCACGCGATCGCGGCGCTGCAACTGGCCGATCGCGGCGTGATCAGCGCCGGCACCCGCGGCGGCCCGTCGGGCGAGCTGGGCCATATGCAGTTCCTCGCGGGCAATTGGGCGCGCTTCGGCGTCGACGCCTCGGGCGACGGGCGGGCCGATCCCTATAACGCCGTGGACGCGCTGGCCTCGGCGGCGAACATGCTGCGCGCGAATGGCTGGCAGGCGGGGCAACCCTTCGGGCCGGGCACGGCGAATTTCGGGGTGCTGAGCGCCTGGAACGACAGCGGCAACTACCAGCGCGCCATCGCCTATTCGGCCGAACGGGTGCGCTGAGCGCCCGGCACGCCGCCCCCGATCCGACGCCGCCGCAGGCGGCGGGAGGGGTCCGACCCGCCCAAAGCGCCCAAAGGGCGATAGGCCAAGCCGACCGGCCTCAAGTAGCCCGAAGGGCGGTAGGCCAAAAAAGAAACTGGTGCGGGCGGCGGGACTCGAACCCGCACGGGCAAGGCCCCTCAGATTTTAAGTCTGGTGTGTCTACCGGTTCCACCACGCCCGCATGATCGTGGCGTAGCGGTCCGGGGGGCGGCTTGGCAAGCGCGCTAGAGCTCGATCTCGTCGCCGGCGGGCCCGGGCGCGATATCTAGGAAGCGGCGCTCGGACAGCCAGGGGTTGAGCGCAAGCGCCTCGCGGATGACGTCCTGCCCCTCGCTCACGCGCCCCATCGAGATCAGCGTGAGCCCCTTGCCGGCGATGGCCGCGACATGGCGCGGCGACAGCGCGATGGCGCGGTCCAGGTCCGGCAGCGCGGCGGCGTGTTCGCCCAGGATGAAGTTCACGAAGGCCCGCTGGTTGTAGCCCTCGGCATAGTCCGGGCAGTAGGCGACCAGCGCGTCGAAGGCGGTGCGGGCGCCGGCCAGGTCGAAGGCCGCGCGGCGCTGCATCCCCTCGTCCAGAAGCTCCTGCGCGCGGCTGTCCGGCGCATCGGTCCAGACGGCCCACATGCGCGCCGAAACGGCGCGGGCGGCGCCCTCGTCCGGCGCGGCCTGCACTTCGGCCAGCAGCGCGTCCATGCGCGGCGCGATCTCGGGGGCGGGCGGACAGGCCGCCCGCGCGGGCGCGGCGAGGACGATCAGGGCAGTGACGAGCAGGGGACGGATCATACCCGGGAAGGGTGAGGCGCGCGGGCCGCCCGTCAAGGGCCGGGGCCGCGCCCGGTCAGTCGCGCGCGGCGGTCTCCACCGGGTCGACCACGATGCGCTTGCCCACGGTTGCGGCCGCCGGCGTGCGGGCGAATTCGCCGATCAGCACGTCGAGCTCCTCCTCCATCACGGCGGCGAGCGCGACCTGCCGGCCTTCCCATTCCGCCTTGGCCGAGATGACCGACACCAGCCGCACCTCGTCCTCGAAGGTCGCGAAGACCGGTGCGCCGGATGCACCGAAATCGACCGAGCAGCTCAGCACTAGGATCTCATGGTCGCGGGTCAGGATCGTACAGGCCTCCTCGCGCGAGGGGGCGTCGGCCCGCTCGCGGGCGTAGCTGACGACCTGCACGGTCTGCCCGGTACGCACCCGAAGCTGCGTGCGGAAGGGGCGGACATGGCCGTTGCGGATCGGGCGATCTAGTTCGAGCAGCGCCAGATCGACGCTGACACGGCCCAGCCGGTTGGCCTCGGAGAAGTCGTAGCCGGGATGGATGACGATGCGCCGGACGCCGCGATAGGCCTCGGCGCGGCCGAAGCGCAGCCCGGCCTGGAACTCGATCTCCTCGGCGGGGATCCTCTCGCCGCTTTCCTTGTCGAAGAGGCAATGCGCGGCGGTGATGACGACATCCGATGTCACCAGCGCGGCGGTGCAGAACCCGCTTTCGCCGAAATTGAGCCGCCCGACTGCTTCCCAGCCGCGCGTCTCGTCGGCCGTGCCGAGGGTGCGGAGGCGGGCGTCATCGGCGGCGGCCGGAAGCGCCAGGGCGACGGCCGTGGCGAGGGCAAGGCCGAGACGGGCGAGGCCCAGGCGGGCGGGGGCGAAGCTGAACGGCACGGGCGCGAGTCCTCCGGAGGTGGCATCCTTCGGTCGAACCTGCCGGGAGAAGCGGGCGCCTTGAGGACCGGATTGTCGCCTGTTCCGGGTAAGGTTGGGGCCGAACGGCCCGATTGTGTCAGTCGCCGGGCCGAATGAATCGGATCGTGCCGCGATCCTCGCCAGTCCCGCTGAGCCGCTTGGCGTCGGGGCGCAGGACCGGGCTGCGGGCGAATTCCCCGACCAGCCGGGCCAATCCCTGCTCGACCGCGACGGCCAGCGCGATCCGGCGCCCGTCGGTTCCCTCGCTCATCGCCGAGATGACGCTGACGATCTGCGGCCCCGCGGGCGTCGCGATCAGGACCGGCGCGCCGGAGGAGCCGAAATCGACGTCGCAATCGAGAAGCATCACCTTGCTGTCGCGGTCGAGGACGCGGCAGCCGCTTTCGAGCGTCGGCGCCTCGGCCCGGTCGCGGCCGTAGCTGGCCAGCGTGACGCGGTCGCCGCGCGACAGCCGTCCGGCGGCGGGGAAGGGCCGGATGCCCGGCAGGTCGAGGCTCTGGTCCAGTTCCAGAAGCGCGAGGTCGCGGGCGACATTCTCGAGATCCACCGTCGCGACGTTGCGATAGGCGGGGTCGATCACCATCCGCCGCACGCCGCGGCTCGCGAAGGAGGCGCCGTAGGCCAGCCCGGCGCGAAAGGTCATCGTGTCGATCGGGTGGGGATGGCCGCTGCGCGCATCGAAGACGCAATGCGCCGCCGTCAGGACCAGCGTGGGCGAGACCAGCGCGCCGGTGCAGAACCCCGTCCGTCCGAGGTCGAGCCGTCCGACTGCCTCGAGCCCGCGGAGATCGGCGGAGGTGGCCAGCACGCGCGACTGGGACGCCTCCGACTGCGCCCGGGCCTGAGGGCCGCAGAGGACGGCGGCGAGGGCGAGGAGGATCGCGAGGCGCAGCATGGGCGGAACTCCGGGAGAGGCTCCCCCCGGTGTCGCGCCGCAACGGGGCGATTTGTCAGCGCAAACGCGGCACCTCTGGGGCACGGGCGCGGCCCGGCTCGAAATCGGCGATGGCGGGCGGGATCGGCCCGCCGGTCGCCCAGTCCAGAAGCTCGACCGTGTGCACCACGGGCACAGAGGCCGCGGAGCCGATCTGCATCATGCAGCCGATATTGCCCGCCGCGATCACGTCGGGCGCGCGTTCCTCGAGCGTGGCGACCTTGCGGGCCTTAAGCTCCTTGGAGATCGCGGGCTGCATCAGGTTGTAGGTCCCCGCCGAGCCGCAGCACAGATGCGCGTCGCGCGGCTCGAGCACGGTGAAGCCCGCGCGCTTCAGAAGGTCCTTCGGCGCGGCCTTGATCTGCTGGCCGTGCTGCAGCGAGCAGGCCGCGTGATAGGCGACCTGCATCGGGCCGGGGCCCTTGGCCTCGGGCAGGCGCGCGGTGGGGATGCCGCCCACCCCGTCCTTCGCGGGCCGCGGCGGCGTCTCGAACGGGTGGTCCTTGGGCAGAAGCTCCAGCAGCACCTCCGAGACGTCCTTCGCCAGCGCGCTCACCTTCGCGGCCTCTTCGGCCAGCGGGTCGGTCCGGAACATGTGGCCGTAATCCTTGACCGTCGTGCCGCAGCCGGAGGTGTTGATCACGATGGCGTCCAGCCCCTCGCCCTCGGCCTCGCGCATCCAGGCGCGGATGTTGCGGGCGGCGAAATCGTGGCTTTCGGCGGTCTTGCCCATGTGATGGGTCAGCGCGCCGCAGCAGCCCGCGCCCTTGGCCACCACGACCTCCGCGCCAAGCCGGGTCAGCAGCCGGATCGTGGCGTCGTTGATATCGGTGTTCAGCGCCTTCTGCGCGCAGCCCGTCATCAGCGCGACGCGCATCTTCCGCTCGGTCGCGGGAAAGACCTGCGGGTCGTCGTTGCGGCTGACCGGCGGGACCCGCTTCGGCGCCATCTCGAGCATCGCCTTCAGCCGCGCGTCGGGCATCAGGAAGGCGAAGGGCCGCCCGATCTTGGCGCCCAGCAGCGCCAGCCGGAAGCGGCCGGGATAGGGCAGGATCCGCGCCAGCGTCCAGCGCAGCAGCCGCTCGAAAACGGGGCGCTTGTAGGTCTTCTCGATATGCTCGCGCGCGTGATCGACGAGATGCATGTAATGCACGCCCGAGGGGCAGGTCGTCATGCAGGCCAGGCAGGACAGGCAGCGGTCGATATGCTTGACCGTCTTGGCATCCGCCGGACGGTCGTTCTCCAACATGTCCTTGATCAGGTAGATGCGGCCCCGCGGACTGTCAAGCTCGTCGCCCAGCACCTGGTAGGTCGGGCAGGTCGCGGTGCAGAAGCCGCAATGCACGCAGCTTCGCAGGATCTCGTTGCTGCGCGCGATGGCCGGATCGGCCAGCTGTTCGGCGGTGAAGTTGGTCTGCATGTCAGGCGGTCCCCCGGAACAGGCCTTTGGGGTCGAATTTCTCGCGGATCGCACCCTCCAGCGCGGCGACGGGCGCGGGCTGCTGCGGCCGGGCGCCGGGGCCTTCGCCGCGCATCCGCGTGGCGTGGCCCGCGAAATCCGCCAGCCGAGCGCGCAGGTCGGTGCCGGCGGGCAGGCCGACCCAGATCAGCCCGCCGCCCCAGTCCAGAAGCAGGCGGTCGCTGCCGGTCCGGGCGGCCAGCTCGGCGGCGTGGCTCGGGCGGCAATGGATGCGCCAGACATCCTCGTCGGTGCCCGCGAACATCGCGGCGTCGCGGATCCAGGCCCAGCCGGTCTGCACCCCTGGCCCGCCTTCGGCGCCGCTGCGCGTCTCGATCTCGGCCGGGCCGAACGGGGCCATCAGGTCGCGCAGCGCCCCGGCGCGGTAGGCGACCGACGCGGCCAGACCCTCGACCCGCAGCATGGTGACCGGCGCGCCGTCGAGGCCCACCGGCACATGCGCCGCGCCGCTGACCTCGTAGGGCGAGCCCAGCGCCCGCGACATGGCGGCGACGGCCTGCGGCAGGTCCAGCCCCGCGACCAGCACGCAGGCCGCATCCTCCGCGGCGGGCAGCACCTTGAAGGCCACCTCGGTCAGCACGCCAAGACTGCCGCGCGAGCCCGCCAGCAGCTTCACGAGATCGTACCCGGTGACGTTCTTCATCACCCGGCCGCCGTTCTTGACGACCGTTCCCGTGCCGTCGACGAAGCGCACGCCGATCAGGCTGTCGCGGCAGGCCCCGGCCTGCACCCGGCGCGGGCCCGAGACGTTCATCGCCACCGCGCCGCCGATCGTCGGCGCGCCCTCGGTACCCAGAAGCGTGCGGTAATCCATCGGCTCGAAGGGCAGGCGCTGGTTCTCGGCGGCGAGCGCGGCCTCGATCTCGGCCATGGGCGTGCCCGCGCGGGCCACCAGCGTCAGCGCGCCCGGCTCGTAGAGCGTGATGCCGGACAGGCCCGCGGTGCTCAGCGCCTCGCCGTCGCCGGGGTGGTGGCGCGTCGCGCCGCCCCGCACGGCCACGGGCGCGTTCGCGCCGCGGATGATCTCGGCGAGGTGGTCCTCGGTCTGGGGTGTCAGCACGTCCCTGCCCTTCCTGTCGGCCTCGTTGCGCCCAGCCCGGGGCGCGATCCGGTCTGGCGGGGGCCTCAGCCCCGGCGCGCCTCGGTGACGTCCAGCGGGAAGACCTTGGCCGGGTTGAGCAGCCATTTCGGGTCGAAGGCGTCCTTCACGCGCATCTGCGCCTCCATGTCGGCGCCCGTGAACTGGTCGTGCATCAGGTCGCGCTTCTCGATGCCCACGCCATGCTCGCCGGTCAGGCAGCCGCCCACCTCGACGCAGAGCCGCAGGATGTCGGCGCCCATCTGCTCAACCAGTTCCAGGTCGCCGGGCTTGTTGGCGTCATACATGATCAGCGGGTGCATGTTGCCGTCGCCGGCGTGGAACACGTTGCCGACGCGCAGCCCGTATTGCTTGGTCAGGTCGGCAATGCCCTTCAGGACGCGCGGCAGCTCCGAAACCGGGATCGTGCCGTCGAGGCACATGTAATCGGCCACCTGCCCCGTCGCCCCGAAGGCCGATTTCCGGCCCAGCCAGATCTTCGCGCTCTCCTCCTCCGAGCCCGAGCGGCGCAACTCGACCGGGTCGTGCTTGCGGGCGATGGCTTCGATCAGGCTGAGCTGCTCCTCGATCTCGTCCTCCGAGCCCTCGACCTCAACGATCAGCAGCGCCTCGCAATCGGGATAGCCCGCCTTGGCGTAATCCTCGGTGATGCGGATGATCGGGCGGTCCATGAACTCGATCGCCACGGGCAGCACGCCCGCCTTGATGATGTCGGCCACGCAGGCGCCCGCGACCTCGTTCGAATCGAAGCCCATCAGGACCGGGCGCGCGCCCTCGGGCTTCGGCAGGATGCGCAGCGTCGCCTCGGTCACGACGCCGAGCTGCCCTTCCGAGCCGCAGATGACGCCCAGCAGGTCGAGCCCGCCCGAATCCATATGCGCGCCGCCGATCTCGACCACGGTGCCGTCCATCTGCACCAGCGTGACGCCCAGCAGGTTGTTGGTGGTGACGCCGTATTTCAGGCAATGCGCCCCGCCCGAATTCATCGCGATATTGCCGGCGATGGCGCAGGCCAGCTGGCTGGAGGGGTCGGGCGCGTAGAAGAAGCCGTCGGCCTCGACCGCGCCGGTCACCGACAGGTTGGTCCGCCCGGTCTGCACCCGGATGATGCGATCGTCGTAATCGACCTCGAGCACGTCGGTCAGGCGCGCCACGCCGAGGATCACCGAGTCGGCCGTCGGAAGCGCCCCGCCCGCAAGCGACGTGCCCGAGCCGCGTGGCACGACCGGCACGCCCATGTCGTGGCAGATCGCCAGAACCTTGCTGACTTCCTCGGTGCTCCGCGGCAGAACGGCCGCCAGCGGCGGACAGCGATAGGCGGTCAGCGCATCGCATTCATAGGCGCGCGTTTCCGCCTCGGCATGGATCACCGCGTCTTCCGGCAGGACGGTGAGCAGGCGGGAGACGAGTTCGGCTTTCCGGTCGAGGACGAACGGATTGGCTTTGGGCATTTCCATGGGCGGCACCTCCGAGGATTGGTAAAATATATTGACCAATTCTGCGAAAGTAAAGCGCGCAGGGCTTTGCTAGAGACGCGACATGATGCCCTCCGTCCTGTCCGCCTTTTCCGCCCTCGACACCCTCGCCGTCCTGCTCCTGCTCGGGGCCTGGGGCGGGGTCGGATGGGCGATCGAGAACCCGCCCGCGGGGCGGCCCTCGGTCTCGACGCTGATGCATCGCTACCGGCGCGACTGGATGTCGGAGATGATCACCCGCCAGCCGCGGATCTTCGACGCCTCGATCCTGGCCACGCTGCGGCAGGGCACGACCTTCCTGGCCTCGGGCGCGATGATCGCGGTGGGCGGGGTGCTGGCGCTGGCGGGCAATGTCGAGCGGCTGGACGACGCGGTGATGGGGATCGGCGTCGCGGGGCAGCCGGCGGCGTTCTGGCAGGGCAAGCTCGCGCTCGTCGCGCTGCTGCTCACGGTCGCTCTCTTCAAGTTCATCTGGTCCAACCGGCTCTTCGGCTATTGTGCCGTGGTCATGGCCGCCGTTCCCAACGACCCCCAGGACCGCCACGCGGTCCCGCGTGCCGCGCAGGCGGCCGAGATCAACATCCGTGCGGCGATCAATTTTAACCGCGGGCTGCGGACGCTCTATTTCGCCTTCGCGGCGCTGACCTGGCTGATCGGGCCCTGGGCGCTGATGATCGGCACCGCCGGGACGGCCTGGGTGCTGATCGCGCGCGAGTTCACCTCGCAGTCGCGCGGCCTGCTGATGGAGGATTGAAAGATGCGCCTGTCGCTTGCCCTGATCTGCCTCGCCGCCCCGGCCCTCGCCGGGCCGCCCGTGGTCGAGGATGCCCGCGCCAGCCGCAGCGGCGAGAGCTGGCGCTTCGACGTCACGATCCGCCATGCCGATACCGGCTGGGACCATTATGCCGATGGCTGGACGGTGCTGGCGCCCGACGGGACGGAGCTGGGCCATCGCGAGCTTCTGCACCCGCATGTCGCGGAGCAGCCCTTCACGCGCTCGCTTTCGGGCGTGGCGATCCCGGCGGGCGTGACCGAGGTCCTGATCCGTCCGCATGACAGCGTGCACGGGCCCGGCGCGGATTTCGTCCTACCGCTTCCCTGACCGCGGAAGGGCGACTTTTCGACCGAAAAATCGGGGCTTAGCCCGCGCGATGCGCGCCGTCCGCGAGCGATTTCACATAGGCCAGAACGTCCGTCACGCTGTCGCCGCGGCCGATGCGCTCGACGATGGCGGAGCCGACGACGCAGCCATCGGCCACGGCCGCGATCTCCTCGGCGGCGTCGGGGGTCTTGATGCCGAAGCCCACGATGACCGGCAGGTCGGTCGAGCGCTTGATCCGCGCGACCTCGGGGCCGACGGCCTCGGCGCTGGCCGACCCCGCGCCGGTGATACCGGTGATCGAGACGTAATAGACGAAGCCCGAGGTGTTCTGCAGCACCTTGGGCAGGCGCTTGTCGTCGGTCGTGGGCGTGGCGAGGCGGATGAAGTTCAGGCCCGCGGCCTGCGCCGGCAGGCAGAGCTCGGCATCCTCCTCGGGCGGCAGGTCGACGATGATGAGCCCGTCCACCCCGGCCTCGCGCGCCTGTTCGAGAAACCGGTCCACGCCGCGCGAATAGATCGGGTTGTAATAGCCCATCATCACCACCGGAGTGGTGTCGTCCTCGGCCCGGAGCTGGCGGACGATGTCGAGCGTGCCGTCGAGCGTCATGCCCCCTTCGAGCGCGCGCTGGCCGGCAAGCTGGATCGTCGCGCCGTCGGCCATCGGGTCGGTGAAGGGCAGGCCCAGCTCGATGATGTCCACCCCCGCGCCGGGCAGGCCACGGACGATCTGCGCCGCCGTTTCGGCATCGGGATCGCCGGACATGACATAGGCGACGAAGGCCTTGCGGTTCTCGGCCCGGAGCCGGGCGAAGGTGTCGTCGATGCGGGTCATGCGGGGCCTTTCCTTGGACGTGGGCGGAGGGGTGCCCGAGGGCGCGGGCGAGGTCAATGCGCGCGCGGGGCGTTAACGGGCCGTTCAGGCGGATCGGTCCGGTTTGCGGACCAATCCGGCGCGGCGCGCGATGGGTGATCTGCGGGTGATCTACGGGTGATCTGTGTCGGACGTGGATTTCTTCGCGGCGATGATCCGGGGCGTTGGTCAGGTTTCCGACCGTCGGGGCCGGCGCCGCTTGTCCCGGTCCGACCGGCGGGACGGCCGGTGCGCCGCCCGGACGACGTGATAGACCGCCTCGGGACTGGACGCGGCAGGCCGCCGCACCCATGTAGGACGCCATGAATTATCTCTTCGCCATCCTGCTGCCGCCGCTCTCGATCCTGCTGGCCGGCCGTCCGATCCTCGCTATCGTGACCTTCCTGATCTGGATCCCCGCGCTGATCTTCTCGGGCGGGCTGACCCACCCGATGTTCATCCTGCTCGCGTGGTTCATCATCTTCGAGGGCCGCAACAAGCGCGCCTGACGCGGCGCGGCTCCGGGCTGGCCGGATCTTGGTCGGCCGGATCTTGCCGCAACGCGCCGCGCCGGAGGCCCGGGCCAACCGGATCCTTGCCTCGGAGCGGCAACGGCCCGACTATGGGACCAGGGAGATGAGGCGCTTGGGGAGGCCGCGCCGCAAGAGGCCCGTCCGCATGCGGACGCCCCCCAGGCATGTCAGCAGATCACGCGCCGCCCGCCCGTCCCGTCAGGGGACGCGGGGCGCGCCCGCACGATGCCGGCCGGAGGCAAGCGGCCCGGCCACGACATGGAGACGGATCGAGAGACGACAGCCGGATGGACTATCTCATCTACAAAAGCACGGCCCTGGTGGCGCCCGACTCGGCGGCGTGTCGCGATATCGTCACCGTGTCGCAGCGGAACAACGCAGGCTTCGGGCTGACGGGATTCCTGCATGCCGAGCCGGGGCTGTTCATCCAGTACCTGGAGGGCCCGGCGAAACCGCTCTGGGCGCTCTACGAGCGGCTGCACCTCGACCCCCGCCACAGGGATCTGCGGCTGCTCGGCCGGGGCCATCTGGACCGGCGCCGGTTCGTGGACTGGCGCATGGGCTACTCGGACGAGCAGGTGCTGTCGTTCGCCGATTTCAAGGCGCAGGTCTCGGTCCCCGGGCCGGCCGCGGACGCGCCCCGGGACGAGGCGATCTATTTCCTGAAGGTGGCCTGCGCGCGGATCGATATCGGCATCGTCGAGGCGCCGCTCGTCGCGCCCGACCTGTAGCGCCGCGCGGCCGGGCCCCGCGCCGGGCCTTCCGCGGCGACGGCGCTCCCGCCCTGCCCTCCCCTCCAGCCAGCCCGCCTTGTTTCCGGGCGGCCCCGCGCGTAAGTGCCCCGGCGACGCGCGACGTGGAGGGCGAGCATGGGTTTCAAGATGGGCATCGTGGGTCTGCCGAATGTCGGCAAGTCGACCCTGTTCAACGCGCTGACGCGGACCGCCGCGGCGCAGGCGGCGAACTTCCCCTTCTGCACCATCGAACCCAATGTGGGCGACGTGGCCGTGCCCGACGCGCGGCTGGAGCGGCTGGCCGGGATCGCCAAGTCGAAGCAGGTGATCCCCACGCGCATGACCTTCGTCGACATCGCCGGGCTGGTGAAGGGCGCGTCCAAGGGCGAGGGGCTGGGCAACCAGTTCCTGCACAATATCCGCGAGACCGACGCCATCGCCCATGTGCTGCGCTGTTTCGAGGATGGCGACGTCACCCATGTCGAGGGCCGGGTGAACCCGGTCGAGGACGCCGAGGTCATCGAGACCGAGCTGATGATCGCCGACATGGAATCGATCGAGAAGCGGCTGCAGGGCCTGAGCCGGAAGGTGCGCGGCGGCGACAAGGAGGCCGTCCAGCAGGAGCGGCTGCTGAAGGCCGCGTTGGAGGCGCTGGAGGCGGGCCGCCCGGCGCGCACGGTCGCGGTGTCGGAGGAGGACGCGAAGGCCTGGGCGGGGCTGCAGCTTCTGACCACCAAGCCGATCCTCTATGTCTGCAATGTCGACGAGGCCTCGGCCGCGACCGGCAACGCCCATTCCGAGGCGGTGGCCGCGATGGCCGCGGCGCAGGGCGCGGCGCATGTCGTGATCTCGGCCGCGATCGAGGAGGAGATCGCGCAGCTCTCGCCCGAGGAGGCGGCGGAGTTCCTGGCCGAGATGGGGCTGGAGGAGCCGGGGCTCGACCGGCTGATCCGCGCGGGCTACGCGCTGCTGCATCTGGAGACCTATTTCACCGTGGGCCCCAAGGAGGCGCGCGCCTGGACGATCCGGGCCGGCACCTCGGCGCCGCGGGCCGCGGGCGTGATCCACGGCGATTTCGAGAAGGGCTTCATCCGCGCCGAGACCATCGCCTATGACGATTTCGTGGGGCTCGGCGGCGAGCAGGCGGCCAAGGAAGCCGGCAAGATGCGCGCCGAGGGCAAGGGCTATGTCGTCAAGGATGGCGACGTTTTGCATTTCCTGTTCAACACCTGAGGGTTGCCGCAAGGTCACGCCGTCGCGTCATCGTGAGGGGGGACCGCTTGCCCCCGGGCGCGGCGTTTGGGAAATAGCGTCGAACCGCGCGGGCTGCCGCCGGCGGAGCGACCAAGGAGCTATGACGATGCAACGACGCGACCTCATCGCCGGTGCCGCGGCCTCGGGCCTGCTCGCAGGCCTGCCGCAGTCGGCGCTGGCTCGGATCTCGGGCCCCGAGCTGCAGCCCGTCCGGGTGCGCATCCGCCCCGATATCGCGCCGGGCGAAGTCCACGTGATCCCCGACGCCTTCATGCTCTACTGGACCATGCCGGGCGCGCAGGCGATCCGCTACATGGTGCGGGTGGGCCGCGACGATCTCTACGAGCCGGGCGAGTATTTCGTCGGCGCGAAGAAGGAATGGCCGAGCTGGACCCCGACCCAGGCCATGATCGAGCGCAACCCGGCCTATGCGGAATGGGAGGACGGCCAGCCGGGCGGTCCCGAAAACCCGCTGGGCGCGCGCGCGCTGTACCTGTTCCAGCCGGGGCGCGGCGACACCTTCCTGCGCATTCACGGCACCAACGCGCCCAGCACGATCGGCAGCGCGGTGTCCAATGGCTGCGCCGGCCTGCTGAACGATCACGTGATCGATCTCTACAACCGCGTGCCGATGCGCTCGCGCGTGGTGCTGCACCCCAAGACGGTCTGAACCGGCGCGGCTTTTGCCCTTGTTCCCCCTCCGCCGCCGCTGCTAGAGCGGTCGGCGGAGACGTGGCCGAGTGGTCGAAGGCGCTCCCCTGCTAAGGGAGTAGGCGGGAAACCGTCTCGAGGGTTCGAATCCCTTCGTCTCCGCCACCATACCGCCGCTACACGTCGTGCAAGGTCGCCTCAGGCGGCCTTTTTTCGTTGCGGATCAGCGGGCTGGATCGGTTGCTCGCGGGGTGCCGGTCAGCGGCGGAGGGTGGCGCTGGTTGGGCTCGCGCTGGGGTTCTGGATGCGAGCCCACGTCCTGCGGCTGCGGGGGTTCGGCGGGGCGAAGGCTGCGCGGCAGCGACCGACGCGCGGCGGGGCGGTGGCGCGCCGCTGGGCCGGTGGGGATGCGCGGCCGTCCGGGCGTCGGGACGTCTGTCCCTCCCCAAGCCGCTTCTACGTTTTCGCGGTCGAGTCACGGCGCGATGACGGGGCGATACGGGTGGAAGGGCCATGCTGGGTTTATCGGGACCGGATCGATCCGGACCCGGCGAACTCAAACCTGGAGGAAAGAAGATGCTGAATGTCCAGAAATCTATCATCGCCGCCGCCATCGCCATGGCCGCCGCGTCGCCCGTCTCGGCCGACAGCGCGCGGGACTTCGCGTTCCGGCACGTGAACGCCAGCGCCGAGCATATGGGCGATGTCCAGCGCGTGCCGGAGGCGCCCACGCTTGGGGTCAACGTCTCCTCGCGGGGGCGGTCCGCCATCGAGCTGGCGGTGCGCAACCACAACGAAAGCGCCGACAAGGCCGGCGACGCCATCGGCGCGACGAACCTGACCGCCGCACCCCGCGGGCCGGTGCGGGCGGCGGAGATCTTCGCGCGGATCGCGGAGGAGACCCGCGGCAACTGATGCGGCAATTGCCGTCGAGCGGGGCGGCCGGGGCGACCCGGCCGCCTTGCGTATGCGCGGCAGCGCCCAGCGCCGCGCTAGACCAGGCTGGCCAGACTGGCGATCCGGAGGTTCGGCGCCCTGTGGATCAGCGAGGCCGGGTAGGCGCCGTCGTGAAGCAGCCGGTCGATCGAGAAATCGGGCTCGAGCCGGCGCAGTCGTTCGGCTTGGGCGACCGCGCCCGCCTCATTCCCGAAATGGGCGTGTAACGCGGTCAGGTAGCGATGGGGCGGCCGGAAGATGGGGCATTGCGCACTGGCGCGCTGGGCGAGGCGCAGGGCGTCGTCGGCGCGTCCGAGCACCATCGAGGTCGCGAATTGCTGCAGGTCCCAGAAGAACCGGAACTCCGAGGTCCGCATGAGAAAGCGGCCGCGCAGCGCGTCCTGATCCGCGAGCTTCGTGTCGCCCGTGTAGAGACGGGCTGTGCTGCGCGCCCAGAGCGCCATCGGGTTCCCGGGATTGAGGCGCACGCTGCGTTCGGCGAATTCGAGACTGCCGGCGCTGTCGGCGAGCAGGAAGTGATGGACATTCGCAAGGATGGCCGCGGCGGTGGCGTTTTGCGGGTCGGCCTCCAACGCGATCCGGCCGAACCGCTCGCCCTCGGCGCGGAATCGCCGCGGGTCGCCGCTATGGCGCTCGACGCTCTGGATGACGCGGATCTGCGCGCGCCAGGCATCGTAGACCGCGTGGGGCCGGATCGCGGAGGCGCGGCGCAGCATGTCATCGGCCGAGAGAAGCTGCTCGGGCGCCATGGAGAAGATCGCCCGGACCGCCGCCCGGCAGAGCAGGTCGGGATCCGTGTCGACCGCGCGCGGGTCGCCCTGCCCGAAGCGTGCCTGGATGGCCGTCTCGACGGAGGACGCCGCCTCGACCATCAATTGCTGGACCTGGGGGTCGTCGATCGCGGGGGTTCCGCGCTGCTCGACGAAGCGGAACCCGGACCAGGCCTGCTGGCCCTCGGCGCCCGACAGCAGCGTGACGCGAAGCCCCACGCGGGCGCCCGTCTCGCGGAAGCCGTCGATGCGGATCGCCAGATCGCCGTCGGACGGGCCGGTATCGCGACGCAGGATCTCGTGGGACAGGCGTTCCCGGAGGTGCCGGGCCAGCCCGTCGGCGACGAGCTGGCTCAGCCAGTGGACGGCGACCTCGTCGCTGGGCGCGGCCTGCACGCGGATCCGGCGCGCGGCGGGTGGGCCCGTCGCGGCAAGCCCCGTCCGGAGCGCCAGACGGGCGGGCGGGACCGGCTCCGCCTCGGCCCGGGCGGCGCGCTCCATCGCCAGCCAATCCTCGAATTCCGGATCGCGCGCGTCGAGCCCCTCGGCCAGCTCGCCATGGCCCTCCGAAACGATCTCGATCGCGGCCAGGTCGATGGCCACGCGCTGCCGGTCAGCCTGAAGGATGGACGCCTCGGGCCCGAAGGCGATCCGGGTCTGGCGCAGCACCTGGCGCAGGCTGCCCGCGCCCTGCTCGGGGGCGCGATCGCTCCACAGCTTGTCCTGCAGCCAGCGGCGCGTGTGCTCGCCATGCGGGCTGAGCGCGAGCAGGAGCAGGAGGCCCTGCGCCTTCGCGGCGACAGGGGTGCGCAGCTCGCCATCAGACGTCTCGACCCGAAACGGGCCCGTGAGGTGCAGGCGGAGTCGCGGGGCATCGGTCATGGGGCACGACCTTTTCCGGGTTTCTTTACCTTACGTCAGTTTTTTCGCGCACGACAGGGCCGCCCGGAGCGTGAGCCGTCCGTGAATCCGGCATCGGGTGGCGCGGTTTCCCTTGCGGCAACCGCCCTGCCCCCGGCACGCTTCGGGAAACGAGCCGGAAGGGAGAGAACCGATGGTGATGTTGGGCGGTGCGAACGGGGGGGCGAACGGGGGCGCCAATGGCGGCGCGAACGGGGGCGCGAATGGGGGTGCCGATGGGGGCGCGAACGGGGGCGGGGTCTTCCTGCGCGCGCATGCGGATGGGTACCGCTCGCCGCTGCTCAGCACCGCGCTGATCGCGGCGCATGACGCGCTGGCCAATCAGTGGAACGGCGAGCCGGACATGGTTCCGGGGCATTATCCGACCGATAATACCTACTTGGAGGACCTGCGCTATCCGAGCCAGGAGTTGCTGCTCGATTGCCAATTGAGCGGCGCGGTCGACGTTGTCGGCTCGGACGGCGAGGCGACGCTGCGGGTCCGTGGCGAGCCAGTGACGACCATCACGCGGCCAGACGCCGAGGATTACTTCGAGACGCAGCTCGCCTGGCTGCGCGCCTATGCGGATCTGCGCGGCGACCGGATGCCCGAAATCTACGAGCAGGTCCGCGATACGATGGCCTTCTTTGGTGCGCTCACCCATCTCGACATGGGCCGGCGCAAATACACGCTGATGATGCTGCGCGCGGTGCGGACGCTCGCCATCAAGGTCGAGACACCGATGAAGTTCTTCTGCCGGCAGAAGCGGCCGATCGACTACACCATCCGGGTTCAGCCGATGATCCAGACGCCGGACCATTCCTCCTTCCCGTCCGGGCACGCGACCGAGGCCTTCGCCATGGCGACGGTGCTCTACCGCCTGATGGCTCCGGGGGAGGAGGGCGGCGCCGATCTGACGGGCGATCCGCAGGAGGGGATCGACCGGCTGGCCATGCCGTTCCTCGCGGCCTATCGGATCGCGACCAACCGGACGGTGGCCGGCGTGCATTTCCCCGCCGATTCCCATGCCGGCGCGCTGCTGGGCTGCCAGATCGGCGAGATCTTCCACCGCCTCGCCCTCGGCACCTCGGTCGAGACCCGCGACTGGGTCGCCCTCGACATGAACGACGACTTCCTTCTCTCGGAGTTCCAGCTGGGCGGCGGCGGCGACACCGTCACCGTGGACCCGGACCCGATCCTGCGCTCGCTCTATCAGCGCGCCCAAGACGAGCGGGAGTGACGCCATGGCGCAGTGGGGCGACTCCACCTCGATCCCGGGCCGGCGCAGTCTCTATGCCGCCTGGTGGGCCGATCGCGAGGGCCGGCTTCCGAGAAACGCGAACGCCTTCGTCCAGCCCGATGACCTGCGCGGCGACTACGGCCCCTACCTGTTCCGGGACGCGACCTTTCGGGGCCTGTCGCGGTACCTCGCGGACAGGGACGGATCGCAGCCGCGCATCTATTCCGAGTTGGACGTCCAGGTCCCGATTCCGGGCCACGCGCTGAACACGGACTGGGAAAGCGGCACGGACTGGCTCACGCTGGCGATGGAGGCCATCCCCCCGCTCGACGCCGATACGGTGATCCTCGGCATCATCGACACCGGCATCCCGCTGGGCCACCGCCGGTTCCGGCTCGCCGATGGCGGGACCCGCGTTCTCGCGTCCTGGCAGCAGAGCGCCACCTGGCAATCCGGCCCGGGGTCGCCCGGCCAGCCCTTTCTGCCCTTCGGCCGCGAACTCGCCTCCGCCGAGATCGACGGGCTCCTGGCCGCCGCCACGCGCGACGGCCGCCTCGACGAGGATGGCTTCAACCGCGCCGCCGGCCTGGTGGAGCCGCATCTGCCGACCGGGCATCGCGACCTCGACCGCCGCGCCTCCCACGGGGCCCATGTGCTGGACCTCGCCGGGGGCATCGACGCCGCCGCCGAACCCGAATGGGCGCGCCGACTGCGAATCATCGCGGTCAACCTTCCCCCGCAATTTCTGCACGGCCCGGCGGGCGACTACCTCCAGTTCTACGCCGCCTGGGGGATGCGGCGGATCCAGGGGCTGGCCGATGCGCTGTGGCGGCGCGACCACGAGGATGCGGCGCCCGGCGCCTTCCCGGTCGCGCTGAACATGTCCTACGGGATGCAGGCCGGTCCAAAGGACGGCTCGATGCCGCTGGAGATCCTGATCCGCGCGCTGACCGCGCTGCGCGAGCCCGCCCAGGGCGACCCGGCGGAGCAGCGCAAGCCGCCGATCCGCATCCAGATGCCCGCGGGCAATTCGAACCTCTATCGCTGTGCCGCGCGGCTGGCCTTGCACCCCGACGACCCCAGGTCCTTGAACTGGCGCATCCAGCCCGCCGATCAGACCTCAAACCATGTCGAGATCTGGACGCCACCTTATGACAGCTCCGACCGGCTCGATCCGGCCGATTTCGCAATCGCGCTGGCCGAACCGGGCGCGGCGCCGCAATGGGCGGCTGCGCCCGTCCCCGGCCAGAGCGTGTCCTTCGGGCCCTATTCGGAGTTCGCCTGCGTCGAGCACGAGGTCGTCCCCGGTGGTCCCACGCGCCGCCTCGTCTTCCTGATCCGCGTGGCGCAGACCTTCGCCGTCGATCCCGCCGCGGGCGCGCTGGCCCCGGCGGGGCTCTGGCGGATCCTGATGACGGGGCCCGCGGGCCTCGAGGTCGATCTCTTCGTGCAGTCCGACCAGTCCTTCGTGCTGCAGAGCCCGATCGGGCGTCGATCCTATTTCGACGATCCGGCCTATCGCACCCATCTCGAGACGGGGCGGCTCGCCGACAGCTTCGGCTACGCGGACGGGACGCCGGAGCCGGGGGGCGGGCCGGTCTCGCGGCGCGGTACGCATAACGCGCTCGGGGCCGGCCCGGAAATCGCGACGATCGCCGGCTACCGCCTCACGGACGGGCGGCCGGCCCTCTATTCGAGCTCGGGCTGGTCGGACGGTCCGCCCTCCCAGATCACGGCCGCCTATCCCTCCGAGGACGGCGCCGCCCATCCGGGGCTGCTGGCGGCGGGGTCGGCGGCCGGGTCGGTCGTCTCGTTCAGCGGCACGAGCATGGCGACGGCGCTCGCGACGCGGGAGGTCGCGCTCGGGATGCTGAATTGGGGGGGCGGCTGGTCGGATGCGGGGCTCTTCGATGCGGATGCCATCGCGGCGGGGGCAGCGATGGACGAGGCGCAGGTACCGGCCCAATGGCGGCCGGTGCCTGCGTTCAAGGCCGGTGCTGGCCGGGCCGCGCCGCCCGATCGGCTTCGCGCGCGGCGCATCGCCCGGCCCTAGGCCGGCGCGGCCCGGTCAGATCAGGCCGAGATGGATATTCGCCGCGATCGCGATCAGCATCAGGCCGCCGGTCCAGGCGAGCGCGACGCGGAGGCCACGGCGGGCGTTGAGCGATTGCGACAGCGACCCTCCGAGCCAGGCCACGAGGAGGTCGGAGGGGATCGCCGTGAGCGGGACGATGATCCCGAGCACGAGGAGCTGGATCTCGATATTGCCGAGCGAGCGGTCGACGAAGGGCGGCAGGAAGAGCGCGAAGAAGAGCACCGTCTTGGGGTTGAGCACTTCCACCAGGATGCCCTGGCGGACGATCTCGAGGAAGGAGCGTTGCTTGACCCCGTAGGCGCGGAGGTCGGTCCGCGCGCTGGCCCGCGCATCCCGGATCATGTCGATGCCCAGCCAGACCAGGTAGAGCGATCCGACGATGCGAAGGGCGGGCACGATCCAGTCGAAGGCGGCGAAGAGCGCGGCGAGGCCCAGCGCGGTGGCGACCGCGAGGACCATGCCCCCGAGCCCCAGCCCCAGGGCCGAGGCGAGGCCGGCGGACCGGCTCTGGCCCACGCTGCGCGACAGCACGTAGAGCATCGAGGGGCCGGGCGTCGCGCTCAGCGCGAGGCCCGCCAGGGCGACGGCGAGGATCGTGTCGAATTCGGGCATGGGTCAGAGTTCCGTGCCCGTTCCGTTCAGCCGGGTCTCGAAGGGATTGCGGAACGACTCCTCCGGAGGTGCGTCCGGATCAGCCCCCGCCCCGCCCGCCTTCGCGGCGCGGAGATAGGGGAAGTCGCGGACCAGCATCCGCTCCAGATGGGCGCCGGCCGAGAACGGCGCGTAGCGCGGACCCTCGCCTGGGGCGATCAGTTCGGGGAAGGGCTCGATCACGGTGCCGTAATCGGCGGCGACGAAATAGGGCAGCGAGAAGCGCTCCGGGCTCAGGTTGAGGACGCGGTGCGGGGTGGAGCGGAGCATCCCGTTGGTCCAGGCCTCGAGCATATCGCCGATATTGACGACCAGGACGGCCGGATCGACGGGCACGTCGATCCATTCGTCGTCGCGGGTCATCACCTGGAGCCCCGCGTTGCGTGTGTGCAGTAAGGTCAGGCATTCGTAATCGGTATGGGCGCCCATGTTGACCGACTGGTGGTCGGTGGTGCCCGCATCGCGCACGTAATGCAGCAGGCGAAGCTGCGAGATCGGCTTGCGCATCCGCGAGGTCATCGCGCCCTCGGGGAGGCCCAGATGGATCTCGAGCGCCGCGCAGATACGGCGGCCGAGTTGCGAGACCGCGTCGTAATAGGCGGCGACCGCGTCGCGGAACCCGGCCAGCTCGGGCCAGACATTGGGTCCGAGCAGCCGAATTCCGGCCAGGAAGTCCGGATCGTCCGCGGGCAGGTCGAGCCCGAGGTCGAAGGCCTCGTAGGAGCGGTCCTTCTCGTCGGGGTAGTCGCCCTTTTCGGAGAACGGGACATAGCCGCGATGGTTCGGCTGGTGGCCGATATAATAGCGGCGCTTGACCGTGTCGGGCAGCGCGAAGAAGCGCCGGGCGACGGCATAGGTGCGCTCGACCCGGGCGGGTTCGATGCCGTGATCGCAGATGCGGAAGAAGCCGACATCGCGCGCCGCGCGCCCGATCTGGTCGGCGACGGCCCGGGCCGCGTCGCGGTCGCCGGTCAGAAGGCCCGCGACGCTGATGAGCGGCGGCGTCAGGTCGCGGCATGCGGCCCCGAGGGTCGCGCCGTCGCCGGGCTGGCCCTGTCCGGGCAGACGATTAACCCGCATCGCGCTGCCCGGCCTCCTGTTGCCCGGCCTCGTGTTGCGGATCGTCGGCGGCCGGGAAGAACAGGTCGATCGTCGTCCCGCGCGTCGGGCCCGGACGGGCGCGAACCCAGCCGCCCGACTGTTTCATGAAGCCCATGACCATCGACAGGCCGAGCCCCTTGCCCTCGCCCACGGGCTTGGTGGTGAAGAACGGGTCGAAGATGCGCGGCAGCGCCTCAGGCGGGATCCCGGTCCCCTCGTCGATGACGCCGAGCCGGACGTAGCGGCCGGCCGCCGCGCCGCCGAGGGCCCTTGCCCCGGCGAGGTCGTGGCGGGTGTTCTCGGTCTCGATCCGCAACCGGCCATCCTCCGGCATCGCGTCGCGGGCGTTCAGGATCAGGTTGATCAGCGCGATCTCGGCCGCGATGCGATCGATCCGCACGGGCCAGGCCTGGCCCGCGGGATCGAAATCGATCGTGTCGCCCGCCCCGGCCCGGTCGGTGCGGATCGTCGACCGGACGAGTTCGTTAAGATCGGTGATCTCGGGTTCGAGATGCCGGCGCTGCGCGAAGGCGAGCATGTCCTGGATCAGCCGTGCGCCCCGGCCCGCCGCGGCCTGCGCGTCGTCGAGGCTGCGCTGGGCATCGGGGCCGGTGGGATCGAGTTCGAGAAGCTCGAGATTGCCGGAAATGGCGGTGAGCAGGTTGTTGAACTCATGCGCGAAGCCGCCGGTCAGCCGGCCGATCGCCTCGAGCTTGCGCGCCTCGAAGAGCTCGGCCTCCAGCGCCTTGCGGTGGCTCGTCTCCTCGGTGAGCTGCGCATGCGAGCGCATCAGGTCGCGGTAGCGCTGGTTCGACCGCTCCGCCTCGGCCAGGAGGTCGAGCTTGGCGCTGGTCATCGCCGCGATGGTGGTCAGGATCTCGAGCTCGGCCTCGCCGAAGGCCGCCACCTCCGGATGCTCGCTGTCGATCACGCCGACGACCTGCCCCTGCGAGATCAGCGGAACGCAGATTTCCGAGCGCGCCGGCTGCGCGTCGGGGATGTAGTTCCGGTCCTTGAGGAGATCGTCGATGATGATCGGTTCGCGGGTTTCCGCGACCTGCCCGGTGATGCCGTGTCCGAACGGGATCCGCAGCGGATTGACGATCGCGCGGTCATAGGGGTTCTTCTCGCCCAGCGCGGCGACCTGGACGAGTTCGCGGCCATCGGCCTGATAGATCACGCAGTCGACGAAATTCAGGCGGCCGACGACGTTCCGCGCGACGTACCAGAACAGGTCCTCGGCGCTGCGGATCGTCATGACATCCACGGCGAAGGCGTTGAGGGTGCGCAGGGAGGTCGTGTCGTCGGGCCGCCCCGCGGGCGGGGGCGCCGGGCGCATTGTCTTGGGCAGGTTCAGTCGAAACTCCTCGGCCGCGGCCTTCGTCATCGTGTTGTGACCCCGTCCCCGGCCGGACGCGCGGGGCGTCCTTTCCGGGACGGGGCCGACGGCCCCCTTCGCCGTGCAGTAGGGCCCCCGGAGCCGGCTCGCGTCAAGGGGTTGGCGGCACGGGGCGCGGAGGATGGCCCGGGGCGGGGTGGGGAAATCGCGGGATGTCGCTGCCGCGGGGCACGCGCCCGATCTCGCGGCGGATCTGGTGGACCGCGTCGCGGATCACCGCCGCATCGGCGGCGAAGGTGTCGATCACCCCGTCGATGAGCTTCTTCAATCCATTATAGGCGAAGAGCGGCAGGCCTAGGCCGCGCACCCGCGCCGCCGCCTCCAGCATGGCCGGCGTGACCCGATGGGAGGACAGCAGATAGGCGCGGGGCTGGATGTCCTCCGCCGCGAAGGCATCGATCGTCTCATCCCGCAGGCTCGCCACGAAGCGCATCTGGCCATGTCACTCCTTTTGATGGCCCCGCGCCCGGCAGGCGGGGCTTCGGGTTCAGGCGAACGGGATGCTTTCGTTCAGCGCGTGGAGGCAGGCTTCCAGTTCGCCCCTCAGGGCGTCGGCCTCCTCCATGGCGATTTCCCACGCGGTCCTGAGGTTGTCGTAGTCGTTCCAACTGTCCTCGATATCGGCTGCGTCGCGGCAATCCCGGAGCCGCTCGCGGTCGTCCTCCAATTGCCGCTTTAGCTCGTGCACGGGCTCGGGCTCCATGCCGGGCGTGATCTCGGCCGGTTGCGGGCCGAACCATCGGTCCGCCAGCCGCAGGAAGGCGATGCGCCAGCTCGCCCGGCCGAGCGCTTCGAGCGAAAGCGCATCGATCTCGACGGCGGGCTGGCCGTCGAACAGGGCCGACGCGGCGTTGAACGATCCGTTGGCGCGCAGGAAGGCGTCGAAGGTGACCCCCGCATGGGGCAGATGCGCGATGACCGCCTTGGCGTTCGCGGTCGCGTCGCTCGACGGATCGCGGAGGACCAGTCGGCTGACGAGCTTGCCGTCGGCCAGTCGCAGCGCCTCGATCGCGGTGACGAAGCCCTCGATCTCGACGAAGGCGCCGTCGGCGGACGCCTCGAGATCGCTCAGGGCCACGTCCGTGCCGTCGGACAGCGGGGTGGCGAAGGCCGTGCTGTTCGCCTTGCGCATCACCGCCCGGACGTCCTCGGGCGGATCGAGGCCGAGCGCGCCCAGCGCCAGGCGATAGGCGGCGCACTGGCTGGCGAGCGCCTCGCGGGTCAGCATCCCCGCCCGCGCCGCGAGCCGTCCGACGCGCTCGGACGCCGTGCCGCGGCCGACCTCGCGGAGCGACAGCATCTTCTGGCGGATCGCGCGCTGGCTTCGGGCGTGGATCGGGAGGCGGCGCTCGATATCGCCGGCCAGACGCATCGCCGCGTGAGGGATCCCCTCGGGCTCTGCTGCGCCGCGAGCGCGCCGTGGAACCGGAGCTGGCCGCCCGCGAGCCGGCGTTCCGCATCCGTGACGACATGCTCGGCCGCGCGGCGGATGTCGTCGGCACCGGCGGTCGGAGCGGGCGCGCGGTCGGTTCGCCGGGCGAGGGCGAATTCCGCATGGACCCGCGCGAGGAGGCCGCGCGACAGGCAGGAGCGGAGGGATAGCAGGTTATGCGACAGGGCGCGGAGCGGGATGCGCGTGGCCGGGGGCATCTCCTGCGCGGGGTTCCCCCCAGAGCCCGTGAGATCGGCCCGGGCGTCACCGACGATCCCGGTGGAAACAGGGGCGCCGGACGGGCGTCGGGCGGGGCATTCAGCGATCGAGGAGGTCGTCCAGGATTTCCGACATGCGCCGGGGGCTCGGGAAGGCGCGGGCGGTGCCGAGGCTGCCGATGGTGTGCGCGGCGGCGCGGCCGGCATGGCGGATGGCGATCTCGTCGAGGCGGGTGCGCCGCCGCAGGGCCGAGCCGATGGCCACGCCTTCGAAGCAATCCCCCGCGCCGGTGACGTCGACCACCTCGGCGGGCCGGGCGGGAACGTGCAGGATGTCCGCCCCCGACCCCAGCAGCGCGCCCTCGGCCCCGAGGGTCAGGACGACCTGGGCGACCCCCGCCCGCCGGAGCGCCGCCACCGCGTCCCGCCCCGCGCAGCCGGTCAGCGCCCGCGCCTCGTTGGCGTTGACGAACAGGGCGTCGGTCAGCGGCAGGAGATCGCGGAGCCCGGCATCGAAGGGCGAGGGGTTCAGCACCGTGAAGAGCCCGCGATCCCGGCCCGCGCGGCAGAGCGCGGCGGTCACGTCGCGGTCAAGATTGCCCTGCAGCAGCATCGCGTCGCCGGGCCGGGCGCCGGCCAGTTCGGCCCGGCAATCGGCAAAGGTCAGGCTGCGGGCGCAGGCATTGGTGGTGACGATGACGTTGTCGCCGTCTTCCTGCGCGAAGATGATCGAACGGTCGCTCGGGATGTCGGGGCGGTCGACGAGGGCCGGCTCGACCGGTTCATGGCCGAGCGCGTCGCGGATGGCGCGCCCGTGCCAATCGGTGCCGACGGCGGCGACGAGGCGGGTGGGCACGCCCGTCCGGGCCAGCGCGATCGCCTGGTTCGTGCCCTTGCCGCCGAGGCCGGTATGCCCGGCGCGGCCCAGCACCGATTCCCCCGCCGCGGGCAGGTCGCGGACCTGGAAGACCTCGTCGATGGCGGCGTTCCCGAAGACGAGTGCGCGGCGCGGGCGGGCGTCGGTTTGCGGCGTTTCGGTCATTCGGTCATCGGACCTGCTGAATTTCCGGACAAACGGCGGCTGGCTCGGGCGGCATGTGAGACCTCGCTTGACCGGGCTGGTATCGCGGTTTACTAAATGCGTTTAGTAAACTGATTTACCGTAGTGGGTTTCGATTGGGAAGGGGCAGAATGCCGGCGAGTTTGAAAGATGTGGCCAGGGAAGCGGGGCTCTCCCCCGCCGCCGTGTCGCGGCATCTCAACGGCACGCTGGAGCTGCCCGAGCCGACGCGGAAGCGCATCGAGGCGGCGGTGCGGCGCCTGGCCTACCGGCCGAACCCGCATGCCCGCCGCCTGAGCCTCGGCCGGTCGGACACCATCACGCTTATCGTGCCCGACATCGCCAACCCGTTCTTCGCGACGCTCGCCGCCACGGTCGAGCGCGCCGCCTTCGAGCGGGGCATGATCGTCCAGCTTCACGCCACGTCGAATGTCGAGGCGCGCGAGCTCGCGGTGCTGCAACTCGCGGCGGATCACCGCTCGGACGGAGTGGTTTTCTGCACCAATCGCAAGCCCGGGCCCGATGTCGCCGAGGCGATCGCCGCCCTGCCACGGGCGGTCATCGTGGACGAGGGCGTCCCGGGCGCCCGCGCGCCCCAGGTCTTCGCCGACAATGCGCAGGGCGGCTATCTGGCCGGGCGCCACCTGGCGCGCTGGCAGCATCGCAAGATCGCCTATCTGGGCGGCGATCCGGCGCTGATGTCCACGCGGCTGCGCGCCGAGGGCTTGGAACGCGGCCTGCGCGAGGAAAGCGGCGGCGCCGAGGTCGGCGTGCGCATCCTCTCGGGCCGCCACGACGTCGCCTCGGGCCGCGCACTGGCGGCCGAGCTGCTCGATGCGGGCGGCGAGGAGACCGCGATCTTCGTGGGCTCGGATGAGCTGGCCATCGGCGTCATTGAGACCCTGCGCGCGCGCGGCGTCCGGATCCCGCAGGACATGTCGCTCGTCAGTTTCGACGGCGCACGGGCGCTGCATCTCTACGACCCGCCGATCACGGCGGTGCGCCAGCCGGCCCGCCAGCTCGGCGAGCGGGCGGTCGAGCTTCTGCTCGACGGCGACTGGGACGACCCTGCCCTGCCGGACCGGGTGGAGTACCTGCCGGTGGAGTTGATCGAGAGGGCGTCGGTTGCGGCGCCGAACCTCGCAAGAAGAGCAAGAGCAGACCACGCCAACCAAACCGACAGAGGAGATTGACGACATGACCAATCGCATGAAAGGCGCGCTTCTGGCCGCCGCCGCTACCACGGGGCTCATGGCCGGGTCCGCGAGCGCCGAAACCTTCGCGCTCGTGCAGATCAACCAGCAGGCGCTGTTCTTCAACCAGATGAACGAAGGCGCGACCGCCGCCGCCGAGGCGCAGGGCGACGAGCTGGTGATCTTCAACGCGAACAACGATCCCGCGGCGCAGAACAGCGCGGTGGAGACCTATATCGCCCAGGGCGTCGACGGCATCGTCGTCGTCGCGATCGACGTGAACGGCATCATGCCGGCCGTGCAGCAGGCGGTGGATGCGGGCATTCCCGTGGTCGCCGTGGATGCCGTCCTGCCCGAAGGCCCGCAGGCCGCGCAGGTCGGCGTCGACAACATGGAAGCCGGCGGCATGATCGGCGACTATTTCGTCGAATACGTGGGGGCCGAGATGGACGGCACCGCCACGGTCGGCATCGTCGGCGCGCTGAATTCGGCGATCCAGAACATCCGCCAGGACGGCTTCGAGGCCAGCATCGAGGGCGTGGACGGGATCACTGTCGCGGGCGTCGTCGACGGGCAGAACGTGCAGGACATCGCGCTGTCCGCGGCCGAGAACCTGATCACGGCGAACCCGAATCTCGACGCCATCTACGCCACCGGCGAGCCGGCGCTCCTGGGCGCGATCGCGGCCGTCGAGAGCCAGGGGCGGCAGGACGACATCCGAGTCTTCGGCTGGGACCTGACGGCCCAGGCGATCCGCGGCATCGACCAGGGCTATGTCGAAGCGGTGATCCAGCAGGATCCGGCCGAGATGGGCGCTACGGCGGTCCGCATCCTCGGCGATCTGGCCGGGGGCGGCAGCACCGAGGCGGTCGTGTCCGTCCCAGTCACCATCGTCACCGATGCGAACGTGGACGACTTCCGGAGCATCTTCGAGTGATGGTCGCGCAATCGCGAGACATGGCGATTGCCGGGCCGGAGGGCACCACGCCCTCCGGTTCCGCCTCCGACGCCACCGGCGTGCCGCGCATCTCGCTGCGCGGCATCCGCAAGAATTTCGGATCGATCGAGGCGCTGCGCGGCGTCGATCTCGATATCTATCCGGGCGAATGCGTCGGACTGATCGGCGACAACGCCGCCGGCAAGTCCACGCTGACCAAGATCATCTCGGGCACCTATGTCCCCGATGCCGGCACCATCGCGGTCGACGGCGAGGAGGTGCGGTTCGCGAACCCCTCCGACGCCCGCGCGCGCAATATCGAGATGGTGTTCCAGGATCTGAGCCTCTGCGACCATATCGACGTGATGGGGAACCTCTTTCTGGGCCGCGAGGTGTCGCGCTGGTCGTTCCTCGATCGCCGCACCATGCGCGAGCGCGCCCGCGAAATGCTCGACGACCTGGATATCCGCATCCCCCGCCTTAACGCGAAGGTGGAGCAGCTCTCGGGCGGCCAGCGCCAGGCGATCGCGATCGCCCGCGCGGCGTCCTTCCAGCCGCGGGTCCTGATCATGGACGAGCCCACCTCGGCGCTGGCGGTGGCCGAGGTCGAGGCCGTCCTGCGCCTGATCAACGAGGTGAAATCCCGCGGCGTCGCCGTGATCCTGATCACCCACCGCTTGCAGGACCTGTTCGAGGTCTGCGACCGCATCGCGGTGATGTACGAGGGCATCAAGGTGGCCGAGCGCGGCATCGGCGACACCAGCCTCGAAGACTTGGTCAAGCTGATCGTCGGCAAGGGGGAGGCGATATGAGCGTCCAGTACACCGAGCGCGGCCAGGGCTCCGCCGTCGCCGATTTCCTGTCCGAACATGCGCAGGTCCTGTCCATCGCAGGCTTCTTCCTGATCTGCGTGGTGTTCTTCTCGGCCATGACCGACGCCTTCCTGACGCCGGTCAACCTGCTCAACATCCTGCGGCAGGCGGCGCCGATCCTCGTCGTCGCGGTGGCCATGACCTTCGTCATCATCACCGCGGGGATCGACCTGTCGGTGGGCTCGCAGGTCGCGCTGATCAATGCGGTGGCGGCCATCATCCTGTCGACCGGCGCGGTCCCCTGGCCGCTGGTCATCGTCGGCATGCTGATGCTGGGCGCGGTGATCGGCCTCGTGCAGGGCTGGTTCGTGGCCTATCAGGGCATCCCGGCCTTCATCGTGACGCTGGCGGGCCTGTCGATCCTGCGCGGGCTCGCGCTCTACCTCACGCAGGGCTACTCGATCCCGATCCCCGACCTGCCGGGCTTCCTCGCGCTGGGGCGCGGGCAGATCATGGGCATCCCCGTCCCGGTGATCGTCGCGGTCGGCATCGCCGTGATCGGGACCACGGTCCTGGCGCGCACGGTCTATGGCCGCCGCGTCGTGGCCGTGGGGTCGAACACCGAGGCCGCGCGCCGGGCCGGGATGCCCGCCCGCGGAACCGTCGCGTCGGTCTACGTGCTGACCGGGGTCGCCAGCGCCGTCGCCGGGCTGCTGATCGCCGCGCGGCTGGGCTCGGGGTCGTCCAACGCGGCCGTGGGCTTCGAGCTCCAAGTCATCGCGGCGGTGGTCCTCGGCGGCACCTCGCTCTTCGGTGGGCGCGGCTCGATCCTCGGGACGCTGCTCGGCGCGATGACCATCGCGGTGATCGGCAACGGGCTGATCCTCATGCATATCTCGCCGTTCTTCACCCAGATCGTTACCGGGACGATCATCCTGGTGGCGATCTGGCTCAACACCCGCATCTTCACCGCGAATTTCCGGTTCGGCGGGCGGAAGAAAGGCTGATCATGGCGCAGATATCCGACAGGCCGGAAAACGCCATCCAGGAGATCTTCGGCCGCAAGAAGGCCCTGATCAGCATGATCCACTGCCCGGCCTTCCCCGGCGCCCCCCGCTACCGCGGCGCGCCGCGCGAGGAGATCCTGTCCTTCTGCCTGCGCGATGCCGAGAGGCTGGTCGCGGGCGGGATGCACGGGCTTCTGATCGAGAACCACGGCGACATCCCCTTCTCGAAGCCCGAGGATATCGGCCACGAGACGGCGGCCTTCATGGCCGTGGTGGCCGACCGGATCGGGCGGGAATTCGACCTGCCGCTGGGCGTCAACGTGCTGGCCAACGCGCCGATCCCGGCCTTCGCGATCGCCGCGGCCGCGGGCGCGTCCTTCATCCGCGTCAACCAGTGGGCCAACGCCTATGTCGCCAACGAGGGCTTCATGGAGGGCCGCGCGGCGGAGGCGCTGCGCTACCGCTCCAAGCTGCGGGCGGAGGGCATTCGCGTCTTCGCCGACAGCCACGTCAAGCACGGCAGCCATGCCATCACCGCCGACCGCAGCGTGACCGAGTTGACGCGCGACCTGGCCTTCTTCGACGCCGACGCGGTGATCGCCACGGGCCAGCGCACCGGCGACAGCGCCGCGCTGGACGAGATCGAGACGGTGCGCGACGCGACGCATCTGCCCGTCCTCGTCGGCTCGGGCGTGACCCCGGACAACGTCGTCCCGATTCTGGAGCGGGTCGACGCGGTGATCGTCGCCTCGTCGCTGAAGGAGGACGGCGTCTGGTGGAACCCGGTCGAGGCCCGACGGGTCCGGGCCTTCGTCGACGCCGCGCGCACGGTGCTGGAGGGGGGATGACCGCGCTTTCGGACCTGATCCTGGCCGACAATGTCGAAGGTCTGGACCGGATGCTGGACCATCCCTTCGTGCGGGGCATCGAAGACGGCACGCTGCCGGCCGGCGCCTACCACCGCTACCTCGTCTACGAGGGCGCCTTCGTCGAGACGGCCATCGCGATCTTCGCCTATGCCACGGCCAAGGCGCCCGACCTGGCCGCGAAGCGCTGGCTCATCGGCGTGCAGGACGCGCTGGCGCGCGAGCAGATGCCCTATTTCGAGGAGATCTTCGCCGCGCTGGGCGTTGATACCGGGATCTCGATCCCCGACGCCGTCCGCGCCTTCGACGACGGCATGCTGCGGATCGCGCGCGACGGCGACTTCGCCGAGATCGTCACCGCCATGTTCGCCGCCGAATGGATGTACTGGACATGGTGCAGCCGCGCCGCATCCCGCCCAATCGCGGATCCGCATATCCGCCGCTGGGTGGAGCTGCATGCCGGCGCGGATTTCGAAGCGCAGGCGCGCTGGCTGAAAGCGGCGATCGACGATCGCGCGATACCCGCGGATCGCGCGCGGCTGAGCGCGGTGTTCGGCCATGTCACCGCGCTCGAGATCGCCTTCCACGACGCGCCGCTGGCGCCGGAGACGCAGGATGCATAGGACGCCCTCCCCCACCGTGGCGACCGTGACCGGGCCCGTCCCGCGCGCGGATCTGGGCGTCACGCTGATGCACGAGCATATCCTCAACGACTGCACCTGCTGGTGGCGGGGCCGGGACCCGGAGTTCGCCTCGCCGATCCGCGACCTGCCGGTCAGCGCCGCGATCCTGTCGCGGCTGAAGCACGACCCCTTCGCCTGCCGCGACAACTGCGCGCTGGACGACGAGGCGATGGCCATCGCCGAGCTCGCGCAATTCGCGGACGAAGGCGGCGCGACGGTGGTCGACCCCACCTGCCGCGGCATCGGCCGCGCGCCCGAAGCCCTGGTGCGCATCGCGCGGGCGACGGGGCTGAACATCGTGATGGGTTCGGGCTATTACCTGCAATCCTCGCACCCGCCGGGGCTCGCCCGGATGCGCGCCGAAGATATCGCGGCGGAGCTGATCGGCGAGCATCGCGATGGGGTCGGGCCCGACCGCGTGCCCATCGGCCTGATCGGCGAGATCGGGGTCAGCGCCGACTTCACGCCCGACGAGCGCAAGAGCCTGCGCGGCGCCGCGATGGCGGCGGTCGAGACCGGCCTGCCGCTGATGATCCACCTGCCGGGATGGGAGCGGCTGGCCCACGAGGTGCTCGACCTGGTGGCCGCCGAGGGGCAGCCGCTCGACCGGGTGATCCTGTGCCACATGAACCCGTCCTGGGACGATACCGACTACCAGCGCGCGCTGGCGGACCGGGGCGCGTTTCTCGAATACGACATGATCGGGATGGATTTCTGGTATGACGACCAGCAGGTCCAATGCCCCTCGGACGCGGATTGCGCCGGCGCCATCGCCGCGCTGGTTCGCGACGGCTACCGCGACCGGCTGCTTTTGTCGCAGGACGTGTTCGTCAAGATGATGCTGACGCCCTTCGGCGGGAACGGCTACGCCCATGTGCAGCGGCATTTCCTGCCGCGGCTGGAGCGGCTGGGGCTGACCCAAGGCGACCTCGATGCGCTGATGGTCGCCAACCCCGCCGCCGCGCTCTGCGCCTACATCACTTCGGAGGTTCCGCGATGACCAAGCTCCTTCTCGTCGGCGAAAGCTGGGTCAGCTCGGCCAGCCATTTCAAGGGCTTCGACCAGTTCGGCAGCGTGACCTTCCACACCGGCGCCGACCGGTTCGTGGACGGCATGGGGCGCGCGGGTATCGAGGTGACCTACATGAAGGCGCACGAGGCCGCCGAGGGGTTCCCCTACCGGCAGGAGGATCTGGACGCCTACGACGTGCTGATGTTGTCGGATATCGGCGCCAACACGCTTCTGCTGCCGCCTGATGTCTGGCTGCGGGGCGAGCGCGTGCCCAACCGCCTGACAATGATCGAGGCTTGGGTGAAGGGCGGTGGCGGGCTGATCATGATCGGCGGATACATGACCTTCCAGGGTATCGACGGACGCGGCCGCTGGCACCGGACGCCGGTCGAGCGGGCCCTGCCCGTGACCTGCCTGCCCCATGACGACCGGGTCGAGATCCCCGAGGGCGCCGTCCCCGAGGTGGTGGATGCGCGCCATCCGATCCTCGCGGGCGTGCCGTCGGACTGGCCCTACCTGCTGGGCGTGAACGAGCTGACGCCGAAAGCCGAGGACACCGATGTGGTGCTGCGCCTGCCCGAGGCGCAGGGCGGCCTGCCGCTTCTGGTGACGGGCGCGCATGGCGAGGGCCGCACGCTGGCCTGGGCCTCGGACATGAGCGAGCACTGGCTGCCGAAGCCGTTCCTCGACTGGCCGGGCTATGACGCGCTGTTCGGCAACATGGTGAAATGGGCGGCCCGCAGCCTCTGACGCCCGGCTGGACGCGCGCCGTGCGGTTGACGGGTGCGCCGGGGCGTGCATCGCTTCGGCGGACGGGACCGCAGCGCGGATCCCCTGAGGCCGGAGGTCCGAGCGGTCGTGAAAGTCGCGGTATTCAGCACCAAGCCCTATGATTCCCGCTACCTGCGCGAGGCCAATGGCAACGCGCATGAGCTGGCCTTCTTCGAGCCGCGCCTGTCGCTTGAGACGGCGACGCTTGCGCAGGGCTTCGAGGTGGTCTGCGCCTTCGTGAACGACCAGCTCGGGCCCGACGTGATCGCCGCGCTTTCGGACGCGGGCGTGCGGCTGATCGCGCTGCGCTCGGCGGGATTCAACCATGTCGACCTCGCCGCGGCGGCCGAGGCGGAGATCGCGGTCGCGCGCGTGCCGGCCTATTCGCCGCATGCGGTGGCCGAGCATTCGGTCGCGCTGATGCTGACGCTGAACCGCAAGATGCACCGCGCCTATAACCGCGTGCGCGAGGGCAATTTCGCGCTGGACGGGCTTCTGGGCTTCGACCTGCACGGCAAGACCGTCGGCATCGTCGGCACCGGCCAGATCGGCGCGATCGTCGCCCGCATCCTGCACGGGTTCGGCTGCGACCTGCTGGCCCATGACCCGAACGAAAACGCCGACTGCCTGGCGCTGGGGGTGCGCTACGTCGCGCTGGACGACCTGTTCGAGCGCAGCGACGTCATCACGCTGCAATGCCCGCTGACGCCGCAGACGCATCACCTGATCGACGCGGGCGCCATCGCGACGATGAAACGGGGCGTGATGCTGATCAACACGAGCCGGGGCGCGGTGGTGGACAGCACGGCGCTGATCCGCGGGCTCAAGAGCGGCGTGATCGGCAGCGTCGGGCTGGACGTCTACGAGGAGGAGGGGGATCTCTTCTTCCAGGACCTGTCGCAGACCTTCATCGAGGACGACGTCTTCGCGCGGCTTCTGACCTTTCCCAACGTGGTGATCACCGGACACCAGGCGTTCTTCACGCATGAGGCGATGACGGCTATCGCCGAGACGACGATCGCGAACATCACGGCCTTCGCGCGGGACGGCGCGCCGGTCCATCCGGTCGCGCGGCCCGCCGGGGACTGACCCCGCGGCGGACGCCGCGCGGCCCCGGCCCCGTCAGGCGGCCCGGTCGGCCCCGATGCCGGAGATGGCCTGGATCAGCTTGTCCTCGGTCACCTCCTCGGAGGTGAAGGTCTCGACGATGCGGCCCGAATACATCGCGATGATCCGGTCCGAGACGTGCAGGACCTCGGGCATCTCGGAGGAGATCACGATCACCGCGTAGCCCTGCGCGGCGAGATCGCGGATCAGGTTGTGGATCTCGGATTTTGAGCCGACATCGATGCCGCGCGTGGGCTCGTCCACGATCAGCACCTCGGGATGCATCGACAGCCATTTGCCGATCACGATCTTCTGCTGGTTGCCGCCCGACAGGTTGCCGACGGTCTGCTTCCAGCCCGGCGTGCGGATGTCGAGGCGGTCGCGGTACTTGTCGAAGATCTTGGTCTCCTCGCCCTCGGCCACAAAGGGTCCGTGGGCGAGCTCGCCCACCTGCGGCAGGGTGATGTTCTCGCGGCAGTTCATGCCGAGGATCAGGCCCTGGCCCTTGCGGTCCTCGGGCACGAGGCTGATGCCGTGGGCGATGGCCTCGGCCGGGGAGTCGATGCGCGTCTCCTGACCGTGGACGTGGATCGTGCCCGCCGACGGCTCGCGCAGGCCGAAGATCGTCTCGGCGATCTCGGTCCGGCCGGCGCCGACGAGGCCGTAGAAGCCCACCACCTCGCCCTTGCGGACCTGGAAGCTGACATCCTGGAACAGGTGGCCGCAGGACAGGCCCCGCACCTCCAGCGCGACCTCGCCCAGCGCGTGGTGGCTGGCGTTGCGGCTGAGGTCGAGGGCGCGGCCGATCATCATCTGGGTCACCGCCTCCTCGTCGGTCTCGGAGGTCAGAACCGTGCCGCGATATTCGCCGTCGCGCAGCACGCTGATGCGGTCGGTGATCCGGAAGATCTCCTCCATCCGGTGGGAGATGTAGATGATGCCCACGCCGCCGCGCTTGAGATCCTCGATCACGTCGAAGAGCACGACCTTCTCGGCATCGGTCAGCGAGGCGGTGGGCTCGTCGAAGATGACGGCCTTGGCGTCATGGGTCAGGGCGCGCGCGATCTCGACCATCTGCTGGTTGGCGATCGACAGCGAACCGACCCGGGTCCGGGCGTCGAAGCTGACGTTCAGCTTCTTCAGGATCGCGTCGGTGCGGTCGAAGAGGGTCGTCCAATCGACCATGCCGAAGCGCTTGCGGGGCAGTTCGCCGAGATAGATGTTCTCGGCCACCGTCAGCTCGGTGGCGAGCGAAAGCTCCTGATGGATGAAGATGATGCCCTTCTCCTTGGCCTCGAGCGGGGTGGCCATCACGGCCTCCTTCTCGCCGATCAGGATGCGGCCGCCATCGGGCTGGTAGATGCCGCCCAGCACCTTCATCAGCGTGGACTTGCCCGCGCCGTTCTCGCCCATCAGGGCGTGCACCTCACCGGGCATCACCTCGAAGCTGACGCCGTCCAGCGCCTTCACGCCCGGGAAGGTCTTGGTGATGTTCTCGAGTCTCAGCGCCGGGGTGGTCATGTGCGAAGCGCCTCCTTGCCGCGGATGTTGAGCTGCCGGTCGAGGAACAGGACCGCGATCAGGATCAGGCCGATCACCAGGTTCACCGTCTCGGTGTCGGCACCGATATAGCCCAGCCCCTTGCGCAGAAGCTGAATCGCGATGACCCCGCCCAGCGTCGAGATGATCGAGCCCGAGCCGCCCGTGAGCTTGGTGCCGCCGAGGACGACCGCGGTGATGATCCAAAGCTCGTAGAGCTGGCCGTCATTTGGGTTCACCGAGCCCGATTCCGAGTAGAACACCACTGCGGAGAGCGCGGCGAGAAAGCCGATGATCATGAAGTTGATCATCATATGCGGCCCGACGCGGATGCCCGCGTTCACCGCCGCCTCGCGGTTGTCGCCGATGGCATAGGCGTTCCGGCCGTGGACGGTGCGCTTCATGATGAACCAGGCGATGGCGGTCACCGCCAGAAGGAACCAGGTCGCGGTGTGCAGGCCCAGGAACTGCGCCTCGGCGAAATCCACGAGCGTCCAGTTGAGATGCGAGGTCGGCTGTTCGCCGTTCATCATGAAGACCAGGCCGCGATAGCCCAGCAGCGCGCCCAGCGTGACGATGAAGCTGTCGACGCCGGTCTTCCAGACGATGAAGCCATTGAGCGCGCCCAGCGCCAGGCCCGTCAGCAGCGCCGCCGCCCAGGCGACCGGGATGACCCAGTCGCCCAGGCCCTCGAGCCCCGGCGCGCCCATCACCATCAGCAGGATGATCGCCGAGAGCGCGAATGTCGCGCCGACGCTGAGGTCGATATTGCCGTTGATCATGACGATGGTCATGCCCATCGCGATGATCCCGATCGGCGCCGATTGCTTGAGCAGCAGCAGCATGTTGCCGGGATCGAGGAAGGCTGTGTCCGAGATCGCGAGGAACTGTCCCGCGACCGAGAAGAACACCAGCTCGAGGACGACGAAGGCCCAGATCGCGCCGCTTCGCAGGAAGGTGGAGAGAGCTCCGGATTTCATGGCAGGCGTCCTTTCCTCAGGCGATGGGCGAGAGCAGTCGGCCGCGCTTGGCCGCGATGTCGAGCCAGACCGCCAGGATGATGATGATCCAGGTCACGACGAACTGGGCGTAGAATTGCAGCCCCATCAGCAGCAGGCCGTTCTGGATGAAGCCGAGGATCAGCACGCCGATGACCGTCTTGAAGACCGTGCCCGACCCGCCCAGGAGCGAGGCGCCGCCGAGGATGATCGCGGCCAGGACCTCGAGCTCGAGCCCCTGCCCCACCGTGTTCTGACTTCCGAGCGAGCGCGAGGCCTGCAACAGGCCCGCCGTGGCCACGCAGAAGGCCGAGATCAGGTAGCACTGGAAGACCGTCCGCGCCCGCCGGATCCCCGAGAAGGTCGCCGCCGTGCCGTTGCCGCCGACGGCATAGACCTTGCGGCCGAAGGGCGTCTTGGCCAGCACGAGGCCGAGGACGATGGCGAGCAGCCCGAAGATCAGGATCGGGACCGGCACGCCCATCAGGCTGCCCTGCCCGAAGACGCTGAACCAGGTGCCGGACTTGTCGGCGATGTCCATGTTCTGGCCGCCCGAATAGGTCAGGGTCAGGCCGTGGATCGCGCTGAGCATGCCGAGCGTCACGATCAGCGAGTTGAGCCGCAGATAGCCCACGAGGAAGCCGATGAAGGCCCCGAGGCAGAGCGTCATCGCGAACATGGCGGGGATGCCCAGCACCGGGCCGATCCGGTCGTGCATGTCGAGCACGACGATGGTCGAGAAGCTCATCATCGAGCCGACGGAGAGGTCGAGATGGCCCGAGATGACCACGAAGGTCACGCCCAGCGCCATCACGCCGAGGATGGCGGAGGAGCGGACCACGCCCATGACGTTGTCGATGCCGATGAAGCGCGGCTCGGCCAGCGTGAAGCCGACCATGAAGACCACGAAGGCCACCAGGATCCCGTTGCGGGCGAGGAACTGCGCCAGCGCGGTCCGGTCAAAGCCGGACGCGGCGCCCTCGTTCGCGCCGGCGGTCTTGGCAACGCGGGCTTTCGGCGTGTCGGTCATGGAGGTCTCCCCTCTCTTCCGGTCCGTCAGACCAAGGTCATGCCGCCGTCGATCATCACGATCTGGCCGGTCATGTAGTCGCTGTCGCGGGACGCGAGGAAGGTCGTGGTCCCGGTGATGTCGTCGGGCCGGGCGACGCGGCCCCGCAGGATCTCGGCGGAGAATTCCTCCATCGCCTGGCCGGGCCGCTCGGCGGCGCCGATCTCCATCAGGTCCTGGTCGACCTGCTCCCACATCTCGGTGGCCACGACGCCCGGCGCGAAGCCGGTCACGGTGATATCGTGGCGCGCGAGGTCGCGGGCGGCGGATTGCGTCAGGCTGACGACGGCGAATTTCGAGGCGCAATAGGGCGCCACGTTGTCGAAGCCCTGCCGGCTGGCGATCGAGGCGGTGTTGACGATCTTGCCGCCACCGCCCTGCGCGATCATCTGGCGGGCGGCCTCCTGCATGCCGATCAGGCAGCCCAGGCCGTTGACGCCCATGATGAAGTTCCAGTTCGCCTCGGTCACGTCCATGAAGTTCATGGGCTTGTTGACGCCGGCATTGTTGAACTTGACGTCGAGCTTGCCGAAGGTCTCGACCGCGTGGGCGATCATGGCGCGGACCTGCTCGCGGTCGGTGACGTCGACGGTGGCGTGGGTCACGCGGGGCCCGTCGCCGTTGAGCCGGGCGCGGTTGGCCTCGGCCACCTCGGCCACGTGGTCGGCGTTGATGTCGGCGAAGCAGACCTCGGCGCCTTCGTCGAGAAGGGCCTCGCCGATGGCGCGGCCGATGCCGCGCGCGGCGCCCGTCACGATGCAGGATCGTCCCGATACCCGGCCCATGCCATCCTCCCTTGGCGTGTGGGGTCGCGAGGCGAGGCCGCGGCTGCGGCCTCGCCCGATCTAATGCGCGTCCGATCAGAAGACCGGCTTGGTGAACTCCGACATGTTGTCCTGCGTGATCTTCGGCGTGTCGAAGTAGTTCAGGAACGGAACCTCCTCGCCGTTGAGCACGTCAATCGCGGTCTGCAGTGCGGCTTGGGCGTCGTCGACCGGCGACTGGTAGATCGAACCCCAGTAATCGCCCGCCTCCATCGCCTCGTAGCCGACGGCGAAGTTCGTCGCGCCTACGAAGGTGATGTCGCCGGCGCGGCCCGCGGCCTTGGCGGCGTTCAGGGCGCCGACGCCCATGTTGTCGTCGCCCGCATAGACGCCGTCGATGTCGTCATACTTGACGAGGAAGGCCTCCATCGTCTGCTGCGACTTCTCGCGGTTCCAGTCGCCCGGCTGCGTCTCGAGCAGGGTGACGTTCGGGCAGACCTCGGGCAAGCGATCCTCGAAGCCCTTGGCGCGCTCGATCGCGGTCGTGTAGCCGGGCTGGCCCGAGATCTGCACGATCTGCGCCTCGTTCTCGATGCCCAGCGCCTTGAAGCGGTCGCACATGATCTCGGCCGAGCGCGAGCCCTGGGTGATGTTGTCCGGTCCCGAGAAGGAGGCGACGAAGTCGAAGCCTTCCTCGGCGATGTTGGAATTGGTGACGATCACCGGGATGCCCGCCTGGCTGGCCTTGCGGACCGCCGGGATCACCGCCTCGCCATTGGTCGGCCAGATGATGATCGCGTCGACTTCCTGCTGGATCAGGTCTTCCACCTGCGCGATCTGGCGGGCCACGTCGCCGCCGGCGTCCAGCACGACGGTCTCGACGCTGTCATTGGCGTTGGCGGCCTCGATGAAGGCCTGCTCGTAGGTGGTTTGGTAGCTGTCGACGCCCACGTTGTTCTGGGTGATGCCGATCTTCATGGCGCCGTGCTCCGCGGCAGTGGCGGCGCCGGTGAGCGCGGCTGCGGCGACGGTCGCCGTGAGAGCGATACGGATGTTCATTTTGGGTCTCCTCCCTGGATTTCCCTGATCGATGCAGAGCCCCCTCGGTCGTCCTGAGGGAATCGCTGTCCGACTTCGCGGACTGCCGAAAACCTGCACCTCCCGGCCCGATCCTAGCGCAGGAGATATATCCGGATCGGATATTATTTGGTCCAGATTGGATATTTTCCGGATACGCTGGGGGCTTCAACTCCAACAGGCTGGCGGAGGTCATCGGTGGCATGACGAAAATCACCAGATCGGACAGGACACGCGGAATGACCGCGAGCCCGGAAAGCGACATGAACATCCAGAGTGGACATGATATCGAGACGGGACCCGCCGGCGGCGCCGCGCGGGACGACCTTCTCGACATGGTCACCTTCCTGGAGGATTTCGGCGACGAGCTGGAAGCCTCGACCGAGCTGTTCGTCCCCAACCCGTTCTACCGGATGGCGCTGCACCTGATGCGCGCGCATTTCGAGGGCAAGATCGTCACGCCCACCGCGCTGATCGGCGCGAGCCGCGTGCCCTATGCCACCGCGAACCGGCGCCTGAAGGACATGGTCGCGGCCGGCCTGATCGAGCAGCGCCCGCGCACCGTCACCGGCAAGAGCGTGTCGCTGCATCCCAGCGAGACGCTCCTGGAGCAGTGGCGCGCGCTGTCCGGCCGGATCCGCCGGCTCGCCGAGACCCGCTTCGGCGGCGCGGTGAAGACCTCGGGGACGAAGGATTACTATTTCGGCGGCTCCTACATGGAGACGCGGTCGATCCCGCCGCTGCAGGTGCTGGGCGAACCGCTGAAGCCGCAGGGCGGGCTGCGCGTGCTGGTCCATGGCGACCCGACCTTCATGGTGATGGACAATCTCAAGCGGCAGTTCGAGCAGGTGGTCGGATGCGCCATCCACCAGCGCGCCTTCTCGATCGACCGGCTGCGCGAGGAAGGGCTGCGCAACGCCGAGCGCCGGGCCAGCCTTTACGACATCATCGCCGTCGACCTGCCCTGGATCGGGGAATTCGCCCAGAAGGGCGTGCTGATGCCGCTGGACGAGGTGATGGAGATCGCCCGGCTCGATCCGCCGGATTTTCACGCCGCGGGCTGGAGCGCGGTGCATTGGGGCGGCCGCCCCTACGGCGTGCCCGCGCAGATGACGCCCGAACTCTTCTTCTATCGCCGCGACATGTTCGCCGAGGCGGGGCTGGAGCCGCCGACGACGACCGCGCGCGTGCTGGACGCGGCGCGCCATTTCCACAAGCCGAACCGCGGCCAGTACGGCATCGCCTGGAACGCGGCGCGCGGCACGGCGCTAGGCCACACGGTGATGATGACGATGGCCGATTTCGGTCAGCCGGTCCTCGACCTGCCGGAGATCGCCGGCGGCTACGACTTGGGCGTACTGGCCGATGACAGCTACCGCCCGACCTTCGACACCGAAGCGGGCCTTGCCGCCTGCGACTACCTGCTGGAGCTGCTGAGCTGCTCGCCGCCCGACATCCTGTCGATGTCCTGGTACGAGCGCGTCCGGCCCTACGCCTCCGGCGCGGTCCCGATGGCCTATGGCTACACGCTGCTGGCGCCGTATTTCGAGCTCGACGGCTCCTCGCCCGCGGCGGGGACCACGGGCTACCTGCCGCATCCCGCGGGCCAGGGGGCGAGCCCCGTCGCACCGGTGGGCGGCTACGTCATGGGCATTCCCGCCAACCTGCCGCCCGAGCGCGTGCGCGCGGCGGTCGAGGCGCTGATCGTCTTCACCTCGCCGGAGGCGCAGAAGATGTACGTCCAGAACGGCAGCCGCACGAACCCCCGCTACTCGGTCGGGGCGGACCCGGAGGTGCGCCGCCTGTCGCCCATCTTCGAGGCCGTGGACGGCATGAGCTGGCGCGACGAGCTGCAATTCTGGCCGCGCCCGCCGATCCCCGAGATCTGCGACCTGTTCCAGATCTGCGGCGAGGAATTCCACGACATGCTGCGCGGGCTCGTCACCCCGCGCGAGGCGCTGGCCCGCACGCAGGCCCGCGCCGACGCCTTGATCACCAATCGCGATCCATGACGACACGAGGGAGGACACCATGGACCCCAACCGCCTGAAGGGTAAGAACATCCTGATCACCGGAGGCGCCCGCGGCATGGGCGCCGAGAACGGGATCCATTTCGCCGAACAGGGTGCGAATGTCTGCCTCGGCGACATCAACCTCGAGGAGGCGGAGGCGACCGCGGAGCGCATCAACGCGGCCGGCGGCGGCAAGGCCATCGCGGTCAAGCTGGACGTCACCAAGCGCGAGGACAACGCCGCCGCCGTGCAGGCGGTGGTGGACGAGTTCGGCGAGCTGAACGTCGCGCTGTTCAACGCGGGCCTGAACAAGCCGCGTTTCTTCATGGACATCGACGAGGACAATTGGGACCTCATCATGAACGTGAACACCAAGGCGATGTGGCTCGGCATGCAGGAGGCCGCGCGCCAGATGATCGCGCAGGGCAAACGCGACTATCCCTACAAGCTGATCAACGTGGGCTCGATCGCGTCGCGCAAGCCGCTGGTCGACGTGACCGTCTACTGCACCTCGAAATATGGCGTCCTCGCGCTCACCCATTGCGGCGCCATCGCGCTGTCGGAGCACGGCATCACCGTGAACGGCTACGCGCCGGGCGTCGTCGTCACGCCGCTCTGGGAGCAGCTCGACAAGGACCTCGTCGATATCGGCTTCAAGGAGCGCGAGGGCCAGGCCTATGACGACATCGTCCGCGACGCGCTGCAGATCAAGCGCGTCTCCTACCCCGACGACGTGAAGGGGACCGCGGCGTTCCTGGCCTCCGGCGACAGCGACTACATGACCGGCCAGATGATCCACATCGACGGCGGCTGGTGCATCCAGTGACGCTCCTCCGGGCGGGGATCCGTCCGGGCCATCCATCCTCGGGAGGACCCCATGAACAAGCACAATCCGGCGCTGACCCCCAATGTCCTGCAACCGATCGACCTGGATCCCGGCTGGCGCTGGGAAAACCGGATCCCGGCCTGGGGACACACCTCCGTCGATTTCGAGCGCCGCATCGACCATGACCGGCTGCGCCGCTACCGGCTGAGCCGCACGCGCCAGGCGCTGAAGAACTCGGACGCGGGCACGCTGCTGCTCTTTGACGTGAACAACATCCGCTACGTCTCGTCGACGAAGATCGGCGAATGGGAGCGGGACAAGATGTGCCGCTTCTGCCTGCTGACCGGCGATGACAGCCCCTATGTCTGGGATTTCGGTTCCGCCGCGATGCACCACAAGAAGTTCTCGGACTGGCTGGAGCCCGACCATTGCCGCGCGGGCGTGGTGGGGATGCGCGGGACGATCCCGCCCGAGTTCGGGCTGATGCGGAAATACGCCCACGAAATCGCGGGCCTCATTCGCGACGCGGGCATGGCCGACATGCCGGTGGGCGTCGACTATGCCGAGACGGCGATGTTCCACGCGCTGAAAGAGGAAGGGCTCAACATCGTCGACGGCCAGCAGATCATGCTGGCGGCGCGCGAGATCAAGAACTGGGACGAGATCCAGCTGCTGACCCAGGCGGCCAGCATGGTCGATGGCGTCTATCACATGATCTACGAGGAGCTGAAGCCGGGCATACGCGAGAATGACATCGTCGCGCTCAGCAACAAGATGCTCTACGAGATGGGCTCCGACGATGTCGAGGCGATCAACGCGATCTCGGGCGAGCGGTGTAACCCGCATCCGCACAATTTCACCGACCGCTATTTCCGGCCTGGCGACCAGGCGTTCTTCGACATCCTGCAGTCCTACCAGGGCTACCGGACCTGCTACTACCGGACCTTCAACATCGGGCGCGCCACCTCGGCGCAGCACGACGCCTATGTGAAGGCGCGCGAATGGATCGACGCGTCGATTGACCTGATCCGGCCCGGCGTCAGCACCGACGTGGTCGCGCAGGCCTGGCCCAAGGCCGAGGAGTTCGGCTTCCCGGACGAGGACAGCGCCTTCGGTCTGCAATTCGGTCACGGCCTGGGCCTTGCGCTGCACGAGCGGCCGATCATCAGCCGCGCCGTCAGCCTGGAGCATCCGATGGAGATCAAGACCGGCATGGTCTTCGCGCTGGAGACCTACTGCCCGGCCGCCGACGGCTATTCCGCCGCGCGGATCGAGGAGGAGGTCGTGGTCACCGATACCGGGGTCGAGGTCATCAGCCTGTTCCCCGCCGAAGAGCTGCCGATCGCGAACCGGTACTGAATTCTCCCCGACTTGCCCGGCCCCGTCTTTGGGGGCCGGGCCTTTTCTTCGAGGGCACGACATGGCCGATCCGAAATCGAACACCGACGACTACCTGCGCATGTACCGCCAGATGGTGCGGATCCGCACCTTCGAGGACAATGCCAACCAGCTTTACCTGTCCGCCAAGATGCCCGGGCTGACGCATATGTATTCCGGCGAGGAAGCCGTCGCCGTGGGCATCTGCGAGGCGCTGACCAGCGACGACAAGATCACCTCGACCCATCGCGGCCACGGCCATTGCGTGGCCAAGGGCGCGGCCTTCAGGGAGATGTTCTGCGAGCTTCTGGGCAAGGAAGAGGGCTATTGCCGCGGCAAGGGCGGCTCGATGCATATCGCTGACCAGTCGAACGGCAATCTCGGCGCGAACGCCATCGTGGGCGGGTCCATGGGCATCGCTACCGGCGCGGCGCTGACCGCGAAGATGCTGGGCCGCGACGACGTCACCGTCTGCTTCTTCGGCGACGGCGCGACGGCGCAGGGCCTGCTCTACGAGGTGATGAACATGGCGGCGCTCTGGAAGCTGCCGGTGATCTACGCCTGCGAGAACAACGGCTATTCGGAATACACCAAGACCGAGGAGATCGCCGCGGGCGAGATCGTCGACCGCGCCAAGGCCTTCGGTATCGAGGCGCATCAGGTCGACGGGCAGGACGTGCTGGCGGTCAACAAGATCACCCGCGACCTCGTCGCGCGGGCGCGCAAGGGCGAGGGTCCGTTCTTCCTGGAGCTGATGACCTATCGCTACCACGGCCACCACGTGGGCGACATCAACCGCGACTACTACCGCGCGAAGGACGAGGAGGCGCTCTGGAAGACGGAGAAGGACCCGATCCTGCTGTTCCGCGCCTGGCTGACGAAGGAAGGCATCGCCACCGAGGCGGAGCTGGAGGCGCTGCAGGCCGAAATCGTCAAGGATGCCGAGGACGCGGTGCAATACGCGCTGGACGCGCCCTATCCCGACGGCGCCGAGGTCGACATGCACGTCTATTCCGACATCGAACACGCGCTGGCCTGAGGAGGAAACGATGCGAGAGATTACGCTTTCGAAGGCCGTCAACGAGGCCCTGGCCGAGGAGATGCGGCGCGACGAGACCGTCTTCATCATCGGCGAGGACGTGGCCGAGGCGGGCACGCCCTTCAAGGTGCTGTCCGGCCTGGTCGAGGAATTCGGGACGGACCGCGTCATCGACACACCCATCGCCGAGCCGGGCTTCATGGGGATCGCCGTCGGCGCCGCCATGACCGGAACAAGGCCCGTGGTCGACCTGATGTTCGGAGACTTCCTGTTCCTGATCATGGACCAGCTCTGCAACCAGGCCGCGAAGACGCATTACATGTCGGGCGGCAAGCTCAAGGTGCCGCTGGTCCTGCGCACGAACCTGGGCGCCACGCGCCGGTCGGCGGCGCAGCACAGCCAGTCGCTGCACGCGCTGGTCGCGCATATCCCGGGGTTGAAGGTCGCGCTGCCCTCCTCGGCCTACGAGGCGAAGGGCCTTCTGAAGACGGCGATCCGGGACGACAACCCGGTCGTCATCTTCGAGGACAAGCTGATGTACCAGGACAAGGCCCCGGTCCCGGAGGAGGAGTTCCTGATCCCCTTCGGCGAGGCCAATGTGAAGCGCGAGGGCTCCGACATCACGCTGATCGGCACCTCCTCGATGGTGCAGGTCTGCGAGAAGGCCGCTGAGATCCTGGCCGGCGAGGGCATCTCGGCGGAGGTGATCGACCCGCGCACCATCGTTCCGCTGGACGAGGCCACGCTGATCGAGAGCGTCAGGAAGACCAGCCGCGCCATCGTGGTCGACGAGGGGCATCAGAGCTTCGGCGTCACCTCCGAGATCGCCAGCCGCCTGAACGAGAAGGCGTTCTACCATCTCGACGCGCCGGTCGTGCGGATCGGGGCGATGGACGTGCCCATCCCCTTCAGCCCCGCGCTCGAGGATCTGACCGTGCCCACGCCCGAGGCCGTGGTCAAGAAGGCGCGCCAGCTCTGCGCCGGAGAGATGATCCATGCCGCGTGACGTGATCATGCCCGCGCTCGGCATGGCGCAGGATACCGGCCACATCGTCGCCTGGCACAAGAAGGCCGGCGACGCGGTGGCCGAGGGAGATGTGCTCTTCGAGGTCGAGACCGACAAGGCCACGATGGAGGTCGAGGCCGCGAGCGCGGGCTTCCTGACCGACGTGACCGCCGGGGCGGGCGCGGATGTGCCGGTGGGCGACGTGATCGCGCGCATCTCGGAGACGGCGGAGGGCAGCGGCGCGCCCGCGCCGGATGCTACGCCCGGTGCCGCGCCGGATGCCGAAAATCGCGCCGACGCGGGGGACGACGCGTTGCCCGAGGGCCATCACGTCATCATGCCGGCGCTGGGCATGGCGCAGGATTCCGGGCGGCTGGTCGGCTGGCATGTCGCGCCGGGCGACGCGGTGGCCGAGGGCGATCTGCTCTTCGAGGTCGAGACCGACAAGGCGACGCAGGAGGTTGAGGCCGACCGCGCGGGCTATGTCGCGGCGCTGCTGGCCGAGGCGGGCGAGGACGTGCCCACGGGCCAGACCATCGCCATCCTGAGCGATACGCCGCCCGCGAACCCCGTCCGCCGCCGCGCGGGCGCTGCCCCGGCCCCGACTGCGCAGGCCCCCCACCCGGCACCCGCCCCGGCGGGCAAGGCCGCGGCACCGAAGCCCGCGCCATTGCAAAAGCCGAAGGCGGCCGCGCCGAAATCCGTCGACGGCCGCATCCTCGCCTCGCCCAAGTTGCGCCGCCTGGCGCTGGAACGGGGCCTCGATCTCGCCCGACTGGCCGAGGCCGGCCTGCCGCAGCCCTATCACGTCAAGGACCTGGGCGAGCTGGAGCGGCTGTCGGCGGAGGCCACCGCCGCCGCCGCCCCCACCGCCGGGGCCGCGCGCCGCCTGACCGCCGAGATCGACGGCACGGGCTTCGCCGAACTGGCCGACTGGCTGGCGGAAACCGGGGAGGTGTCCGAGACCGCGGCGCTGGCCGGGTTCGCGGGCGCAGCCCTCGGCCTGCCCGCCACCGTCGCCGTGGCCCGCCCAGCCGGCACAATGCGCTTCGCCGTCCCGACCGACCGGCTGGGCGACGTGACCGAGACCGAGGACGCGCCGGGCCTGGTACTGCGGGATCTGCGGGGCACCCCCTTGACCGGCGTCGCGCTGGGGCCCGAGGCCGCGCCCACCGTCACGCTGACCCGCGCCGGCCCGCGCCTCGCGCTCAGCTTCGAATGTTCCGCCGACCAGATGACGCCCGACGCCGCGATCGCGTTTCTGACCGGCCTTTCCGCGCGGCTGGACGAGCCGCTCCGCCACCTGCTCTGAGGACCGACATGACCAAAGCCGATATCCGTTTCGACGCGCTGCACACCGACCTCTGGATCGACGGCCGGTGGCGGCCGGGGGCCGAGGCCGCGCGGTTCGATGTGCTCAACCCCGCCGACGAGACCGTGCTGGCCTCCGTCGCCTCCGCCGAGATCGCCGATGCCGAGGCCGCGCTCGACGCGGCGGAGCGGGCGATGGCCGACTGGGCGGCGCGGAGCCCGCGCGAACGCTCGGAAGTGCTGCGCCGCGCCTGGGAGCTGATGACCGCGCGGCTCGACGATTTCGCCCGGCTGATCACGCTGGAGAACGGCAAGGCCCGCGCCGATGCGATGGGCGAGGCGACCTACGCGGCGGAGTTCTTCCGCTGGTTCGCCGAGGAGGCGGTGCGCGCCGACGGGATGATCACCCGCGCCCCCGCCTCGGGCGCGCGCATCATCGTGCAGCACAAGCCCGCCGGGCTGGCCGTGCTGGTGACGCCTTGGAACTACCCCGCCGCGATGGGCACCCGGAAGATCGCGCCCGCGCTGGCCGCCGGCTGCGGCGTCATCATCAAGCCCGCCTCCGAGACGCCTCTGACGATGCTGGCGCTGATGCCGCTGCTGGAGGAGGCGGGCGTCCCCGCCGGGCTGGTCAACGTCCTGCCCTCGCGCCGGACCGGCGCGCTGGTCGATCACATGCTGCACGATCCGCGGGTGCGCGTCGTCAGCTTCACCGGCTCGACCGAGGTGGGCCGCAAGCTTCTGCACGGCGCCGCCGACCAGGTGCTGAAGCCCGCGATGGAGCTGGGCGGCAACGCGCCCCTGATCGTCTTCGAGGATGCCGATCTCGACGTCGCCGTCGAAGGCGCGATGCTGGCCAAGATGCGCAACCTGGGCGAGGCCTGCACCGCCGCGAACCGCTTCTACGTCCATGCCGACGTGCTCGACGCCTTTACCGAGAAGCTGGCCGGCCGCATGGCCGCGCTGACCGTGGGCAACGGGCTGGAGGACGGGGTGGATGTGGGCCCGCTGGTCAATGCCGAGACGCGCGACAAGGTGGCCGAATTCGTAGCCGACGCGGTGGCGAAGGGCGCCGAACTCGTCACCGGCGGGCGCGCACCGGAGGGCAGGGGCTACTACTATCCGCCCACGGTCCTGAAGAACGTGCCCGAGAATGCCGATTGCGTCGGCGACGAGATCTTCGGCCCCGTCGCTGCGATCCAGTCCTTCACCGACCAGGAAGACGTGATCGCGCGCGCCAACGACACCGAATACGGCCTGGTGGCCTATGTCTTCTCGGAGGATTTCAAGCGCGCGCTGCAGGTCTGCGAGCGGCTGGATTACGGGATGGTGGGCCTGAACCGCGGCCTCGTCTCGGACCCGGCGGCGCCGTTCGGCGGCACCAAGCAATCCGGCCTCGGGCGCGAGGGCGGCCATGAGGGGATGCTGGAGTTCATGGAGACCCAGTACATCTCGGCGGCATGGTGACGGCGATGGGCGAGGTGAAGGCAGCCCCCTCGGTCCGCAAGGCCGCCGCCGACCGGGGCATCGACATCGACAAGCTGGCCGCGGAACTGGGGCGCACGACGATCGGGCGCGAGGATCTCGAGACGGCGAAATCCGCGCCGGCCGCGGCCGCGCCGGCCGCCGACACCGCCTTCTGGGAGGTCGATCACGCCGCCTACGGGCCGGTGACCGCGCAGCCGACCAGCCGCTTCGACAAGATCGCGGCCAAGAACCTCGGCGCGGCGCAGGCGGTGATCCCGTCGGTCACGCATCACGACCGGGCCGATATCGGCGCGGTCGAGGCCTTGCGAACGAGCTGGAAATCCGAGGCCGCCGCGCGCGGCGTCCGGCTGACCGCCCTGGCCTTCCACGTGAAGGCGCTGGCGCGCTGCCTGCGCAAATTCCCGAAGTTCAATGCCTCGCTCTCGGCCGATGGCGAGACGCTGATCCTGAAGGATTACGTCCACGTGGGCATCGCGGTGGATACCGAGCACGGGCTGATGGTGCCCGTGATCCGCGACGCCGACCGAAAGGGCTTGTGGCAGATCGCGGCGGATATCGCCGACCTCGCCGGCCGGGCGCAGGCCCGCAAGATCGGCGCCGAGGAAATGGGCGGCGCGTCGATGACCATCTCGAACTTGGGCGGGATCGGCGGCACCGCCTTCACCCCGATCGTGAACCCGCCGGAGGTCGCGATCCTCGGCCTGACCCGGACCGAGACCGTGCCCGTCTGGGACGGCGAGGCGTTCCGGCCCGTGCCGATGGTGCCGCTTGACCTGACCTACGATCACCGGGTCATCAACGGCGCCGATGCGGCGCGCTTCCTGTCGCATTTCGCCGGGCTGATCGGCGAGCCGCGGCGGCTGCTTCTGTGAGGGCCGCGCCATGGCGCTGAGCATCGACCTGTCGGGACGGACCGCGCTGGTCACCGGCGCGAGCCGCGGCATCGGCCTCGCCATCGCGCAGACGCTGCGCGGGGCCGGCGCCGAGGTCCTGGGCGTCGGCACGCGCATCTCCGAAAACCCGCCCGAGGGGATCGAACCGCTCAATTGCGACCTGTCGGACCGAGACCAGATCGCCGCGCTGCTGGCCAAGCTCGCGCCGCGCGAAATCGACATCCTGGTCAACAACGCAGGCATCATCCGGCGCGGCCCCATCGCCGAGCACGCGATCGAGGATTGGGACGCGGTGATGGCCGTGAACCTCGACGCGGCCTTCCTGCTCAGCCGGGACCTGGGCCGCGCGATGGTGGCACGCGGGTCCGGCAAGATCGTCAACGTGGCCTCGGTCCTGTCCTTCCAGGGCGGAATCCTGGTGCCCGGCTATGCCGCCGCCAAAGGCGCGGTCGCGCAGCTCACGCGCAGCTTCGCCAACGAATGGGCGGCGGCGGGGGTCAACGTGAACGCCGTGGCCCCGGGCTATGTCGCGACCGACAACACGGCCGCATTGCAGGAGGACGCGGAGCGGACGGCCGCGCTGATGGCGCGGGTCCCGGCGGGCCGCTGGGGACGCCCCGAGGAAATCGCCGGCGTCGTAGCCTTCCTGTGCAGCCCGCTGGCCGGGTTCATGCATGGCAGCATCGTCGCCGCCGACGGGGGCTGGCTGGCGCGCTGAGGCGGGCGTCGGCCCGTCCCGCTTGCCTCGGGAGGACGCGCATCGTATTCAATATTTCGAATACAAGGAGCGCGCAGATGATCTCACGCCGTCACTTTCTCGCCGCCGCGGCGGCCGGTCTCGCCCTGCCCCGCTACGCCGTCGCCCGCACGACGCTGCCCGACGGCGCGGTGCTGACCACGGTCAGCGACGGCTCGCTGGTTCTGCCGGGCGATTTCATCTTCGCGCCGATGCCCGAGGCCGAGCTCGGCCCGCTTCTGGCCGAGCTGGGCGTGTCGCGGGACCGGCTGACGCCCGAATGCAACCTGGCGCTGCTGCAGCGCGGCGACCGGACCGTCCTGTTCGACGCCGGCGCGGGCCCCGATTTCATGCCGACCGCCGGAACGCTGCCCGACGCGTTGGACGCCGCGGGCATCGCCCCCGAGGCGGTCACCGATGTCGTCTTCACCCATGCGCATCCCGACCACCTCTGGGGCGTTCTCGACGATTTCGGCGACCCGATGTTCCCCGAAGCCGCCCATCACATGGGCGCGGCCGAGCGCGACTACTGGGCCGATCCGGCGACCGTGGACACGATCGGCGCGGCCCGCGCGACCTTTGCGGTGGGCGCGGCACGGCGCATCGACGAGCTGGGCGACCGCATTCAGACCTTCGCGGACGGGGCCGAGATCGTGCCGGGCGTCGAGGCGGTGCTGTCGCCGGGCCATACGCCCGGGCACATGGCCTTCCGCACCGAGGGCGTGCTGATCCTGGGCGACGCGATCACCAACGCGCATGTCGCGCTGGCCCGTCCGGAATGGCCGTCGGGCAGCGACCAGGACCAGGCGCTGGCCGCCGAAACCCGGCTGCGGCTGATCGACCAGGTCCTGGCCGACGACCTGCAGATCGTGGGCTTCCACCTGCCCAATGGCGGCATGGGCCGGCTCGAGCGGGCCGGTGACGGCTTCCGCTTCCTGCAGAGCTGAAGGCGGCGGCGCTACTGCGCCGCCATCGGCCGCCGGGCCAGCTGGCACTGGGTCCAGAGCTCGGACAGCGCGCCGACCAGCCGGTCGACATCGCCCGGCGCATGCACGGGCGACGGCGTGATCCGCAACCGCTCGGTCCCCTTGGGCACCGTCGGATAGTTGATGGGCTGGATGTAGATCCCGTATTCCCGCATCAGCACGTCCGAGATGTAGCGGCATTTCACCGTGTCGCCGACCATCACCGGGATGATGTGGCTGGGGTTCGGGACATGGGGGATGCCGGCGGCGTCGAGCCGGGCGCGAACCTCGGCCACGCGGGCCTTGTGGGCGGCGCGCTCCGCCCCGCTGGTCTTCAGGTGGCGCACGCTGGCGCAGGCGCCCGCGGCCACGGCGGGCGGCAGCGCGGTGGTGAAGATGAAGCCCGAGGCGAAGCTGCGCACGAAATCGCACAGCGCGGCGGAGGCGGCGATATAGCCGCCCATCACGCCGAAGGCCTTGCCCAGCGTCCCCTCGATGACGTCGATCCGGTTCATCAGCCCCCGCGCCTCGGCCACGCCGCCGCCGCGCGGGCCGTAGAGGCCGACGGCATGGACCTCGTCGAGATAGGTCAACGCGCCGTAGCGTTCGGCCAGGTCGCAGATGCCCTCGATGGGCGCGATGTCACCATCCATCGAATAGACGCTCTCGAAGGCGATCAGCTTGGGCGCGTCGGCGGGCAGCGCGGCGAGCTTGGCCTCGAGGTCGGCGAGGTCGTTATGCGCCCAGATGACCTTCTGCGCGCGGCTGTGGCGGATGCCCTCGATCATGCTGGCGTGGTTCTTCGCGTCCGACAGCACGACGCAGCCGGGGATGCGCGCAGCCAGCGTGCCGAGCGCGGCCCAGTTCGAGACATATCCGCTGGTGAAGAGCAGCGCCGCTTCCTTGCCGTGCAGATCGGCGAGCTCTGCCTCGAGCGCGACATGGGCGTGAGTGGTGCCGGAGATGTTGCGCGTGCCGCCCGCGCCCGCGCCCACCCGGTCGATGGCGTCGTGCATCGCCGCCAGCACCGCCGGGTGTTGGCCCATCCCCAGGTAGTCGTTCGAGCACCAGACGGTGACGTCCCGCCCGGTTCCGTGGTCGGTCGCGCGCGGGAAGGCGCCGCGGTGCCGTTCGAGATCCGCGAAGATGCGGTAGTCGCCCTCGGCCTTCAGGCGGTCCAGAGCGTCGGCGAAGTGTCGTTCGAAATTCATGGCTACTCCACGGCCTCGGCGATGATGCCTTCCAGAAGCGCGTTCACCGGCGCCATGCTCGGATCCGCATAGACCCGCCGGCCGACCAGCGTCTCGCCGTCGATCCGGGCTACGAAGATGCCGTAGGGACAGTGCGAGACGTTCATCGGGTCGGCCTCCATCACCTCGCGGCTGACGGTGGCCGAGCAGAAGACGAAGACCTGCGCGTCGTCGCCCACGGGCGAAGGCCCGAGGCCCAGATCGGCACCGGTCCGGGCCATCATTTCGCCCACATGGCTGGTGAAATCGATGACGAGGCCCTGGTTCACGATGGCAGTCTCGACCGCGAAGGCGGCGTCCTCGACTTCGCCGTCGAAGGGGACGGTGGCCGCCTCCTGGGCGGTCGCGGCGGCGGCGGTCAGGGTGATGGCGCCGGCTGTCAGCAGATGGCGGATCATGGTCGTCCTCCTCGTCTCGTTGGGCGGCCCCCGCAGAGCGGGAACCGCGATCTCGGATCAGGCGCCGAACATGTCGGCGACGATGCCCGCGTACCAACCCAGCGATTCCTCGTAGGTCGCCTTGCGGATGGCCGAGTCCTCGCCGGTCTGGCTGACGAAGCCGTCGACCTTGGCGATCTTCTCGGGCGTCGCTTCATATGTCGCACCGACCTTCACGCCGTCATTGTCCGAGATCAAAGACCAGCACGTGTTGGCGAACCGCGCCGGGAAGACCCGGCTTCCGGTCAGCGCGCCGCGCACGGCATTGGCGCAGACCTTGGCCTGGCTGTTGGCCGAGAAGCCGGATTTCGGCATGTCGCCCTGCTGCGCGGCGTCGCCCAGCACGTGCACATCCGGATCCGTCTTCGACGACATGTCGGCCGCGTTGACCGGGGCCCAGCGCCCGTCAGTCACGCCGGCCAGATCGGCGATGCGCCCGGCCTTCATCGCGGGGATGACGTTGCAGACATCGACCTGCTCGACGGAGCCGTCGATATCGACGGTCATCGCCGCCGGATCGACCGACACGTTCTCGCCGCCGAAATCGGGGCCGATCCGCTCGATCATGCCGGGATAATGGGTCTGCCACCCCTCCTCGAAGAGGGCCTGCTTGGAGAAGCTCTCCTTCGGGTCGGCGATCAGAATCTTGGCCGTGGGGTTCTGCGCCTTCAGCATGTGGGCCACCATCGACACGCGCTCGTAAGGTCCGGGCGGGCAGCGATAGGGGTTGGGCGGGGCGACCATGGCGAAGGTGCCGCCTTCGCGCATCCGCCCGAGCTGCGCCTTCAGAAGCTCGGTCTGGCTGCCGGCCTTGTAGGCATGGGGCATCATGTTCTGCTGCGACACGTCCCAGCCGGGCACCGCGTCCGCGACGAAGTCGATGCCGGGCGACAGGATCAGCTTGTCGTAGGGCAGCGCCGTGCCCCCGGCCAGCGTGACGGTCTTCGCGTCGCGGTCCACGTCGATGGCCCAGTCGTGGATGACGTTGATGCCATGGGCGGCGGCCAGCGTGCCGTAGGTGTGGCCGAGGTCGCCCATCTCCTGGAAGCCGCCGAGATAGAGATTCGAGAAATAGCAGGTGAAATAGGTGCGCGAGGGCTCGACCAGCGTGACGTCGATGGCGCCGTCCGAATCCTTGGCGATGTAGCGCGCGGCCGTGGCGCCGCCGGAGCCGCCGCCGATGACGACGACGCGGGGCTTGCCGTGGCCTTCGGCCATGACCGCGGGCGCGCTGAGCAGGCCGCCGGTCGCGGCCAGCCCGCCGAGTACCGATCTTCTCTTCATCATGATCTTCCCTCCCGAGACATGTCCGCGCGACGCCTCACTCCTGCGCCGCGAAATAGGCGGCCAGCGCCGCCATCTCCTCGTCGCCCAGGCGGGCGGCGATCATCTGCATCGGTCCGTGCAGGCGCGAGCCGGTCTTGAACTCCCGAAGCGTCAGGATGAACGCCTCCTCGTCCCACCCGGTGATCAGCGGCACGCCGCCCTCCGCGGCCTCCGCGCCGAGAAGGTGGCAAGTGGTGCATTCCGCGGCGAGGTATTCGCCATATGCCACGTCCCCGTCGGCCGCCGCGATCGGGGCGGCGCCCGCCGCCGCGAGGACGGCCAGGATCGGGGGCGCGGCGCGGATCATTCCTCGAAGGTCCCCAGATAGGCGATCACCGCGTCCAGATCCTCCTGCGAGGTCAGGCCCCGGAAGGACATCTTGGTGCCGGGCGCGTAGTCGCGGGGTGCGGCGAGGAAGGCGGCGAGCTCGTTCGCGTCCCAGACGGTGCCGGCATCGGCCAGCGTCTTGAGCGCGTTCGAGTAGCGGAAGCCCTCGATCGCGCCGACCGGATGGCCGACGATGCCGTTGAGCGCCGGGCCGGTGCGGTTGCGCGCGCCCTCGCCGACTTGGTGACAGGAGGCGCATTTCTTGAACACGGCCTCGCCCGCCGCGACGAGCTCGGGGTCCGGCCCGTCCTCGGTGGCGGTGGCGGCAAGCGGCGTGGCGCCGTCTTCGGTGACCGCCTCGGCCGCGGCGGCGGCGACCTCGACCGCGGCATCGGCCTCGGTCACGCCGCTATCGGTGCCGGTGGCCGCGGCTTCGCGGGCGATGCGCGCGGCCTCGTCCTCGGGAGTGACGTCGACGACGGCGGCGCGCGCCGTGATCTCGACCGTCTCGCGGCAATTCTCCATGCAGGGCTCGCCGATGAATTCGAGATATTCCGTCTCGGCCCGGTCATCCATGTAGAAGGCGTCCTGGTTGGGCATCTCGAAGCCCGCCAGGGTCTCGCGGTCGAGGACGAAGTCATCGTCCACGAGGTCGTTGAGATAGAGCAGGTAGGCCGTGATCGCGTAGACCTCGTCATCGCTGAGCGACTGGGCGTTGCCGAAGGGCATGGCGCGGTGGACGTAGTCGTAGACGGTCGAGAGATAGGGCCAGTAGCTGCCGATCGTCTTGACCGGGCGGTCGCGGGTCAGCGTGCCCTGCCCACCCGCCAGCACCGGCCAGCGGCCGATCGCCTCGCCGAAATCGCCGTGGCAGACGGCGCAATTGTCGACATAGAGCTCCTCGCCGGTCCAGACGTCGCCAGAGCCCTCGGGCAGACCCGCGCCGTCGGGGCGGATGTCGATGTCCCAGGCGGCGACCTCCTCGGGGAGCGCGGGCCGGCCGAGGTCCAGGACCACGGGTTCGGGCGCGGCCTCGGGTGCGGGGGCCGCAGCCTGGACGATCCGGGCGGTGCCGTCGGCGGGCACGGGCGGGGCCTTGACCTCGGCCACCATCGCCTCGACCGCCGCGTCGGACGCCTCGGGCTGGGTCTCGGCGACCGGCACCGGCGCCTGATAGGGCACGAGCGGCGGCGCGATCCTGTTGGCACCGACATAGGCGACGCCGACCAGCGCGGCGGTGCCGGCCAGGGCGGGCACCAGCATCTTAGCCAATTTCGACATTCTCGGCCTCCCCGCGCTCGTCGACATGCCAGGTCTGGATGCCGTTGTTGTGGTAGATGGAATTCTCGCCCCGAACCGCGCGCAGCTGGTTCTTGGTGGGCTGGACGTAGCCGGTCGAGTCGTGCGCGCGGCTCTGCAGCAGGAGCGGCGTCCCGTCCCAGTCGAACTCGAAATAGAAGCGGTGCATGGACTTTTCGAGGCTGGGCCCATCCATCCGCGCCATGTGCCAGTTCTTGCCGCCATCGAGCGTCACGTCCACGCGCGGGATCGTGCCGCGGCCCGACCAGGCAACGCCGGTCAGGACCGTCGGGCCGGGCCCGTGGGTCAGCGGTGCCTGCGGCGACGGGTTGGTGATGACCGACTTGGCGTCCATCGCCCAGGTGAAGCGGCGGGCCTGGCCGTCCGCCAGGAGGTCGGTGTATTTCGACGTCTCCTCGCGGTGATGCCAGGGCTGGTCGCCGACCTCGATCCGGCGCAGCCACTTGACCCACATGTTGCCTTCCCAGCCGGGCACGACCAGGCGGACGGGATAGCCCTGCTCGGGTCGCAGCGCCTCGCCGTTCATCTTGAAGGCGATCATGCAATCGTCGAGCGCCTTCTCGATCGGGATCGAGCGGGTCATGCCGGAGGCGTCGGCGCCCTCGGGCAGGATCCATTTGCCCGTGGGCCTTACCCCGGCCGAGGCCAGCACGTCGCGTAGCATCACGCCGGTATACATGACGTTGTGGATCATGCCGTGGGTGAACTGGCAGCCATTGAGCTGTGCGCCGCGCCATTCCATCCCGGAATTGGCCGCGCATTCGAGGAAATAGACCTTGTTGTGCCGCGGGAAGCGCTTGAGATCCTCCATGGTGAAGACCAGCTCGCGATCCACCAGCCCGTTGATCATCAGGCGGTGCTGCGCGGGATCCACCTCGGCGATGCCGGCATGGTGGCGCTCGAAGCAGAGCCCATTGGGCGTGATGATGCCGTCCAGCTCGTGCAGCGGCGTGAAGTTGACCGAGGAGACCGGATCGGCGGTCAGCCACTCGACGTTGCGGCGTTTGACATGCGCCTCGAAGGGCGAGGGCATGCCGTAGGGACGCGCGTCGACGCCCTCGCCCAGCTGCTGCATCCAGGGCTGGATCTCGGTGATCGCGGGATCGCCGGCGGCGCGGGCGACGCCCGCCGCGGCGGCGGCGCCCCCGGCGGCCATCGCGCCCAGAAGCGCACGGCGGGTGGGACCCGCGGCGCGGGTCTTGCTGTCACGGGCGGACATAGGCGTATCCCTCTTCCTGCAGTTCGATCAGCCGCACCACGCCGGAGGGCACGATGCCGGCTTCGGAGATCAGCGGCACCTCGGCCCCGGCCTTGGCGCTCATGTTGCGGTGGGTGTTGCCGCAGGCGGCGAAGCTGAGATTGTCCATCTCGAGCGCCATGGCCGAAATCCGGTCCTCGACCGGGCTCTTGCCCGCGACGAACATGTTGAGACCGGGGCCGTAGGCGACGACCTCGACGATGACCTCGTCGCCGATGCTCTCGTAATGGGCCTGCACGTTGGCGACGTTGTTCAGCGCCATGTTCATGACCTGTGGGTCGTTCTCGTCGACATGGATGGCGACGCGGTGGACCTCGCCCTCGGCCAGGGCGGAGGTGGCGAGGCCGGCGGCCAGGGCGGCGGCGGTTGCGATGGATCTGATCATGATCGTCCTCCTGATGTCAGCCGGTGACGACGCGCACGCTGTCGTTCGGGGAAACGGACACGGTGCCCTGTCGCTTGATGTGACTTTCGACCACGTCCCAGATGGGCGGGCCCTCGACCTCGGGATTCACGCTGGCCCAGCCGGCGACGACGTAGGTTCGCGCCGGGTCGATGGCCTCGCCGGTCTTGAGCAGCGTCATCTCGGTGATGCGGCTGCCCTGCGGCCGGGTGATGTCGATGCGGTAGCCCATGCCGCCCACGCGGACCATGTCGCCGCCCTGCTGGTAGTAGGGATCGGGGTGGAACAGGTTGTCGGCCACGTCCTCCATGATCGTGTGCAGCATCTCGCCCGTCATCTCGGTGCGGTAGGCCTCGGGATAGGACATGGCGGTGGCGTTCATCAGGTCCTCGCGGGTGATGTCCTGCCCCGGCAGCACCGAGGCGCCCCAGCGGAAGCCCGGCGACAGCGCGATATCGGCCTCGCGCTCCTCCAGGAGCGCCTGGCAGATCAGGTCGTCCCAGGTGCCGTTGAAATTCCCCCGCCGGTAGAGAAGCGACTCGGTCTGGCCCAGCACCTCGGAAAGCTCGGCCTGGAAGGGCGCGCGGTGGCCTTCGACCAGCGCCGTCATTTCCGGATCGGGCGCGATCACGTCCGCGAAGATCGGGATCAGCTTGTGGGCGACGGATTTCACCTCGCCGCCCTGCACGTCGAGATCGAGGCGGCTGACGAACTTGCCGTGGCTGCCGCTGGCGATCAGATGCGTCCGGCCCACCAACACCGGCTCGGGCAGCGCGTCATGCGTGTGGCCAGTCAGGATCACGTCGATGCCCGGCACGTTGGCGGCCATCTTCCGGTCCACGTCGAAGCCGTTATGCGACAGCACGACCACCGCCTCGGCGCCGGCGGCGCGGGCCTCGGTCACGACCTCGGCCATCCGCTCCTCGCGGACGCCGAAGCTGAGGCCCGGGAACATGTAGCCGGGATTGGCGATCGGCATGTAGGGGAAGGCCTGGCCGATCACGGCGATCTGCGCGCCGCCGCGCTCGAACATCTTGTAGGGTTCGTAGGCGGGCTCGTCCCATTCGGCGTCGAAGATATTGGCGCCGAGGAAGGGGTGGCCCAGCTCGTTCTCGACGATCTCGGTCACGCGGTCGATCCCGAGGGTGAATTCCCAATGCGAGGTCATCGCGTCGGTGCCCAGCGCGTTGAACACGTCGACCATGTCGCGGCCCTCGGTGCGTAGGGCGGTCAGGCTGCCCTGCCAGGTGTCGCCGCCGTCGAGCAGCAGCGCGTCGGGGCGCTCGGCGCGGATGGCCTTGACCACGGTGGCGATCCGGTCGGCGCCGCCCATGCGGCCGTAGCTGCGCGCGAGCGCCGCGAAATCGGGATAGGACAGCGCGTATTGCAGCGGCGAGTTCGCCTCGATCCCATAGCGGCGCAGAAAATCCTGGCCGGTCAGGTGCGGCGGCTCGCCCTGCACGGCGCCGACGCCCAGGTTGATCTCGGGCTCGCGGAACCAGACCGGCACGAGCTGGGCGTGGATGTCGGTGATGTGGATCAGGGTGACGTTGCCCGAGCTGTCGAAGGACAGCAGGTCGTCCTGCGTCATCGCCTGCTGCGCGGCGAGCCGGGACCAGTTGCCGAAGGCGCTGCCGCCGTAGATCGCCGATGCCGCCATCGCCGCCTGCAGGAAATCGCGCCGTGAAATCATGGGCTGGCTCCAATCATATTCGCAGTCTTGCATATCTGCGAGGAGAGAAAGGCCCGCCTGCCGTTTCCGGCGGGCGGGCCCATCGCGGTCAGTTGCGGACGCTGGGGCCTTCGACCGACAGGCCGTTGGCGCGCGACGCCACGTAGAGTTCCAGCGCGACCAGCTCGGGCGAGCCCGGATCGAAGGTCGCGGCGCGGGTATCGCGGATGCAGCCCTTGAAGCGAGAATGGACGCCGTTGAGCTTGGTGTTCTTCAGCCGGTAGGTCGGGAAGCCGTTGATCTGGCCCTGACTCAGATGGTCGGCCCGGATCATCATGCCGTAATTGTCCTCGTGGCAATTGGCACAGGACAGCTCCAGCTGGCCGTAACGGGTGTAGTAGATGTCCTTGCCCTGCTCCCAGGTCTCGGCGGCCGGGCCGTCGATCGCCACGCTCATGGGCATGCCGCGGCTGACCGAGGTCAGCAGCGCCGTCATGTTCACCGCCGTGCCCTTGTCGTAGGCATAGGGCTCGGCGCCCATGCGCTCGGTGCGGCACTCGTTCATCTGCATGGTCAGCGTCTGGACCTCGCCCGCGGCCTCGTCCCACTTGGGATAGGTCGCGCTGACGCCCGCCATCTCCTCGGGGTCGCCGTGGCAGGAGGCGCAGCTCTCGCCCTCGGTGCCCGCGACCTCGTTCCACTCGTCCAGCGCGGCCTCGACGCCCAGCATGCCGGGATTGTCGAAATCGTCCATCTGAACGGCCTGCGTCTCGTCCGAGCGGAAGCGCCAGCCGGAATAGATCGTGTCGATCACGCCTTCGAGATGGGCCGGGGCCGCGACCTCGGTCACGATCTCGATCTCGCCGTTGATGACGAGCGTGTCCTCGTCGGGATCGGCCCAGCCGGCGCCCGCGCCCATGGCGAGCATCGCGGCGGATAGCATCATCTTCTTCATGTCGTTCCTCCCTCCCCTTCCGGGATCGCGGCCTCCCCTCCTCCCGGGAAGGCCCAGAGCCCCTGGTCAGGAGACCGTGATGGCTTTTTCTTCGGTGTAGACGCTGCCGTCGTCGTCGTACCACGTGAACACGAAGGTGCCCGACGCGGGGACGATGGCCTCGAACTCGAAATACGGGTTGGTCGAGATCGCGGGTTCCAGCGTCACGTCGATCACGTTCTCACCCTCGAAATCGACGGTGAACCGGTTGATGATCGACCGCGGGATGACGTTCCCGTCGCTGTCCTTGCGCTGACCCGATTCCATCTGGTGCGAGATCAGGGTCTTGATCTGGATGGCTTCACCGGCCGACGCCTCCTTGGGGACGCGGACGCGGGGTTTGACGCCTTCTGCCATGGTCTTCTCCTTTGTCCTGAGCCTCAGCCGCCGCAGCCGCCGATGGTGACTTTCACTTCCTGGGACGCCTGCACGAAGCTGCCATCCGCCATCTTGGCGATGGCGATGACGTCCTGCGTGCCGGCCAGACGAATGCGGGTCGACGCGAACTGGCTGGCCGCCAGCGGGCCGAAATGGAACGTGCCCACGTCCGGGTTCGGGTTGCCGGCGGCGAGCAGCATGATCGACGCGGCACCCGGGGCGGAGACCTCGATCGGGACGGTGTTGCCGTTCTCGGCGATTTCCGGCGCGGTCAGGGAAATCCCGCCCGAGCCGACTTCGGCCCCGCCGGTGAAGGCGTTGATCGCCGCATCGACGCCTTCGGTGGCGGCGAGGGCGGGCATCGGCAGCGCCGTCAGCGCGAGGGCGGAGCCCCCCAGCAGCAGCGCGTCACGTCGCGTGAGTTGCATCTCAGCTCTCCTTCAATGTCATCAGATAGGCGACCACGTCCTCGACCTCCTGCGCCGTCAGAAGCGGCGCGAGTTCGCCTTCCGCGGCCTTGCCGGTATAGGCGTCGCCGGGGCGGACATAGCCGGTGGTCTTGTAGAAGGACGGCATCATCGTCCCCTCGAACATCACCTTGGCATTGGCCACGATCCCGCGCAGGTCGGCCTCGGTCCAGCGATCGGCCACGCCGTCCAGCGGCGGGCCGATTTCGCCGTGGAAGCCCAGTTCCTCGAGGTCGGTCACGGCATGGCAGGCAATGCAGTTGCCCGAGCCCTTGTTCATCAGCAGCCGGCCGTTCTCCGCATCGCCCGGCGCACCCGACAGCGAGACGGTGACCGCCCCGTATTCGTCGAATTCGACTTCGGCGGGGGCCACGACGCCCTCGGCCATTGCCATCGTCGCGGCCGTCATCGACGCCGCAATGCTCAACGCAAAGCGTCTCATGAAACCTCCCATTGGTCGTCCTCCGACTCCGAGGCTAGGACACCCGACCCGGCCCGCGCAAGATCAAATGCATACTTGTGAATACATAAATGTAATCACCCGCCGCCGAGCTTCCGGGCGTGGTAGGCTTGAAAGGGCTCCTCGCCCTCGTAGCCCTTCTCCAGCACCCAGTTCAGCATGTTGCGCGTCATCCCGGCGCTGAAGGCGCCCGGAACCGCCACGACCGCGGCCTCTTCGGCGGTCAGGCCCTCGGGCACGTCCTCGGGAAAGAAGAGCAGCGTCGGCGTGAAGTTCAGGCGCCACTTCCGGGACGCGTCCTTCTCGGCCAGCGTCTCGCCGTCGAAGTCGGTCACCTCGACATCGCCGAACATGTTCATCTGCACGACGAAGAAATCCTCGCCCAGCATCCGCGCGATATCGGGCTCGACGAAGACCTCTTCGTGCATCTGGGTGCAGTAGATGCAGCCGCGCTGCTCGACGATGACGACGAGGCGCTTGCCCTCGGCCCCGGCCTCCCCGAGATCCTCGCGTAGGTCCTTGAAGGTCTCGACCATCCAGGGCGCCTTGTGCAGGCCGTCATCCCCCAGTTCGGCCGCGCCCGCCGGAATGGCGAGACAGGCCGCGATGGTTGCGATCCAGTGTTTCATGTCGTCCTCCCTTGTCAGCCGATGGCCGGCCAGAATTGCAGCATCCAGTTGGCGATGACGTTCATCGAGTTCGTCGCGATCAGCAGCGCGAAGACCACCAATGCGCCGCCCATGATCTTCTCGATCTTGGGCAGGTGCCGCCGGAAGCGGCGCATCCAGCGCATGAACGGGCCCACGAAGGCCGCCGCCAGCACGAAGGGCGCCGTCATGCCGACCGCGTAGGCCGCCAGCAGCGTCATGCCCTGCGTCACGCTCTCCTGCGCGCCGGCCATGAACAGGATCGCGGCCAGGACCGGCCCGACGCAGGGCGTCCAGCCGAAGGCGAAGGCCAGCCCGATCAGGTAGCCGGCCGCGATCCCGCCCTGCGACGGGGTGCCGGCCGCCCCTTGCCCGAAGGAGCGGTAGAGCAGCCCGATCCGCAGCACGCCCAGGAAATGCAGCCCCATCAGCAGGATGATCCCCACCGCGATCCAGCGCAGCACGTCGAACCAGTCGCGCACCACCTGGCCGAAGGCCGTGGCCGTCGCGCCCAGCCCGATGAAGATCGTGGCCACCCCGGCCGCGAAGGCCACCGCCGACAGGACCGCGCGGCGCCGCGTGCCCGCGGGCAGCGCGCCCTCCTCCAGCGCCTGGACCGAGCCGCCGGCGAGATAGGACAGGTAGAAAGGCACCATCGGCAGGATGCAGGGCGACAGGAACGACAGAAGTCCCGCCAGGGCCGCCCCCGCAATGGTGACATCGAACATCTGTTAGCCTTCCCTTGCCCGCGAAACATATTCAATTTATGTATTATGAAATGCAACCGCTGATCCGCGCCGCATGCCTGGCCTGTTTCGGGCTTCTTCCCCTGCCCTCGCTGGCGCAGGTCGAGTTGATCATGGGCGAGGAGGAGGGCTGCATCTGGTGCGCCCGCTGGAATGCGGAGGTCGCGCCGGAATATCCCAAGACCGCCGAGGGCCGCGCCGCGCCGCTACGGCGCGTCGATATCCACGCCCCGCTTCCGGAGGGGCTGGCGCTGGACGGACGCCTGACCTTCACGCCGACCTTCGTGCTGGTCGAGAACGGCCGCGAGCTCGCCCGGCTCGAGGGCTATCCTGGCGAGGATTTCTTCTGGCCGCTTCTGGGCCGGATGCTAGATGAGGCGGTCGAGACGACCCCCCAACTGGACGGATGGCGCGATGAACGTTAGGCCTGCCCCCGCCGCCGCGGCGCCGCACCCCGCGCCGCCCCACACGACGCAGGAGACGCGTTCCATGGCCCTGCCGGTGTTCGGCCCCGAAACCACCGAGGACGATCTCGACCGCATGGTCGAGAACGCCACCGCCGCGTCGAACTTCCTCAAGGCGATCAGCCATGAGGGCCGGTTGATGATCCTGTGCCACCTCGCCTCGGGCGAGAAATCGGTCACCGAACTCGAAGAGCTGCTCTCGGCCCGGCAGGCCGCCGTGTCGCAGCAGCTCGGGCGCCTGCGGCTCGAAGGCCTGGTCCAGCCGCGGCGCGAGGGCAAGACGATCTTCTACTCCTTGACCGATGACCGGGCGACCCGGATCATGGATGTCGTCTACGACCTGTTCTGCAGGCGGAACGGCACGGAGGGGGGACGACCCTGAGCCCGACGCTCCGAGGGAGGATGGGCCATGATCTTGGAATGGATGGGTGAGAGCCAGGCCATGGCGCTCATCGGATGCCTCGGCGGGCTTCTCCTGGGCCTCGCCGCGCGGATGGGCAGGTTCTGCAGCCTCGGCGCGATCGAGGACGCGCTCTACGGCGGGTCCTGGGACCGGGCGCGGATGTGGGGCGTGGCACTGGGCGGCGCGATCGTCCTGACCTTTGCGGCGCAGGCGCTGGGCTGGGCCGGGATCGAGAGCTCGATCTACCTTTCCACCGCCTTCTCGCCGCTGGCCGTCGTCACCGGCGGCCTTCTCTTCGGCTACGGCATGGCGATGGCGGGCAATTGCGGCTTCGGCGCGCTGGCGCGGCTGGGCGGCGGCGACCTGCGCTCCTTCGTGATCGTGCTGGTGATGGGATTGTCGGCGCTGGCGATCCTGTCGGGCCCCCTGGCGCGGCTCCGCCTGACGCTGTTTCCCACGCCGCCCGCCCCGCGAAGCCAGGGCATCGCACATGAACTGGGCGACTTGGTCGGCCTCTCCCCCGCCATCCCGGGCATCGCGATCGGCCTGCTTCTCCTGGCCGTGGCCCTGTCGAGCCGGAGCTATCTTCGCAACGGGCGCAGCATCTTCTGGGGCGTCGTCATCGCGGTCGCCATCACCAGCGCCTGGGTGGGCACGAGCTGGGTCGCGGCGACCGGCTTCGCGGCGTCCCCGATCACGTCGCACACCTTCGCCGCGCCGCTGGGCGGCTCGATGCTGTGGCTGATGACGGCGAGCGGCACGGCGCTCAATTTCGGCGTGGGCTCGGTCGCGGGCGTGCTGACCGGCGCCTTCCTGGGCAGCCTGGTCAAGGGGCATTTCCGCTGGGAAGCCTGCGAGGATCCGCGCGAACTGCGCCGCCAGATCGGGGGCGCGGCGCTGATGGGGCTGGGCGCGGTGCTGGCGCTGGGCTGCACGGTGGGCCAGGGCTTGTCCGCTTTCTCGGTCCTCGCCTTCTCGGCGCCGCTGGCCGCCGCTTCGATCATCCTCGGCGCGGCCTTCGGACTGCGCCAGTTGATCACGGGCTTCGCGGCGGGCTGACGGCGGAGCTTCGCGGCTCGGTGACTAGATCACCGTGGCTTCGGCGCGGGGTCGGTAAGAAGGGCGGGACTCACTCTCGCTTCCCTAAGACCCCGTAGGCCGACATGACCGCCAGATCGCCCCGCGCCCCGCACAACACCATCACCCCCCGACCCGTCCGGGACCGGGCATGACACGGATCGCCCGCCTCCTGCCGATCCTCGACTGGGGTCGGCGCTATTCCCGCCGGACGCTCGGCGCGGACCTGCTGGCCGCGGTGATCGTGACGATCATGCTGATCCCGCAAAGCTTGGCCTACGCGATGCTGGCCGGCCTGCCGCCCGAAGCCGGGATCTACGCCTCCATCGCGCCCATCCTGCTCTACACGCTGTTCGGCACCTCGGGCGCGCTGGCGGTCGGGCCGGTCGCGGTCGTGTCGCTCCTGACCGTCTCGGCCGTGGGACAGGTCGCGGCGCAGGGCACCGCGGGCTTCGCCGTCGCCGCGCTGACGCTCGCCGCGATGTCGGGAGCGTTCCTGTTGCTTCTGGGGCTCCTGCGGATGGGCTGGATCGCCAATTTCCTCAGCCATCCGGTCATCGCGGGCTTCATCACCGCCTCCGGCATCCTGATCGCGGCGAGCCAGCTTCGGCACCTTCTGGGGATCGAGGCGCATGGCCACACGCTGGTCGAGATCACCGGCTCGTTGCTCGCGCATCTGGGCGGCACGAACTGGATCACGCTGGTTCTCGGCGGGGCGGCGGCGGGTTTCCTGTTCTGGGTCCGCAAGGGCCTGACTCCGCTTCTGACGCGGCTGGGCCTGCCGCCGCTCGCCGCGCAGATGGTCGCGAAGGCCGGACCGGTCCTTGCCGTGGTCGCGACGACGCTGGCGGCCTGGGGGCTGGAGCTCGACGCGCGGGGCGTCGTGATCGTGGGCGCGGTGCCGCAGGGCCTGCCGCCCTTCACACTGCCCTCCGTCGCGCCCGACCTGCTGCGGCAACTGGCGCTACCCGCGGCGCTGATCTCGATCATCGGCTTCGTCGAGTCGATCTCGGTTGCGCAGACGCTGGCGGCCAAGCGCCGTCAGCGGATCGATCCGAACCAGGAGCTGATCGGCCTCGGCGCCGCCAATCTGGGCGCGGCCTTCACCGGGGGCTTTCCCGTCACCGGCGGCTTCTCGCGCTCGGTGGTCAATTTCGACGCGGGCGCCGAAACGCCCGCGGCGGGGGCCTATACTGCGGTGGGGCTGGCGCTGGCCGCTCTCTTCCTGACGCCCCTCATCTACTACCTCCCCACGGCCACGCTCGCCGCGACCATCGTCGTCGCGGTTCTGAGCCTGGTGGACCTGTCGATCCTGCGCCGCACCTGGACCTATGCGCGGGCCGATTTCGCCGCCGTCGCCGCGACCATCTTCCTGACGCTGGGCCTCGGGGTCGAGGCCGGCGTCGCCTCGGGCGTGATCCTCTCGGTGCTGCTGCACCTCTGGAAGACCTCGCGCCCGCATGTCGCCGAGGTGGGCCGCGTGCCGGGGACGCAGCATTTCCGCAACGTCCTGCGCCACGAGGTCGAGACCGATCCCCGCGTCCTGACGCTGCGCGTCGACGAGAGCCTCTATTTCGCGAATGCGCGCTTTCTCGAGGACCTGGTGCAGGCGCGCGTCGCGGCGGGCTCGGGCATCACGGACGTGATCCTGATGTTCTCCGCCGTCAACGAGGTCGATTTCTCGGCGCTGGAGACGCTGGAGGAGATCAACTCCCGGCTGCGCGACATGGGCGTCCGGCTGCACCTGTCGGAGGTGAAGGGCCCGGTGATGGACCGCCTGGCGCGGTCGCACCTGATCGAGGGTCTGGGCGGGCGGGTCTTCCTCAGCCAACACGACGCCTGGGCCGCGCTGACCGGCGGCCCCCGCCGCGACGCCGCCGAGTGACGGGCCGGCCAGGACGCCGCCCCGGTGTCGAGGGCGCCCGGGCCGTCCGGCCTAGCGCGCGGCGATGGCGGGCTCTAGGACGGTCGGCGCGTAGCGACGAGCGGACGACCCCATGCAACAGACCTCGCCCATGCAACAGACCTGGCGCCTCGACGACGATCACCAGACGCTGATCCTGGGCGCGGACGGCGAGGCTTTGCCATCCGTCCTTTACTGGGGCCCGACGCTGCCGCCGGGCGAGGACGCCGCGCAACTGGCCGCGGCCACCATCTCGGACCTCACCGGCGGCATGCTCGACGCGCTTGCGCCCCTGTCGATCTGCCCCTTGCCGTCCACCGGCTTCGGGGGGCAGCCCGGCCTCGTCACGGCCGCCGCCGACGGCATCCCGCTCGCGCCGCATCTGCGCTGCGAGACGGTCCGCTGCGACGGCGCGCGCTTCGAGGCCGTGGCGCGCGATGCGGCGCTGGGCCTGCGCTACACGGCGACGATCGCGACCACGCCCTCGGGGCTTCTGGCGCTGTCGGCGCGGCTCGACTCCGAGGCGCCGATCCGCCTGCACTGGCTCGCCGCGCCGGTCCTGCCGGGACCGCCGGGCACGGCCGAGATCCTGACGCTTTCGGGCCGCTGGCTGTCCGAGATGCAGACCGACCGCGACCCGTGGCGGCAGGGCGTGATCCTGCGCGAGGCGCTGAACGGGCGGTCGGGACATGAGCAGTTTCCCGGCGCTTTCCTGCTGGCGCAGGGCGCGACGGAGACGCGAGGCGCAGCCTACGGGTTCCACTACGGCTGGTCCGGCGGGCACCGGATGATCGCCGAAGAGATGGTGGACGGCCGCCGCCAGGTGCAATGGGGCCATGCCGCCGGATCCGAGCGCGCGGCCGGCACGCGGTTCGAGACGGCCACGCTCTACGCCGCGCAGGGGGCCGCGGGGCTCAACTCCGTCGCCACGCGCTTCCAGGCCCATGCCCGCGACCACCTCGTACCCTGGCCCGATCCGGACCGGCCGCGCCCGGTGCATTACAATTGCTGGGAGGCGGTCTATTTCGACCATGACCTCGCCACCCTGTCCGAGATCGCGACCCGCGCCGCCCGGATCGGGGCGGAGCGGTTCGTGCTCGACGACGGCTGGTTCGGGCGGCGCGACGACGACACCTCGTCGCTCGGCGACTGGACGGTCGACCGGCGCAAATGGCCCGACGGGCTGGGGCCGCTCATCGAGACGGTCGCGGGCCTCGGCATGCGGTTCGGCCTCTGGGTCGAGCCCGAGATGGTGAACCCCGACAGCGACCTCTACCGCGCGCATCCCGACTGGATCCTGGGCCCCGCCGCGCAGCCGCTGGGCCGCTCGCAACTGGTGCTCGATCTGAGCCGCGCGGAGGTGCGCGATCACCTGTTCGACCGGCTCGACGCGCTGCTGAGCGCGCATCCGATCGATTACCTCAAATGGGACCACAATCGCGGCCTGCCCTTCCCCGATGCCGCGCAAGCGCGCGGCGTCTACGACCTGCTCGACCGGCTGCGCGCGGCGCATCCGGGGGTAGAGATCGAGAGCTGCGCCTCGGGCGGCGGGCGGATCGATTTCGGCATCCTGTCGCGCACGCACCGGGTCTGGCTGTCCGACAGCAACGACGCCTTGGAACGGCTGCGGATCCAGCACGATGCGGCGCTGTTCCTGCCCGGGGCGGTGACCGGCGCGCATGTCGGCCCGCGCCACTGCCATTCCTCGGGCCGTGTCCTGCCCATTGCCTTCCGCGCGGGGGTCGCGGCGATGCGGCACATCGGGTTCGAGATGGACCTGCGCGAGCTCTCCGCCGAGGAGGAGACGGTGCTGACCGAGGTCACGACCTGGTGGAAGGCGCAGCGCGCCTGGCTGATGCGCGCCGCGATCCACCGGCTGGAGGCCGACGATCCTGCGCGTGTGGCCGAATTGCAGATCGCGCCGGAGGGCGACCGTTTCGCCGTCTTCGCGGGGCAGGCCGCGACCGGCCGCCAGTCCCTGCCGCGCCCGCTGCGCCTGACCGGGCTCGAGCCCGAGGCCCGCTACAAGATCGCCTTGCGCAACCCGCAGGATGCCGCGGGGCTCAGCCGCGGCCGCGCGGCGCTTTCCGACGGGCCGTTGCGCCTCTCGGGGCGGTTCCTGATGACCCAGGGCGTGACGCTGCCGCTGGCCTGGCCCCACACGCTCTGGATCCTGGAAGGGCGGCGGATCTGAGCCGGGCGCGGCTTTGCGCCCGTGACTGTAGAGCGCCTGCGCCGAAATCCGCCCGTTCCGACCCGGAATGCCGCCGATCCGGAAACAAACAGTCCCCCGGTTCCGGCTTTTCGCCGCTAACTGCCCGGCGTAGCTTGGGATTCGCAGCGCGAGCCGCGCGACCGTCATCGCCTCCGACGCCCGGGTCCCGGGCCGGCCGCGTTTCGCTCGAAGGCATCGACAGCGAAGCGTGCGTCCGCGACGGCGGGCGGAAAGGGCCGTGACGCCGCGCGACGAAGGCGCGGGGAAGCGGCATGGCAACGGAGTGTGCGGATGATCGCGATGAGTCGCCTGCCCTCGACCGGACGGAGCGCGTCACCGGCGCCGGGTCGTGGACGCGATGACCGCGTCCCATTGGCCGAGGATCGTCTCGGGGTCGAAGCGCTTGGCGTTGCGCTCGCGCGCGGCCGCCGAGAGCCGCGCCTGCTGCGCGGGGTCGGCGAGCAGGCCGGAGATCGCCCGCGCCAGGGCATCCGTGTCCTCCGGCGGGACCAGCAGGCCGGTCTCGCCATGGGTGATGATTTCGGCCGGGCCGAATTCGCAATCGAAGGAGATCGAGGGCATCCCCGCCGCCGTGGCCTCGGCCAGCGCGTTGCCGAAACCCTCGTGCCGCGAGGAGAAGACGAAGATATCGCCTTCGCCGATCCAGGCGCCGCGCGCCGCGGTCACGCCGGGCAGGGTCACCGCCGCGCCCAGCCCCGCCTCCGCGACCATGCGCTCCAGCCGGGCCCGCTCCTGCCCCTCGCCGAAGATCGTGAGACTGGCATCCGGGTGGTCGCGATGCACGGCGGCGAAGGCCGCGATCAGAAGATCGAACCCCTTCTGGCCGTCGAGCCGGCCGACGGCCACGACGCGCTTGCCGCCCGTATTCGCGTAGCGAGCCCCCGCGGCGGGCGGACAGGGGACATAGATCACCTCGGCCCGGTCGCGCAGCGTGCGCGGCAGCTCCGCCAGGGCCGCCTCGGTCAGCATGACGATGCGATCGGCACGGCCCAGCGCGAAGAGATTGAGATGCTTCCACAGGCGGTTGTTGCGCTGCGCGCGGGGGTTGTTGCGCTCGGACGCGATGATCGGGAAGCGCCGCTCCGGCATGGCGAGAAGGGTCAGGACGTTGATCTTGGTCAGGAACGAGATCACGAGGTCGGGTGCGAGCGTCCGCATCATCCGGCGCACGTAGCGCAGGCGGCGCAGCTGCAGGGGCACGCGACCCCGGGCCGGCATGACATGCGTCGTGACGGTGTCCGGCACGTCGAAATAGGCGCCGCCCCGGGGCGCGGTCATCGACACGATATGCACATCGTCGCCCAGCGCCGCCCGGTGGGTCGCGATGGCCGCGATGTTCTTCTCGGCGCCGCCGGCGCCGAGCCCGGATTGGAAGAACACGATGCGCATTGCGCCCCCTCGGTCGCGGAACCAGCCCCCGCCGGCGACGCTAGCGGAAGCGGGCCCGCCCGTGAACCAGCTTGCGCGCGTCCCAGTCCGCGCGGGGCGCAAGGCATGACGGAGGGGTGGCGATGATGCACCTGGGTCCGATCGACAGCCGGTTCGACATCCACGGCCCCCGCTCGGCCGGCGACCGGCTTAAGCGCGCGATCCGACGCGCTTATGCGTGGCCGCAGGTCCTGTTCACTCCGCCGCTCGAGACGGGCGACGTTTTGCCGATCTTCGTCGTCGGCTGCGGCAATAGCGGCACGTCGCTCCTGGCCGCCGCGCTCGGGCGGGCCGAAGAGCTGATGCTCATGGGCTACGAAAGCGGCGCCTTCTTCCCCGAGAAGGGCCTCGGCACGGGCCGCGAGGTGGCGCAGGCCTGGCTGGCCATCACCCAGCAGACCGGATGCCGCGGCTTTATCGAGAAGACGCCGAAGCATGTCCATTGCCTGAACCGGATCCGCCGCATCATCCCGAAGGCCCGCTTCGTAGCCGTAGTCCGGGATGGCCGCGACGTGGTCGCGTCCTTCAAGGCGCGGGGTCTCACGACCGAATTCGCGATCCGCCGCTGGTGCGTCGACAACGAGGCGATCCTGCGCGAACGGGGGGCGGCGGACGTCCTCGTCACGCGGTACGAGGACATCGTCGGCGCCCCCGAGGCGGAGCTGCGGCGGATCTGCGAGGCGCTGGGGGTCGAATATCACGACGACATGATCCACGGCTCCGGCAGCGGATATGCCTGGATCACCGAGCGCAAGACGATGGGCGTGCGCGCCAAGCAGACCGCGAAGCCGATCTACGACAATCGCGGCAAGTGGAAGACGGCGCTAAGCGATGCGGAAGTCGCGCTGTTCCGGCGCAAGGCCGGCCCGCTGATGGACGCGCTGGGCTATACGGACTGACCGCGGCGCGGCGGTTCGGGACGGCCCGCCTCACTCCACGTCGAAGGGCTCGAAGCTCTCGGGCCGCGCGCGTTTCCAGCGCATGAGGTAGCCGAAAGCGTCGGGCTCCTCGCGCAGCAGGAAACCCTCGGGCAGGTAGGGATAGACCTCCTCGCCGGTCACCATGCCCCGGTCACCCTCGCGCATCAGGAGGTGATGGGGCCGGAACTTGCCCGGATGGTCCAGCCCGGCGGCGCCCGTCATGTCGGCCAGCGCCTTCACCGTGTTGCGATGGAAGCGATGCACCCGCTCGGATTTCTCGGCCGGATCGAGGGCGCGCTGGCGCAGCGGATCCTGGGTCGCGACGCCGACGGGGCAGCGGTTCGTGTGGCAGGCCTGGGCCTGGATGCAGCCCACCGCGAACATGAAGCCGCGCGCCGAATTGGCCCAATCGGCGCCCAGCGCCAGCGCCTTGGCGATATCGAAGGACGTGACCAGCTTGCCCGACGCGCCCAGCTTCAGCCGGTCGCGCAGGCCCGCGCCGCGCAGCGTGTTATGTGCGAAGGTCAGCCCCTCGACCAACGGCATCCCGATATGGTCGGAGAATTCCAGCGGGGCGGCGCCGGTCCCGCCCTCCTTGCCGTCGATGACGATGAAATCGGGGACGATATCTGTCTCCAGCATCGCCTTGACGATGCACATGAACTCCCGCCGGTGGCCGATGCACAGCTTGAACCCGACGGGCTTGCCGCCCGCATTCTGGCGCAGCACCCCGATGAAGCGCACCAGCTCGAGCGGGGTGGAGAATTCGGGATGCGAGGGCGGCGAGACGCAATCCTCGCCCATCGGCACGCCGCGCGCCTCGGCGATCTCGGGCGAGATCTTGGAGGCGGGCAGCACGCCGCCATGGCCGGGCTTCGCGCCCTGGCTCAGCTTGAGCTCGACCAGCTTCACCTGCGGGTCGGCGGCCTGGTCGCGGAACTTCTCGACATCGAAGCGGCCCTCGGGGGTACGGCAGCCGAAATAGCCCGACCCGATCTCGTAGATCAGATCGCCGCCGCCCTGGCGGTGGTAGCGGCTGATGCTGCCCTCGCCCGTGTCATGCGCGAAGCCGCCCATCCGCGCGCCGGTGTTGAGCGCGAGGATCGCGTTGCCCGAAAGCGCCCCGAAGGACATGGCCGAGATATTGTAGATCGAGGCGTCGTAGGGCCGGGTGCAATCGGGCCCGCCGATCCGGACGCGCAGGTCGCTGTCCTCGATATGCTTGGGCGCGGCGGAATGGGTGATCCATTCGTAGCCGGCATCGTAGACGCGCTTCCGCGTGCCGAAGGGGCGCTTGTCCTCCACCCCCTTGGCGCGCTGATAGACCATGGAGCGCTCGTCGCGCGAGAACGGCTCCTCGTCCTGATCGCTCTCGATCAGGTATTGGCGGATCTCGGGGCGGATGCCCTCGAAGAGAAAGCGCATATGCCCGATCACCGGGTAGTTGCGAAGGATCGAGTGCCGGGTCTGCAGCACGTCGTAGAGGCCCAGCGCCGCGAGGCTGCCGAAGGCCGCAACGGCGAGCAGGAACCAGCCGCTCCAGATCAGGCCGAGAAGCGACAGGGCGGTCAGGACTACCACCGCGATCAAGACGAAGAACCGCATATCCCCTCCCGGACGAATACCGCGCGCCGCCGACCCTAGCCCGCCCGCTTCGGACTAGGCCAGCCCGGCGCGCCGCGCGGTGGGCGTGCGGGGTCCGCATTTTTGGTCGATTTGGTTCCGATCGGTCACGTCCCGGACGCGGGCCATGTCGCCGCGGCGGGCGGCCGGGCGCAGTCAGGCGCCGGCGAGCCGCAGGATCACGACGCCCGCGGCGCCGATATGGGCCAGGGTCAGCAGGACGGACAGGCCGTGCAGCGCCTTGAAGCGCCGAGCGTTGCCGGCATCCGTCGCGGCGTTGACGGCGGGCATCAGCACCTGACGCGCCAGCACAGTCGAGGCGGCGACCGCCGCGAGGACGAGCGCCGAGGGCCGATCGACCGGCGTGGCGAAGACGCCCGCCAGCACCGCGGCGGCCAGAACGAAAAGGTAGAAATGCGGGAAGGCCCGGCGGATCACCGGCCCCGCGGCGTCGGCCGGCAGCGCGCTGAAGATGAAGGCCGCGAAGCCGAAAGCGTAGAGCACCATCCCGCCGAACAGGAGCGCCGTGCCCAGAAGCGCGATCTCGGCCATCACGCGACCCGACGCTTGCGGGCGAGACCCATGTAGATCACCGCCTTCATCGGCAGCGGCCCGAACACCATGTCGCCCCGCCGGTTCACGCCCCGCGGGCCCAAGCCCGTGGTCGGCCCGGGGACCAGCCCCGCGCCCTGCAGCGCCGCATTCAGCTCGGCGGGCTTGATGAACATCTCGGGGTCATGCGTCCCCTTGGGCAGAATGCGCAGAACGTCCTCCGCCATCGTGATCGCGGCCAGCCGCGAGATCGGGTTGCGGTTGATCGTGTCGAACAGGAACAGCCCGCCGGGGCGCAGCACGCGGGCGACCTCGGCCAGAACGCGGTCGAGATCCTGCACATGCTCCAGCACGTCGACGCAGACGACCGCGTCGAAGGCCGCGTCGTCATAGGGCAGCTCTTCGCCCACGCCGGTGTCGTAGCGGATGTCGTGGCCCTGCTCGGCGGCGTGGGCGCGCGCGGCCTCGATCGCCTTGGCGGCCGGGTCGATGCCGGTGACCCGCGCGCCCTTCTCGGCCAGCGCCTCGGCCATGAAGCCGCCGGCGCAGCCCAGGTCGAGGACGTCCTTGCCCGGCCATTCGATCTGGCGGTCGAACCATTTCAGGCGGCCCGGGACGAGGTTCTTCAGCGTCCGCACCCATCGAATGTCGTCGGACCACCACTGCGCGGCCACGTCGTCATAGATGTCGAGGTCGTTTCGCTTGGCGTCAGCCATCGAGGCCCTCCTTCGGCAGGGGCGGTCGGGTCAGGTCGGGAATCGCGTAGGGCACCCGCTGCTGATAGGCGCGGAACCGGTCGCCGTAGCGGCGGGCGTAGCGCTTCTCCTTCAGACGCGGGGCCAGCAGGCAATAGGCGGTCAGCGTGACGGCGAGGGCCAGTTGATCGGGCGTCCAGACCGGGACGGTCCAGGTCGTCAGTGCGAAAGCCACGTAGATCGGTTGCCGGATCACCCGGAAGGGGCCGGTGTCGGGCATCGCGGGGAATTCGGGCTTGCGGTCGGCGGCCAGCGACATCCAGCCCAGCGCGCCCGACTGCACCTCGACCCCCGCGGCGTAGTTCGAGCGCATCAGCAGAAGCCAGGATCCCGCATAGGCGGCGCAGATCGCCCAGAAGGCCCAGCCCTCGGCGCGCCACCAGACGATGCCGCTGGGCGTCCAGAGCGCGAACAACGCCAGAAGCTGGATCGCGGCGACGATGGCGAAGCTGGTCGTGGCCAGCGTGCCCGCATGGCGCGCGGGCGCCAGCGCCGTCAGCACCTTGCCGCCCCGTTTCGTCAGCAGAAGCGAATGGACGATGGGGAATTGCAGGATCAGCGCGGCATTCGCCAGGATCGCCCAAGGGTATGGGACCCGCCCGGAGCTTTCGGACATGCCGAAGAACATCGCGACGATCATGGCGATCACGGCCAGCGCGAAGATCGCGTGGCAGATCGCGCCGTAGAGATAGGCGAGCAGGATGCGGCGCGCGCCCGGCGGGGGGAAGAGCGCGCCGGTCACCAGCCGGATCAGCCGGCGCATGGGGGAGGTCTGGTCGGACATGCTGGCCAAGATAGCGTCGCTCAGCCCGGGTCCACGGCGGCGGGCAACGGGTCGCAGGGCGGCGCGGCCAAAACCGCCTCCAGCGTCGCGCGAACGGGCAGGCGCGCGCCCAGACGGCTGGCCAACAGGAACAGCCCGCCAACCTTCCGCTGCACGTAGAGGATATCCATCGGCAAGGGTGGCGGGACATAGCCGGCCTCGGCCAGGGCGATCCCCTGGGCCTGCATCTCGCGCGTCAGGTCGGTCCCGGTGAAGTCGTACTCTTCCGTCGCGCGCAGCGCCGCGAAGACCGTCTCGATCATGGCGAGGATGCGCGCGCGGTGGTCCGGGTCGCCCGCTTGGTCGAGGAACCCCAACCCGGTCGCAGCCTCTTCCAGCGCCGCCGCGTCGCCCGCGAGGCCCGCCGAAAGGAACCGGCGATATCCGGAGACGACATCCGGATGGACCTTACGGGTCGCGCCGAAATCCAGAAGCGCGATGCGCCGCGTCCCGGGGTCGTAGCGGTAATTGGCGAAGTTCGGATCGCTCTGCATCTCGCCCCAGTCGAAAAGCTCGCGCAGGAACAGGTCGATCAGGTCGCGGGCGATGGCGTTGCGCTCGCCCGGCTCCAGATCGGCCGCCGCCTCGATCGGATGGCCCGCGACGAAGGACATGGTCAGCACGTCGCGCGTCGACCAATCGGGGTGGAAGTCCGGCACGGTGAAGCGGTCCATGTCGGCCAGCCGCGCGCCGAAGCGCGACAGGTGGCGCCCCTCGGACGCGTAATCCGTCTCCTCGTGGAGCTGGAGCCTCGCCTCGTCGAGATAGGGGGCGAGGTCGAAGCCCTTGGGCAGCAGGCCCGACATCCGGACCAGTGCGCCGACATTGGCGACGTCGCTGTCGATGCTGCGCGCGACGCCGGGATATTGCACCTTCACCGCCACGTCGCGCCCGTCGCGCAGGCGGGCACGATGCACCTGCCCGATCGAGGCGGCGGCAATCGGCTGGACGTCGAACCGCTCGAAGGCGCGCAGCCAGTCGGGACCCCAATTGGCGATCAGCACCTGCTTGAGCTGCCGTGGCGGCATGACATGCGCGTCATCGCGCAGCCGGGCCATGATCTGCGCGAGCTCCGGGGGCAGGATCTCGCCCGCATCCATCGAAATGAGCTGCCCCACCTTCATCGCCGCGCCGCGCATGCGGGCCAGACCGTCGGCCATGCGACGCATGTTGCCCGGGGTGAGCAGCAAGCTGCGCATGTCCGGCCGCGCCCCGCGGCCGAGCGCGCCGGCCGCGCCGAACGCCATGTTGCCCGCGATGCCCCCGGCCATCGAGCCGACATGCGCGAGCCGCGCGAAACGGCCCGAGGGCACGCGCAGCGCGCGCCCGGCGGAAGACGGACGGTCGGTCATCTCTGCGACGATCCCGTGGAGGCGAAGGCCGGTCGCATCGCGATCAGTTCATCAGATCCTCGAACAACCAGACGTAGCGGCGATGCTGCGAGCGGTCGCGGCCGCGCGCCACGCCGTTCTCTTCCAGCGCGACGATTTTGGGGTTCGTGGCCCGGTCGATCGTGGCGAGCGACTCGCTGGGTCGGTCGAAGCGGGTGGGGCGGGGGTGTGTCGGTCTGTCTGTCATGACCGTCCAACGCGCGCGCGAAGTGATGCGACGCGGGCTGCGACGCGATGCCACGGCCGGGGCCGCGCACGCCGCGTCAGACGCCCAGAAGCATCACGGCCAGCGGCACCGGAGAAACCGCCAGCGCGATGGCGATTGCGGTGGGCAGCGGCGCGAACAGCCCGCTCAACCCGGCCATCAGCGCGATGCCGCCGCCGCCGCCGATCAGCGCGTTGCCCGGCGTGTTCACCGCCAGCGCCAGCGCGACGTAGCGGTGCCGGAGCGCCAGCGCCACGAAGCGGGGCGGCATGTCGGCCAGCAGCATCTCGAGCCGCGCGGGGCGCGACAGCGGCGCGGCCCGCTCGACGATCGCGGCCGCACGGCGCAGGTGCAGCACGCGAAACAGCCGGGCCAGCATGGTGACGGGCAGCATGTACCCGATGCCGAAGGACAGAAGCAGCGCCAGGACCGTCGCCAGCCAGACGAGCGGCGCGATCGCCGCCCCGAAGGCTGTGATCATCGCGATGCCGATCTCGGCGCCCGGCACGAATGGGATCGCCAGAAGCAGGATATAGGCCAGCGTTCCGAGCATGATCATCCGGTGCACCTGCTGCTCGGTCTCGGGCGTGATCTGCAGATCCAGCGCCTCGCGGAGCAGATGCGAGGCCCAGGTCGCCGCGACGATGACGGCCAGCAGCGCGGCGAGGCGCAGCAGTATGCCGATCGGACCCGGGCCTGGGGCGGTCGGGCTGGGCGCGCTCACCCCGCCGCGACGGGCACCGATGCCTCGCGTCCCGCCCCCGTCGCGTTGAGCTGCCGCGTCCAGTACCAGCGCCGGGTGGTCCAGGTGCCCTTGAAGGCGATGGCGTCGCCGGTGACGGTGCCCAGCCACACCACGGTATGCGGCGCGTCGGGACAGCGCGTGGTCGCGGTGAAATGGATCACGTCGTCCTGCTGCCAGGTCCGGTATTCGGACCAGCCGAAGTCGCAATATTCCTGGCAGCGCGCGGACTGGAACCGCCCGTTCCGGAAATGCAGCTCATCCTCCATCACGGTGTCGGTCTCATGGATCACGTCCGACGTGGCGAAGACCCGCCCGTCCAGTCCGCCCGGCTGCCAGGGCGCGTCGGGCACGGCCAGATCGGCGATGTCGTCCTTCAGGGACGAAACCGTGGCGGCCCCGGCTCCGAGGGCGAAGATGGCGACGACAGTGGCGTATAGAACAGGCGGCATGGCGTTTCCCCATGATCACCCTAGCACGGGCCGGGTCGGGCGCGAAGCGGTGCCGGTGGTGTGGTCAGTCGGGCGCGCGCAAGCGCGCGGCCAGCGCTTGAAGCTCGCCGTGAAGGCGGGCGATCTCCTCGGAGGTCAGGCCCGTCTTCTCGGCGATGCAGCGCGGGATGTCGGCGGCGCTGGCCTGCAGGGCGCGCCCGGCATCGGTCATCGCGATCCGGACCAGCCGCTCGTCCTTCGGATCGCGGCGCCGGGTCACGAGGCCGCCGGCTTCGAGCCGCTTCAGAAGCGGCGTCAGCGTGCTGGAGTCGAGCCCAAGCTGCCGTCCGAGCGCGCCGACCGTCGGCGTCTCCGGCCCGGTCCAGAGCGCGCTCATCACCAGGTATTGCGGATAGGTCAGCCCCATCATGTCCAGCAGCGGGCGGTAGGCCTGCTGCATGGCTTGGCTCGCGGAATAAAGCGCGAAACAGATCATGTCTTCGGGCGGGAGGCTCATGCCACGGCTTTATATCGCGCGCGATCCAATGGCAAGCGATTGACATCGCCCGCACCAGCACATATCAATTGCGCACGATTGAATCGCACAACAAGGAATGACCGATGGCCGTCGACACGAAATACTGGACCGAAGCCCGCGCGACCGGCGGTGGGCGCAACGGCGCCGCCGCCCTGAAATCCGGCATGCTGACCGTGACCATGACCAGCCCGAAGGAGCTGGGCGGCTCGGGCGCGGGGCACAATCCCGAGGAACTCTTCGCGCTGGGCTACGCCGCCTGCTACCTCGGCGCGATGCGCTTCGCCGCCGCGAGCGAGAAGCTGGGCAGCGTGCCGGAGGATGCGACGGTCGATGCCCATGTCGGCATTGGGCCGCGCGACGACGGCGGGTTTGGGCTGAAGGTGAAGCTGATCGTGCGCATGCCCGGCCTGGACCGCACCCTCGCGCAGACCATCGCCGACCGCGGGCACCATATCTGCCCGTATTCGAACGCCACGCAGGGCAATATCGAGGTCGAGACCGAAATCGCCTGAGCCCCGCCCGGGCAAAAGACGACCGGCCGCGCGTCGCCTCCGCCGGGGCGGCGCGCCGGCGTTTCAGCCGGTGGCGTCCGGATCGGGGGGCGGCGCGAGTTCGACTTCGGTGCCCCAGTCGGCGCAGCGCCGCGCCAGGTCGCCGGGGAGCGGCGCATCCGTCAGAAACATGTCGAGATCCGCGAGCGAGCCGATCCGCGCCGGCGCGCTGCGGTTGAACTTGGTGTGGTCGGCCACCAGCAGGCTGCGCCGGGAGCGGTTCAGGATCGTGCGGCTGACGCCCACCTCCTGCACGTCGAAGTCGAGGATGTCGCCATCGGCATCCAGCGCCGAACAGCCGATCACGCCGATATCGAACTTGAACTCGCGGATCGCCGCGCTGGTCAGGTCGCCCACCAGCCCGCCATCGGAATGGCGCATCCGCCCGCCGGTGACGATGACGTCGCAATCGGCCTTGTTCGACAGGATGTTCGCGACGTTCATGTTGTTCGTCACGACCAGAAGGTTGCGGTGGTGGATCAGCTCGGCCGCCACGGCCTCGGTCGACGTGCCGATGTTGAGGAAGATCGAGCAATCCTCGGGGATCTGGGCTGCGCAGGCGCGCGCGATGGCCTGCTTGCTGGCCGCGGCGAGGCGGCGGCGCTCCTCGTAGGCGATGTTGACGGTGCCCGAGGGCAGCACCGCGCCGCCATGCACCCGCTCCAGCCGCCCGGCCTCGGCCAGGTCCGACAGGTCGCGGCGGATGGTCTGCAGCGTGACGCCGAAATGCTCGGCCAGCCATTCGACCGTCACCTTGCCGTCCCGGCGCGCGATCTCGAGGATCTCGGGATGGCGGATGGTCTGCGACATTCTGCGGCTCCCTCCCTGCGGGGCACGACCGCGGATGCGGGCGCGCCCTCCGTCGGCATGTACCACGACTCGGCAAAACGAACAAAAGCGAAAATCATCTTGCCGGAAACGCGCAATTGTGCGAAAGACAGGCCGCGTCAAACGAGGATTTGGGAGGATCCGGCTTGGACGATGGTGGGGACATTCGCGACCTTCTGGTGATCGGCGGCGGCATCAACGGATGCGGCATCGCGCGCGACGCCGCGGGCCGCGGCCTGTCGGTCACCCTGGCCGAGATGAACGACCTCGCCTCCGCCACCTCCTCGGCCTCGACCAAGCTTTTCCATGGCGGGCTGCGCTATCTCGAGTATTTCGAGTTCCGGCTGGTCCGCGAGAGCCTGATCGAGCGCGAGGCGCTGCTGCGCGCGATGCCGCACATTTCCTGGCCGATGCGCTTCGTGCTGCCCTATCACCGCGACATGCGCTTCGAGAGCGAGACGCCGACCTCGAAGCTTCTCAACACCTTCATGCCCTGGATGAAGGGCCGCCGCCCGGGCTGGCTTCTGCGGACGGGCCTCTTCATGTACGACCACCTGGGCGGCCGGAAGATCCTGCCCGGCACCACCACGATCAGCCTGCACGGCACGCCCGAGGGCGCGCCGCTCCAGGACAAGTTCGACACCGCCTTCGAATATTCCGACTGCTGGGTCGAGGATTCGCGCCTCGTTGCGCTGAACGCCCGCGACGCCGAGGCGCGCGGCGCCCGCGTGCTGACCCGCACCAAGGTGCTGAGCGCCGAGCAGAAGGACGGCATCTGGGACGCGCGGCTGGGGCATGAGGACGGCCGCACCGAGACGGTCCGCGCCCGCGCCTTGGTCAATGCCGGCGGCCCCTGGGTGGGCGACATCCTGCGCAACACGGTGCGCTCGAACAGCCGCGAGGGCGTCCGCCTGGTCCGCGGCAGCCACATCGTCACCCGCCGCCTCTTCGATCATGACAAGTGCTATTTCTTCCAGGGCATGGACGGGCGGATCATGTTCGCCATCCCCTACGAGACGGATTTCACCCTGATCGGCACCACCGACCAGGAGCACGAAGACCCGTCGACGAAGCCGGTCTGCACGCCCGAGGAACGGGATTACATGATCGATTTCGTGAACCAGTATCTCATGGAGCCGATCGGTCCCGAGGACGTCGTCTGGTCCTATTCCGGGGTGCGCCCGCTCTATGACGACGGCGCCAGCTCGGCCACGGCGGCGACGCGCGACTACGTGCTCAAGATCGACCGCAGCGCGGGTGCTCCCGTGCTCAACGTCTTCGGCGGCAAGATCACAACCTACCGCCGGCTCGCCGAGCATGCGCTCGACAAGCTGGGCGAGGTGTTTGACGGGCTGCCGGGCGGCTGGACCGAGGGCAAGCCGCTGCCGGGCGGGGACTTCCCGGTCGACGGCGTGCCGCGGCTGGTCGAACGGCTCCGCGCGGCGCATCCCTTCCTGTCCGAGCGCTGGGCGCTGCGGCTGGTGCGCGCCTACGGGACGGAGGCGAAGGACATCACCGGCGACGCGAAGACGGCTGCAGACATGGGCCACGACTTCGGGGCAAGCTTGACCGCGGCCGAGGTCGACTGGCTGATGGACCGCGAATACGCCCGCCGGGCCGAGGACGTGATCTGGCGCCGCTCCAAGCTGGGGCTGCGGCTGGAGGACGGGCAGGTGGCGGCTTTGGACAAGTACATGACCGAGCGTCGCGCCGCGACGCTGGCGGCGGAATGATGGGGAACACGGCATGAGCCTGACGCTGGAGGGCGTGACCCACGAGGTCGGCGGCCAGACGCATATCCACGAGACCACGCTGACGCTGGAGAACGGCACGATGAACGTGCTGCTCGGGCCGACGCTGTCGGGCAAGACCACGTTGATGCGTCTGATGGCGGGGCTGGACCAGCCGACGCGCGGGCGGATCCTGTGGCAGGGCGCGGACGTCACCGGTATGCGGGTGCAGGACCGCAAGGTGGCGATGGTCTACCAGCAATTCATCAACTACCCGTCGATGACCGTCCGCGAGAACATCGCCTCGCCGATGAAGCTGATGGGCGTGGACCGCGCCGAAATCGACCGCCGCGTCAACGAGACGGCCGAGATGATGAAGCTCTCGCCCATGCTCGATCGCAAGCCGCTGGAGCTGTCGGGCGGCCAGCAGCAACGCTGCGCGCTGGCCCGGGCGCTGGTGAAGAACGCAGGCCTCGTGCTGCTGGACGAGCCGCTGGCCAATCTCGACTACAAGCTGCGCGAGGAGCTGCGCGCCGAGATCCCGCGCATCTTCGAGGAGTCGGGCGCGATCTTCGTCTACGCCACCACCGAGCCGGAGGAGGCGCTGCTTCTGGGCGGCAATTGCGCGACGCTCTGGGAAGGCCGGGTGACGCAGTTCGGCCCCACCGCGCAGGTCTACCGCCAGCCCGCCGACGCCACCACGGCGCGCGTCTTCTCGGACCCGCCGATGAACTTCCTGCCGCTGACCAAGCAGGGCGACACGATCCGCTACGGCAAGGGCGACACGCTGCCCGGCGCGGCGCTGGGCGCGGGCCTGGGCGACGGCGAATACATGGCGGGCTTCCGGCCCAATCACCTCTCGCTCGAACCCGCCGAGGGCGCGATCCGCTTCGACACCACGCTCAGCGTGACCGAGATCACCGGCTCCGAGACCTTCGTCCATCTCGACCATCACGGCGAACGCTGGGTCGGTCTGGTCCACGGCATCCGCGATCTGCAGCCGGGCCAGGCGCTGGACGTCTATCTCGATCCGTCCCGCGTCTACCTGTTCGACAAAGGCGGCGCGCTGGTCGCCGGCGCCCCCTATGCGGAGGCCGCGTGATGGCCAAGATCACCCTAGACAACCTGGCGCATAGCTACCTGCCGAACCCCACGGGCCCGGACGACTACGCGCTCAAGGAGCTCAACCACGACTGGACCGACGGCGAGGCCTATGCCCTGCTCGGCGCGTCGGGCTGCGGGAAGTCGACCCTGCTCAACATCATCTCGGGGCTTCTGCGCCCGAGCCACGGCCGCGTGCTCTTCGACGGCCACGACATCACCGACGCCCCCACGGCGGAGCGCAACATCGCGCAGGTCTTCCAGTTCCCGGTCGTCTACGACACGATGACGGTGCGCGAGAACCTGGCCTTTCCGCTTAAGAACCGGGGCCACGACGCCGCCGAGATCGCCCGGCGGGTCCAGAAGGTCGGCGCCATGATCGACATGGAGGCCGAGCTCGACCGCAAGGCGCGCGGGCTGACTGCGGATGCAAAGCAGAAGATCTCGCTGGGGCGCGGCATGGTCCGCGAGGACGTGAACGCGCTGCTCTTCGACGAGCCGCTGACCGTGATCGACCCGCATATGAAGTGGGAGCTGCGCACCCAGCTCAAGAAGCTGCACCACGATTTCGGGCACACGATGATCTACGTCACCCACGACCAGACCGAGGCGCTGACCTTCGCCGACAAGGTGGTCGTGATGTATGACGGCCGCGTCGTGCAGATCGGCACGCCGCAGGAACTGTTCGAGCGGCCGGCCCATACCTTCGTGGGCTATTTCATCGGATCGCCGGGCATGAACCTGTTCGACGCGACGCTCGACGGGCGCGTTGGGCGCGTGGGCGAGGCGGTGATCGATCTGGGCGGGCATTACGAGGCGCCAGGCCGGACGCAGATCGGCGTGCGCCCCGAATTTATCCGCCTGCAATCGGGCGGCGACGGCCTGCCCGCGCGCGTCACCCGCGTCGAGGATGTGGGCCGCCACAAGATCGTCCGCCTCGACGTGATGGGCACCGAGATCAGCGCCATCGCGGGCGAAGGCGATGCCATCCCCGCGGATATCGACCGCATCGGCTTCGCGCCCGAGGGCATCAACGTCTATGCCGATGACTGGCGCGTCGCGCCGTCCGGCGCCACGGCAGGGAAGGCCGCGTGATGAACAAGACAGTCAATCAGAAGGCCTGGTTCCTGGTCCTGCCCGTCCTCGTGCTGGTGGCCTTCTCGGCCGTGATCCCGCTGATGACGGTGGTCAACTACTCGGTCCAGGACACCTTCGGGAACAACCAGTTCTTCTGGGCCGGACTGAGCTGGTTCGAGGAGATGCTGGAGAGCGAGCGCATGTGGAACGCGCTCGGCCGGCAGCTGACCTTCTCGGCCATCATCCTCGCCATCGAGGTGCCGCTGGGCATCTTCGTCGCGCTCAACATGCCGAAATCCGGCTTCTGGTCGTCCTTCTGCCTGGTGGCGATGTCGCTGCCGCTGCTGATCCCGTGGAACGTGGTCGGCACGATCTGGCAGATCTTCGGCCGCGTCGATATCGGCCTGCTGGGCTACGTGCTCGACAATCTCGGGATCGATTACAACTACACGCAGGACACCGTGGACGCCTGGGTGACGGTCATCGTGATGGATGTCTGGCACTGGACCTCGTTGGTGGCGCTCCTGGCCTTCGCGGGCCTGCGCTCGATCCCCGACGCCTATTACCAGGCCGCCAAGATCGACCAGGCGAGCCGCTGGGCCGTGTTCCGCTATATCGAGCTGCCGAAGATGGCGGGCGTGCTGATGATCGCGATCCTGCTGCGCTTCATGGACAGCTTCATGATCTACACCGAGCCCTTCGTCGTCACCGGCGGCGGTCCGGGCAACGCCACGACCTTCCTGTCCATCGACCTCGTGAAGATGGCGCTGGGGCAGTTCGACCTCGGACCCGCGGCGGCGTTCAGCCTGATGTACTTCCTCGTCATCCTGCTGATTTCCTGGGTGTTCTACACCGTGATGACCAATCTCGACGCGAGGGATGCCAAGCGATGACCGACAGCACCGCCTCCGCCCCCGGCGCCGCCACGATCCCCGGCGACGTCACCGCCGCGCGGCCCAACGTGGCCACGCGCAACCGCTTCCGCCCCTCGGGCAGCGCGGTGGTGATGACGCTCTACCTGCTGTTCCTGCTGGTGCCGATCTACTGGCTGCTCAACATGAGCCTGAAGACCAATTCCGAGATCCTCGGGGCCTTCTCGCTCTGGCCGCGCAACCTGACCTTCGAGAATTACGGCACGATCCTCACCGATCCGGCCTGGTACATGGGCTACGTCAACTCGCTGATCTACGTGGTGATGAACACGGTGATCTCGCTCGCCGTGGCGCTCCCGGCGGCCTATGCCTTCTCGCGCTACAGCTTCATGGGCGACAAGCACCTGTTCTTCTGGCTGCTGACCAACCGCATGGCGCCGCCCGCGGTCTTCGCGCTGCCCTTCTTCCAGCTCTATTCTTCGGTCGGGCTGTTCGACACGCATATCGCAGTCGCGCTGGCGCATTGCCTGTTCAACGTGCCGCTGGCGGTCTGGATCCTCGAGGGCTTCATGCGCGGCGTCCCGAAGGAGATCGACGAGACCGCCTATATCGACGGCTACAGCTTCGGCGCCTTCTTCACCAAGATCTTCACCCCGCTCATCGCCAGCGGCATCGGCGTCGCGGCCTTCTTCTGCTTCATGTTCTCCTGGGTCGAGCTGCTGCTCAGCCGGACGCTGACCACGGTCGACGCCAAGCCCATCGCCGCCACGATGACCCGGACCCAAGGGGCCAGCGGCATCGACTGGGGCGTGCTGGCCGCGGCGGGCGTGCTGACCATCGTGCCGGGCGCGCTCGTCATCTATTTCGTGCGCAACTACATCGCGAAGGGCTTCGCCCTGGGGCGGGTGTGATGCGCGCGGCCCGTTTCCAATCCTTCGCGGAGATGCCCCATGCTTGACTGGATGGCCTGGACCTGGCCCACGGCGGCCTTCTTCGGGGTGATCGCGGCGCTGCTGGTGACCTTCACCGTGCTGGCGATCCGCTTCCCCGAGACGCCGCGCATCGGCGTGCTGCGCATCGAGACGACGCGCGGCGACCGTCTCTTCATCACGCTTCTCGGCTCGGCCTTCATCAACCTGATCTGGCTGGGGCTGGGACTGGGCCCGCAATACTGGGCCCTCGCCGTCTGCCTCGTCTACGCCGCCGCGGTCTTCCGCTACGTGTAGGCGCCACACCATTCGCGCGCCCTTCGCGGGGCGGCGGATACCCAACGAAAAACATCCAAAGACCAATGGGAGGTAAGGGATGAACAAGCTCATACGATCTTCGACCGCGCTGGGGGTGGCCCTCGGGCTGCTGACCGGTCCGGCCTTCGCGGACATGGAAGCCGCGATGGAGTTCCTCGACAACGAGATCAACGGCCTTTCGGTCCTGACCCGCGAGGAGCAGGAAGCCGAGATGCAGTGGTTCGTGGACGCGGCCCAGCCCTATCAGGGCATGGACATCACCGTCGTCTCCGAGACGATCACCACGCATGAATACGAAAGCCAGGTCCTCGCCCCGGCCTTCACCGCGATCACCGGCATCAACGTCACCCACGACCTGATCGGCGAGGGCGATGTGGTCGAGAAGCTGCAGACTCAGATGCAGTCGGGCCAGAACGTCTACGACGCCTATGTCAACGACAGCGACCTGATCGGCACCCACTGGCGCTACCAGCAGGTGCGCAACCTGACCGACTGGATGGCCGGCGAAGGCGCGGACGTGACCTCGCCCACGCTCGATCTGGACGATTTCATCGGGCTGCAATTCGTCACCGCGCCCGACGGCAAGCTCTACCAGCTGCCCGACCAGCAGTTCGCGAACCTCTACTGGTTCCGTTACGACTGGTTCAACGACGCCAAGAACAAGGAGGACTTCCAGAACGAGTACGGCTACGAGCTGGGCGTTCCGGTGAACTGGTCTGCCTATGAGGACATCGCCGCGTTCTTCACCGGCCGCGACCTCAGCCACATGGGCGTCGAGGGCGAGATCTTCGGCAACATGGACTACGGCAAGAAGGACCCGTCGCTCGGCTGGCGCTACACCGACGCGTGGATGTCCATGGCCGGCATGGGAGACGTGGGCGAGCCCAACGGCCTTCCGGTCGACGAATGGGGCATCCGGGTGAACGAGAACTCGCAGCCCGTCGGTTCCTGCGTGGCGCGCGGCGGTGCGACGAACTCGCCCGCGGCGGTCTATGCCGTGAACAAGGCGATCGAATGGCTACAGAACTACTCGCCGCCCTCGGCCGCCGGCATGACCTTCTCGGAGGCCGGTCCGATCCCGGCGCAGGGCCAGATCGCTCAGCAGATGTTCTGGTACACCGCCTTCACCGCCGACATGGTCGGTGACGGGGCCGCGGCCGTGCTCAACGAGGATGGCACGCCCAAGTGGCGCATGGCCCCCTCGCCGCACGGCGTCTACTGGAAGGACGGCCAGAAGGTCGGCTACCAGGACGTGGGCTCCTGGACGCTGATGCAGTCCACGCCGGTCGACCGCGCGCAGGCCGCCTGGCTCTACGCGCAGTTCGTCACCTCCAAGACGGTGGACCTGAAGAAGTCCGATGTGGGCCTGACCTTCATCCGCGAGTCGACCATCAACTCCGACCACTTCTCGGAGCGGGCGGAGCGTCTGGGCGGCCTGGTCGAGTTCTACCGCTCGCCGGCCCGCGTGGCCTGGTCGCCGACCGGCACCAACGTCCCCGACTACCCCAAGCTCGCGCAGCTCTGGTGGCAGAACATCGGTGACGCCATGTCCGGCGCCAAGACCGCGCAGGAAGCGCTGGATGCGCTTTGCGAGGCGCAGGAAAGCGTGATGGAGCGCATCGAGCGCGCCGGCGTGCAGGGCGATATCGGCCCGGTCATGAACGAGGAGCAGGACGCCTCCTACTGGTTCGAGCAGCCGGGCGCGCCCTATGCCAAGATCGAGAACGAGGACGAGGAGCCGATGACGGTCTCCTATGACGAGCTCGTAAAGTCCTGGCAGCAGTGATCCGTCACTGAGCGACACCGGCCGGGGCGTGCAGCATGCGCGCCCCGGCCTTTTCATGTCCGCCCGCGACAAGGATGGCGCCGCCATGACCTTCCAGCTTCTCACCCCCGGCCGCATCCTGTTCGGACGCGGCGCCCTGGCCGAGGCGCTGCCGCATCTGCGCGCGCTGGGCGACCGGCCGCTCCTGATCCATTCCCCCTCCGCCGCCGAGGCCGCGACCCTCGCCGCCGACCTGCGCGCCGCGGGCGCCGCGGTCGAGACGCGGACCACCCGGGGCGAGCCCGACCTTCCCGCGCTGACCGAATTGCTGGCCGCCGCCCGCGCGCTCCGCCCCGACGCCGTGATCGCGATGGGCGGCGGGGCCGCGCTCGACATGGGCAAGGCGCTGGCGGCGCTGATCCCCGGGTCCGGCGATCCGCTGCGCCATCTCGAAGTGGTGGGCGAGGGCCGCCCGCTCGACGCCGCCCCCCTGCCCTTCGCCGCGATCCCCACCACCTCGGGCACCGGGTCCGAGGCCACCAAGAACGCCGTGATCGGCGTGCCCGAGGCGGCGCGCAAGGTCTCGCTGCGCGACGACCGGATGATCGCGCGCCTTGCCGTCGTCGATCCCGCCCTGACCGAGGCCGTGCCCGCCCCGGTGCAGCTGGCCTCCGGGCTCGACGCGGTGGTGCAGGTGATCGAACCCTACATCTCCGCGAAGGCGAACCCGCTGACCGACGCGCTCTGCGCAGATGCGATCCCGCGCGGTCTGACGGCCATCCGGCGGGTGATGGAGGCCCCGGACGCGCGGGCCTTCGACGACATGGCGCTGGTCTCGCTGACCGGCGGGATCGCGCTGGCCAATGCCGGCCTCGGTGCGGTCCACGGGCTCGCGGGTGTCCTGGGCGGGCGCATCGGCGCGGCGCATGGCGCGCTCTGCGGACGGCTCCTGGTGCCGGTCCTGCGCGCCAATTTCGCCGCGATGGACGGCCCCCGCCCCGAGCGCGTCCTGGGCTGGATCGCCCGGGCCTTCGACGCCGACCGCGCCGGGGCGCTCGACGCGCTGGAGGCCTGGATCGACGCCCAGGGCTTGCCGCGGCTGGCCGAGATGGGCCTCGCCGCCGGCGATCACGGCGCGGTGGCCGAGGAGGCGGGCGCCTCCTCATCGATGAAGGGCAACCCCGTCGCCTTGTCGCGCGCGACGCTCGAAGAGGTGCTGGGCGCCGCCTGATCGGCCGGACGTCCAAGCTTTCTTAACGCGATGCGGGGATGGTGCCGGGCGTGATCCGGGCCATCCGGACCCGCTCCGCAGGAGAGCCGATGCCACCCCGCCCCGCTTTCGGTCCGGACGATCCCGTCGCGCGCGCGCTGGCACCGTCGCGCGGGCTGCTCGCGATGGCGTTTCTCTTCTCGGTCTTCGTCAACCTCCTGATGCTGACGGGTCCGCTCTACATGCTGCAGGTCTATGACCGCGTCCTCGGCTCCCGCTCGGAGGAGACGCTGGTCGCGCTCTCGATCCTCGCCACCTTCCTCTTCGTGACGATGGGCGTGCTGGACCACGCGCGCGGCCGGGTGATGGCGCGGGTCGGCGCGCGGCTGCAGGCGGCGCTGGACGGCACGGTCTTCGACGCGACCCTGCGTGCCGAAGCCGCGCGCCCCGGCCCGCCGCCGCCGGCCAGCCCGATGACCCATATCGACGCCATCCGGCGCCTCCTGGCATCGCCCGTGTTCCTGGCGCTATTCGACCTGCCCTGGACGCCGCTCTTTCTGGCGGCGATCTTCCTGTTCCACCCGGCGCTGGGCTGGCTCGCCATGGCGGGCGGCGCGGCGCTGGTGGCGCTGGCGCTCGCCAATCGCGCCGCGACCGCGGGCCCGGCGCTGCGGGCGCAGGCCGCGGAGGCCGAGGCCGAGGCGATCGCCCGGCAGGTCGCCGCCCAGGCGGAGGTGACCCGCGCGCTGGGCATGGCACCGGCCGCGCGGCACCGCTGGGCCGATCCGCGCGGCGCCGCGCTGGTGCAGGCGGTCACGCAATCGGACCGCGCGGGCGGCTTCACCACCGCGACCAAGACGGCGCGGCTGTTCCTGCAATCGGCGATGCTGGGCCTCGGGGCCTGGCTGGTCCTGCAGGGCGCGCTGACGGCCGGGGCGATGATCGCGGGCTCGATCCTCTTGGGCCGCGCGCTCGCCCCGATCGAGACGCTGGTCGGCCAGTGGCAGCTGGTCGGCGCGGCCCGGCGCGGGCAGCGGGCGATCCGCGACATGCTGCGCGCGCTGCCGCCGCCCGCGCCCCGCCTGTCGCTGCCCGTGCCGCGCGGGCATCTCTCGGTCGCGGATCTGACCCTCATCCCCCCGGGCGGCGGGCCGCCCGTCCTGCGCGGCCTGTCCTTCGCGCTCCGGCCCGGGCAGGCGCTCGGGGTGATCGGCGCTTCGGGCGCCGGCAAGACCAGCCTCGCCCGGGCCTTGTGCGGGATCTGGCCGCCGGCCGCGGGGCAGGTCCGGCTGGATGGCGCGACGCTGGACCAATACGCGCCCGAGGATCTCGGCGCCCATATCGGCTACCTGCCGCAGGTCGTGACGCTGATCGACGGCACCATCGCCCAGAATATCGCGCGCCTGCGCTCCGATGCCGATCCGGCGGCGATCCACGCCGCCGCCCGCCGCGCCGCCGCGCATGATATGATCACCGCCTTGCCCGAAGGCTACGACACCCGGATCGGCGCCGAGGGCGGCGGCCTCTCGGGCGGCCAGATCCAGCGCATCGGGCTGGCCCGTGCGCTGTTCGGCGCTCCCCGCATCCTCGTGCTGGACGAGCCCAATTCCAACCTCGACCACGCGGGCGGGCAGGCGCTGAACCACGCGATCCGCGAGATGAAGGCCGCGGGCTGCACCGTCATCGTTATCGCGCATCGCCCCGCCGCGATCCGCGACTGCGACCTGCTCCTGCGGCTGGAACGCGGCGTGAAGCTCGCCTTCGGGCCGCGCGACGACGTGCTGCGCCAGACCGTCCGCAACCACGCGCTGCTGACCGCCGTCGCCGAGGAGGGGCCGTGACCGGCCCCGACACGCGCGGCTGGGACGCCCGCCGGCCGGTCCGCCTGGGCCTCGCCACGCTGGCGGTGCTGCTGGGCGGCGCGGGGTCCTGGGCGGTCATGGCCGACATCTCCGGCGCGATCATCGCCGGCGGGCATGTCGCGGTGGAGCGCAACCTCCAGGTCGTGCAGCATCCCGATGGCGGCGTGGTGACCGAGATCCTGGCCCGCGACGGCGACGCGGTGGCCGCGGGCGCGGTGCTGCTCCGCCTCGACCCCGAGCTGATGCGCGGCGAGGCCCGCATCCTGGAAGGGCGCCTGCGGGAACTCGCGGCCCGGACCGCCCGGCTCGTGGCGGAGCGCGACGGCGCGGACGCGCTCGCCATCCCGGCGCCGCTCCGCGCGGCGGCCCGGGGCGACGAACGGGTGGCGGAGGTCATCGCCGGGCAGGCCGCGCTCTTCGCCGCGCGGCACGAGGCGCGCCAGCGCGAGACCGCGCAGTTGGCGCGGCGCAAGGACCAGCTCGCGAGCCAGGCGCAAGGCGTCGCCGTGCAGGCCGCCGCGCTGGACGACCAGCTGCGCCTGATCCGGGCCGAGCTCGCGAACCAGACCCGGCTGCTCGACCGCGGACTCACGCAGGCCGCCCGGGTGCTGGCGCTGCGCCGCGAGGCCTCCGCGCTCGAGGGGCGCGCGGGCGAACTCGACGCCGCCCGGGCCGAGCTCGCCGGCCGGGCCACCGAGATCGACCTTCAGATCCTGACGCTCGCGACCCGCAGCCGGGAAGCCGCGATCGCGGAGCTGCGCGACCTGCGCCTGCGCGAGCTGGAGGCGGCCGAGCGGCTGCGCGCCCTGCACCAGCGGCTGGCGCGGACCGAGGTCACGGCGCCCGTCGCCGGCATCGTCCACCGGATGCAGGTCTTCGCCGACCGCGCCGTGATCCGCCCGGCCGAGCCGATCCTGCACATCGTGCCGCAGGATCGCCCGCTGGTCATCGTCGCGCGCGTCGATCCGCTCCATGTCGAGCAGGTCTTCCCGGGCCAACCCGTCACGCTGCGCTTCCCGGGCCTCGATCCGCGCCGCGACCCGGAGCTGGCGGGCAGGCTGTGGCGTCTGTCGCCCGATGCGCTGACCGACCCGGCGACCGGCGCGCGCTTCTACGAGGCCGAGCTGCGGCCCGATCCAAGGGAGGTCGAACGCCTCGGCACCGACCGGACGCTGCTTCCCGGGATGCCGGTCGAGGCCTATCTGCGCACGGGCGACCGCAGCGCGCTAAGCTACCTCGCCGGCCCCCTCACCGCCTATTTCGGCCGCGCCTTCCGGGAGGAGTGATCGGCGCGCAGGCCGGAGACTCGCGGCCCCGATCCGTCTGGGCCCCATGGGTCCCGACTTCCCGATCGCGGCCCCGCCAAGCCGCGCGAACGGCGGTGTGCCAATGATGAACCGTCACGGGCCGGACCGCTCTAAACGCCGGATGAGGCGAGACGCGAAGCTTGTCCCGACACGCTCAGGCCCGGCGCGGGAGACCGCCGGATCGGACATCCGAGGGGCCCGGCGCGTCCTTAGCGGGCGCCGAAGCCGCGGCGCCTCCGCCGCCCTCAGCCCTCAGCGCGCGAGAAGCGCGTCGATCTCCGCGCGCGCGGGCATCGACGCGGCCGCCCCCGGGCGCGTGACGCTCAGCGACGCGGTGGCACAGCCGAAGCGCACGGCATCGAGCGGGTCGCGGCCGGCGGCCAGCGCGGCCGCGAAACTGCCGTTGAACGCATCGCCGGCCCCCGTCGTCTCGACCACCGGACCCGCGTCGAAGGCGGGCACCAACTGCGACCGCTCGGCCGAATGGTAAAGGGCGCCCTGCGGCCCGAGCGTCAGCACCGCCGCGCGGGCCACCCCCGCCGCGAGCAGCGCGTCGCCCGCGCGCCGCGCGCCGTCCAAATCGGCGACGGCAATCCCGGTCAGCGCCTCGGCCTCGGTCTCGTTGGGCGTGACATAGTCGCAAAGCGCGAGCATCCCCGCGGGCAGCTTCGCCGCCGGCGCGGGGTTCAGGATCGTCACCGTCCCGCCGTCGCGCGCGATTTCCAGCGCCCGCTCGGCCGCGGCCATCGGCTGCTCCAACTGGGTGACGAACACCTTGGCGTCGCGGATCGCCGCAGCGCGCGCCTCGACGAAGCCCGCGTCGATCTCGCCCGCCGCGCCGGGATAGACGATGATCGCGTTATCGCCGGTCTTCGCGTCGAGGAAGATGAAGGCCGCGCCCGTCGCGGTGTCGCCCGCCTCGACCAGCGGCGTCACGCCGGCATCGGCCCAGACCTGCCGGGCCATCTCGCCGAAGGTGTCGCGGCCCAGCCGCGTCATCATGGCCACGTCGCCGCCCGCGCGCCCCGCCGCCACCGCCTGGTTCGAGCCCTTGCCCCCCGGCCCCAGCGCGAAGCCCTTCCCGAGGATCGTCTCGCCCATCCGGGGCTGCCTGTCCGCCCGGAAGGCCGTGTCGGCGACGAAGATGCCGAGGACCACGATATCATTCATCGGGACCCACCACGCCCTTGCGCAGCATCACGCAGCCGTAGAAGCGCCGCTCGCCGGTCTGGATCACGGCATAGGCCTGCCGGGCGAGCTCGTAGAAGGCGAAGCGCTCGACGCCCACCATGTCCCGCGTCTCGCCGGTCGCGGCGATGGCCGCCTGCACCTCGGCCTGCACCTCCGGCACGGTATCGGGGTCGTCCACGACCTGCATCCGCGCGGCGAAATCCGCGACGAAATCGTCGAGCGGCAGCACCGAAAGCACCGCCCGTGCCACGCGGGCGAGCGGCTGCTCGATCCGCAGGAGCCGGCCGCGAACCGTCGCGCGCGACAGCGCGTCGGCCGGAAAATTCGTATCCGCCAGGATCAGCATGTCGCCATGCCCCATCGCGCGCAGCGTGTGCAGCGTGTCGGCATCCAGTATCGGGTCCAGCCCCTTGAGCATCCGCGGTCCTCCCTCGTCCGGCACGCTAGGCGCGGCGGGCATCGGCGCGCAAGCCGCGCGCCTGATCGAGGTCATGGCGCGGGCGGGCCGGGCGCGCTAGGCTCGGCGGCAAAACAAGACCACCCGAGCAGGACAGACCGACATGACCCACCGCTTTGCCGCCCTTCTTCTTCTGCCCGCCCTCGCCGCGTGCCAGGCGGACACGTCCGAGCCGCGCGTCGACGCGGCGCATGGCATGGCGCTCTTCGCGCAGGATTGCACCGCCTGCCACGGCACCGATGCGATGGGCGGAACCGGCCCGGACCTGACCAGCATCTCGAGCCGGAACGGCGGCACCTTCCCGATGACCCGCGTGCTGGGGCAGATCGACGGGCTGGGCCGGCACGGCGATCCGGAGGCGGTGATGCCCGAATTCGGCGCCGCAGGGATGGGCCCCACCGTCGTGGTCGAGTTCGAGGAGGGCATCGGCACGCCCGTGCCTGCCGATCTTCTGGCGCTGGCGCGCTATCTCGAAAGCATCCAGAGCGACGGCTGACGCGGCGCCGGACAGACTTAGCCCAGCCGCGCGCCCACCGCCTCGGCCAACGCCACGCCCAGCGCCGTCTGCGCGGCCGCGCCCAGATGCACGCCGTCCAGCGCGTCCACCTCCGCCACGCGGCCCGCGTCGAAGAAGCCGCAGCCCAGCCGCTCCGCCTCCTCGCGCAGCGCGGGCGCGATGGCGCGCGACCGGGCGCGGCCGCCCTGGAACATCTCGGCCAGCACCCCGGCTTCCTCGACCGGGACGGGCGCGACCAGCATCACGTCGGGCGCCGCGCCGGCGGGCCCGGCGGTCGAGCCCTGCACCGCCAGCGCGAGCTTGCCCAGCGCCGCCGCGATGTCCCAGCCGCGCAGGCCGAACCGGGCCTTGCAATCATTGGTGCCCAGCATGATCACCACCAAGTCGAGCGGCCGGTGGCTTTCGAGGATCGCGGGCAACACGCGCAGCCCGTTCTTGTGCGTGCCCTCGATCGGGTCGTCATGCAGCGTCGTGCGCCCCGGATGGCCCTCGCAGACGACCTCGCGCCCCAGCGCCCGGCCCATCACCACGGGCCAGCGCGCATCGGGCGGATGGCGGTCCAGCCCGCCCAGCCGTGCCAGCGGCATGGTCCCGTGACTGTTGCTGTCGCCGAAGACGAGTATCGACATGGGCCCCTCCCCCGCGGGTTGACGCCGCGACGCTAGCCGTTGGCCCCCGCGCTGTCACCCGCCCGCATTGACAGGCCCCGGCGCGCCGGGCCACCTGCGCCCGCGCGCTCCAGTCGAAAGGTATCCGATGCTGCCCGACGCCATCCTCTCCGACGTCCTGTCGCTTCTGCACGCGCGCACAGCCGGCCTCGCGGATGGCGACCCGGTGGCCGAGCCGCTGCTGAGCACCTCGACCTTCCGGCTGGGCGACCAGCCCGCGCCCGACGCGATCTACGGCCGCTACGCCACGCCGACGGTGCAGGGCTGCGAGGCGCGGCTGGAGCGGGTCGAGGGGGCGCCCTCCCTGCTCTTCGCCAGCGGCATGGCGGCGATCGCGGCGGTGATGCTGAGCGTGCTGAAGGCGGGCGACCGCGTGCTGCTGCCCGCGGACGGCTATTTCCACACCCGCGTCCTGGCCGGCGACGTGCTGGCCCCCCTGGGGATCGAGATGGTGACCGCGCCCACGCGCGAGCTGGCCGAGGCGCCGCTCGACGGCGTGGCGCTGGTCCTGGTCGAGACGCCGTCGAACCCGGCGCTCGACCTCATCGACCTCGCGGCGCTCTCCGCGCGCTGCAAGGCGGCGGGGGCGCTTCTGGCGGTCGACAACACCTTCTGCACGGGGCTTCTGCAGCGGCCGCTCGCGATGGGCGCCGACATCACGCTCGCCTCGGACACCAAGGCCGCGGGCGGGCATAGCGACCTGATCCTGGGCCATGTCGCCACGCGCGACGCCGGGCTGATGGAGAAGCTCGCCGCGACCCGCAAATTCGCCGGCGCGATCCCCGGTCCGTTCGAGGCCTGGATGCTGTCGCGCTCGCTCGAGACGCTGGAGCTCCGGCTCGACCGGATGTGCCGCAGCGCGCAGGCGGTGGCGGCGCTGCTGGCCGCCGATGACCGCCTCGTGATCCGCTATCCCGGCCTGCCCGACCATCCCGATCACGCGCTGGCGCAGGCCCAGATGCACGCGCCCGGCTTCGTCATCGGCGCGACCTTCCCCGACCGCGCGGCGGCCGAGCGCTTCATCGACGGCGCGGGCTGCATCCTGCCCGCGACCAGCTTCGGCTCGACCCATACCAGCGCCGACCGCCGAGCCCGCTGGGGCGACGCGGTGCCCGAGGGCTTCCTGCGCCTGTCGATCGGGATCGAGCCGGAAGGCCCGCTTCTGGACGCAATGGCGGCCGGCCTGGCGGCGGTCTAGCCGCCGGCGATCTGCGCCCGCAGCCAATTGGCCGCCAGCCGCGCGATCCGGCCCGGATGCGCGACCGTGATTTCCAGCCCCTCGGGCAACGCGACGCGCGGACCGGCCTCCTCCAACCGGCCCGTCGCGATCAGCGGCGCGACGAGCGACAGGCGGCCCATGGCGGTGCCCGCGCCGCGCAACGCCTCCTCGATCGCGACCGCATAGAGCGAGAAGACCGGCCCCTCCGCCCCGTCCGCGCCCGTCGCGGCCTCCCAAAGGTCCCAATCCGCGGCCCAGGCGCTGTCGGTCAAGCGCGGGCCCTCGGCGCCGGGCTTGCGCACCGGGACCAGGGCATCGCGCCCGCCCGGGCCGAAGAACAGCCACAGGTCATGCGCCGCGCGCTTGTGCGGCGGCGGGCCCTCGCGCGCGTCGATCGACACGCGCAGCCCGGGCATCGTCGCCTCTAGCGCCGCCAGCCGCGGCTGCAGCCAGAGCTGCGCGATGGCGGGCAGGGTCGCGATGCTCAACCGATCGGGCTGGGCGGCGACACGCAGCAGGGTCTGCACGGTGCCAAGCTGGTCGAAAGCCCCGGTCAGGCCCGGCAGCACGCTGCGCCCCAGCGCGGTCAGGGCCACGCCGCGGGCCCGGCGCTCGAAGAGCGGCGCGCCCAGCCGGGCCTCCAGACCCTTCACATGCGCGGTGATCGCGCCGGGGCTGACGCCCAGCTCGGCGGCCGCCGCCGCGAAGCCGCCCAGCCGCGCCGCGGCCTCGAAGGCGCGCAGCGCGTTGAGCGGAAATTCGGGCGGGCGCGGCGGGTCGACGGGCATGGGTCCGAGGCTCAGCTTCTCTGACCCTCACAATCACCCGATCTGCGTTGACCGCAAGCCCCGCCGCCCCCGAGATGGCCCGCGACAGGAGATCCGCCCATGACCGACCTCGCCCCCCGCCCCTGGCTCGCCCCCGCCGCGCGCGACCGTATCGACGCGCTTCCCCTGCCCGCCGATCCGACCGCCGCGGTCGAGCGGCTCGCCGCCGAGACGCGCGCGATCCACGACGACCGCGCCTTCAACCTCAACCCTGCGACCAACGTGATGAACCCCCGCGCCGAGGCGCTGATGGCCGCCGGGCTGGGCAGCCGCCCCTCGCTGGGCCAGCCCGGCGACAAATACGAAACCGGGCTGGAGGCGATCGAGCAGATCGAGGTCATCGCCGCCCGCCTCGCCGCGCGCGTCTTCGGGGCGGGTTTCGTGGAATGCCGCGTGCCCTCGGGCGCGATCGCGAACCTGATGGCGTTCATGGCGCTGGCGAAGCCCGGCGACGCGATCATCGCGCCCCCGCCCGCCATCGGCGGCCATGTCACGCATCACGCGGCGGGCTGCGCGGGGCTCTACGGGCTGGTGACGCATCCCGCGCCGGTGGATGCGGCGGGCTACAGCGTGGATGTCGATGCGCTGCGCGACCTCGCCCGCGCGGTGCGGCCGAAGATCATCACCATCGGCGCGTCGCTCAATCTCTTCCCGCATCCAGTCGCCGCCCTGCGCGAGCTGGCCGACGAAGTCGGGGCCCATCTGATGTTCGATGCGGCGCATCTGTGCGGGATGATCGCCGGTGGCGCCTGGCCGAACCCGCTGGCCGAGGGCGCGCATGTCATGACCATGAGCACATACAAGAGCCTCGGCGGGCCGCCGGGCGGCCTGATCGTGACGAACGAGGCCCGCATCGCGCAGCGCCTCGACGCCATCGCCTTCCCCGGCCTGACGGCGAATTTCGACGCCGGCAAGACCGCGGCGCTGGCGGTCACGCTGCAGAACTGGACGGCGCACGGTCCGGCCTATGCACGCCACATGGGCGAACTGGCCCGCGCCCTGGCCCAGGCCGCAGAGGCCGAAGGGCTGCCGGTCTTCTCCGCTCCGCGCCTGACGGAAAGCCATCAATTCGCGCTCGACGCGCGGCCCTTCGGCGGCGGGCAGGCCATGGCGAAGCGGCTGGCGCAGGCGGGCTTCCTCGCCTGCGGGATCGGCCTGCCGCTGCCCGAGATCCCGGGCGACATGAACGGGTTGCGCATCGGCACGCCGGAACTGGCCCGCCGCGGCGTCGCCCTGGCCGACGCGCCGCAGCTCATGGCCTTGTTCGGCCGCGCGCTGCGCGAGGATCCCGCGACGGTCGCCGCCGAAACCGCGGCCCTGCGCGCCCGCTTCACCGATCTGCGCTATGCCGACTGACCGTCCTCTGGCCGAAAATACCTCGGGGTCGGGGGCAGAGCCCCCGTCCCGCCCTATCATCCAGGCACGAACACCGCAGCGGGAGGGCACGACATGCAGACGCGACACTGGGACCGGATCGGCAATGGCGGGCTGACCTTCACCGAACTGGGCATGGGCGGCGCGCCGCTGGGCAACCTCTACCGCGCGATCTCCGATGCCGAGGCGGACGCGATCCTGGAGGCCGCCTGGGACGCGGGCGTGCGCTATTACGACACCGCACCGCTCTATGGTTTCGGCCTTTCCGAGACGCAGCTCAACCGCTTCCTGCGAACCAAGCCCCGCGACGAATACGTCCTGTCCTCGAAGGTCGGCCGCTATCTGGTGCCCGCCACGTCCGAGACGCGTGACGGCATCGGGAAGTGGTTCGAGGTGCCCCACCGGCGCGAAGTCTACGATTACAGCTACGATGGCGTGATGCGCTCGCTGGACGCCAGTTTCGAACGGCTGGGCGTGGACCGGATCGACATCCTCTTCGCGCATGACATCGACGTGCCCAACCAGGGCAGCCGCGCGAATGTTAACGCCAAGGTCGATCAGCTGATGGCGGGCGGCTACCACGCGCTCGAGAAGATGCGGAAGGAAGGCGTCATCAAGGCCTTCGGCGCCGGCGTGAACGAGTGGGAGGTCTGCCAGCAACTGGCCGAGCGCGGCGATTACGACATCTTCCTGCTCGCAGGCCGCTACACCCTGCTGGAGCAGGGGGCACTCGACAGCTTCCTGCCGCTCTGCGAGGCGCGGGGCATCGGCATCGTCATCGGCGGGGCCTACAATTCCGGCATCCTGGCGACCGGGCCCAAACCCGGCGCCTACTACAATTACGAGGAAGCGCCGCAGGACATCCTCGACCGCGTCGCCGCAATCCAGCGCGTCTGCGAGGCGCATGGCGTGAAGCTGCTCGACGCCGCCTTCCGCTTCCCGCTGCTGCACCCGGCCGTCGTCGCCAACGTGCCCGGCGGGCAGGGCCGGGACGAGATGGCGGGCAATATCGACGCCGCGAAAGCGACGATCCCCGACGCGCTCTGGTCTGATCTGAAATCCGAGGGCCTGATGCGGGCCGACGCGCCGACGTGACGCGGCGGCGCGGCCCCCGGGCCCGCTCGACAGCGCTCGGGCCGCTGCCTAGACTCTGCCCCGCGCACCACGTCCGGAGACCGCGATGAAACTGACCGTCAACGGCATCTCGCACGAGCTCGACGTCGAGCCGGACATGCCGCTTCTCTGGGTCCTGCGCGACGAGCTCGGGCTCAAGGGTACGAAATACGGCTGCGGCATCGCCGCTTGCGGCGCTTGCACCGTACATCTGGACGGCGTCGCCGCCCGCTCATGCCAGCTTCCCGTCGGCGACTTGGAGGGGGCGGAGATCACGACGATCGAGGGGCTCGGCACGCCCGAGGCGCCGCATCCCGTCCAGCAGGCCTGGATCGACGAGCAGGTCGCGCAATGCGGCTACTGCCAGTCGGGCCAGATCATGCAGGCGGCCGATCTTCTGTCCTACAGCCCCGAGCCCACGGATGAGGAGATCGCGGACGCCATGTCGGGCAATCTCTGCCGCTGCGCCACCTATCCGCGCATCCGCGCCGCGATCCGCCGCGCCGCCGGGTCGGAGGGCGCGTGATGGGCCGCGCCGCGACGCTCGCCCGCCGGACCTTCCTGATCGGCTCCGCCGCCATCGCGGGCGGGGTCGCCTTCGGCGTCTGGGCCTACAAGCGCGAGGGCGAGAACCCGCTTCTGGCCGACCTGCCCGACGGCGCCTCCGCCCTGACACCCTACGTGCTAATCGATGCCGAGGGCGTGACCCTGATCACGCCGCGCGCCGAGGTGGGCCAGGGCGCGACCTCGATCCAGGCCTATCTCCTGGCCGAGGAACTGGACGTCGATCCGCTAAGCGTGCGCACCGCGCCCGGACCCGCCTCCGCCGCTTATTGGAACGGCGAGGTCGCCGCCGAGGGCTTTCCCTTCGCCGCCTGGGATGACGGCTTCGTCGCGCGCACCAGCCGCGCGGCCGGCGGCGTCGCGGGCAAGCTGGTCGGGCTGAACGTCACCGGCGGCTCGACCACCGTGCCCGATGCCTATGACAAGCTACGCGCCGCCGGCGCCTCGGCGCGCGAGACGCTGAAGCAGGCGGCCGCCGACCGGCTGGGCCTGTCCCGCGCCGATCTGCGCACCGAGAACGGCGCCGTGATCCCGCCCGAGGGCGACCCGATCCCCTATACCGCGCTCGCCGCTGACGCCGCCGCGCTGGACCCGGTCGAGGCCGAGACGCGCGACCCCGCCGACTGGCGCTGGCTGGGCAAGCCGCATCGCCGCATCGACATCGTCGCCAAGGCCACCGGGACCGAGCGTTACGGCATCGACCTCGACCTGCCCGACATGCTGCACGCGACCGCGGTGACGAACCCGGCCCACGGCAAGGGGGTCACCGCGATGGATGCCTCGGAGGCCGAAGCGATGCGCGGCGTGCTGGCCGTGCATCTGATCACCGGCGGCGCCGCCGTCGTCGCCGACAACACCTGGCGCGCGATCCGGGCCGCCAACGCGATCCGCTTCGAATGGGAGCCGCCGGCGACGACCCACGACACCGACGCCTTCTGGGCGCTGCACGCGGCGGCCCTGACCGAGGACACGCGCGACAGCCGCTTCGCCGATGACGGCGATGTCGAGGCGGCGACGGGCGACGCGTTCCAGGCCGATTACGGCGCGCCCTTCCTGCATCACGCGCCCCTCGAACCCGCCAACGCGACCATCCGCTACACGCCCGAGCGCACCGATATCTGGACCGCCACGCAGGTGCCGCCCTTCGCGGTCGACGCGGTCGCGCGCGTGCTGGAGCAGGACGCGGACCGGGTGCGGCTGCACAACCAGACCTCCGGCGGCAGCTTCGGCCACCGGCTGGAGCTTCTGTGGATCCAGCAGGCCGCCGAAATCGCGCGCCATCACCCCGGCCGGCCGGTCAAGATGACCTGGTCGCGCGAGGAGGACATGGCCTCGGGCTTCCTGCGCCCGATGGCCGTCGCCCGCGGGCGCGGCACGACGGGCGAAGGCCGGGTCCGCAGCCTCGACCTCGCCATCGCGGCGCAATCGGTGACCGAAAGCCAGATGTCGCGGCTGGGCTTCCCGCCCATCGGCCCCGACACCGCGATCGTCGCCGCCGCCTGGGACGCGCCCTACGCGCTGGCCGACCGCCGGGTCACGGGGCACCGGGTGCCCGCCACGGTGCCGGTCTCGTCTTGGCGCTCGGTCGGCGCGTCGCATAACGGCTTCTTCGTCGAGACGCTGATGGACGAGCTGATCCATCAGGCCGGGGCCGACCCCGTGGCCGAGCGGCTGCGGCTCATTCACCACGCGCCCTCGCGCGCCGTGCTGGAGACGGTGGCCGAGATGGCGGCCTGGGACGGCCCGCGGCCCGGGCCGGGACGCGGCCGCGGCGTGGCCTTCACCTTCGCTTTCGGCGTGCCCTGCGCGCAGATCGTCGATGTCGTGGACGGCCCGGACGGGCTGCGCATCACCGACCTGTGGGTCGCGGCCGAGGTCGGCCGGGTGCTGGACCCGGTCAATCTCGAGGCGCAGCTCTCGGGCGGCGCGCTCTTCGGGCTGGGCCACGCCATGCAGGCCGAGATCCCCTTCGAGGACGGGCTGCCCGTGCCGCGCAATTTCGACCTCTACGAAAGCCTGCGCATGTGGCAGGTGCCCCGCGTCCATGTCCGCGCGCTGGGCACGACGGGCGCGATCCGCGGCGCGGGCGAGCCGGGCCTGCCGCCCGCGGCCCCGGCCCTAGGCAACGCGATCTTCGCCGCCACCGGCCAGCGCATCCGGCGCATGCCCTTCGCGCGCGAGATCCGCTTCGCCTGATCCGGCTGGACAGCGCCGCGCCGGCAGGTCAGGGAACGGCATGCGCTGGGACGCCTATATCTTCGACCTGGACGGCACGCTGATCGACAGCGCGCCGGGGATCCACGCCGCCGTCGCCACGATGTGCGACGCCGAGGCCCTGCCCGTGCCGGACCTGGCCACCGTGAAGGGTTTCATCGGCAACGGCGTGCCCCGGCTGGTCGAGCGCGTGCTGGACTGGGCCGGCGCCGACCCGTCGCGGCAGCCGTCGGCGCTGGCGGCGATGAACGCGGCCTATGCGGCCGACCCGACCGGCGGCACCACGGTCCTGCCCGGTGCGCGCGAGCTGCTGTCGGGGCTGGCGGCGCGCGGCGCGCGGCTGGGCCTCTGCACCAACAAGCCCGAGGGCCCGACCCGCGCGATCCTCGACGCGCTGGAGCTTGGCCCCTTCGAGGCGGTCGTCGGCGGCGACACGCTCGACCGGCGCAAGCCGGACCCCGCCCCCCTGCGCCATGTCGCGGAGGCGCTGGGCGCCGCGTCGGGCCGCGCCCTCTATGTGGGCGATTCCGAGGTCGACTGGCAGACCGCCGCGGCCGCCGCGATCCCCTATGCCCACCTGCGCGGCGGCTACCAGAACGGGCCGATCCCGGCGGACGGCCCGACGCGGTGGCTGGCCGATCTGCGCGAATTGCTCGAAACGGATTGACACGACGTAACGGTCGGAGATTGCAACCGAATCGCTGATATGTCATGGTCCGCGGATAATCTGGGGAGCAACTGGACAACCAGCCGGGCCGCTGCCGTGCCCGGACCAAGAAGGTGTGACGAACGTGCCCAAGGAAGCGCAACAGATCGCGGCCCTGCCGATGCGGTGGCGGGGCGACAAGGTCGAGGTCCTGATGGTCACCTCGCGGGATACGGGACGCTGGGTCGTGCCGAAGGGCTGGACCATGAAGGGCGTGAAGCCCTGGACCGCCGCCGCGCAGGAGGCGCTGGAGGAGGCGGGCGCCAAGGGCGACATCGCGCGCGAGGTCTTCGGGGTCTTCCACTACGACAAGGTGATGGATGACGGCTCGACCCAGCGCTGCCGGGTGCGGGTCTATCCGATGATCGTCGAGGACCTGAAGAAGAGCTGGAAGGAAGAGGACGCGCGCAAACGCCGCTGGTTCGCCCCACGCGAGGCCGCCAAGCGCGTCGACGAGGCGGAGCTGGCCGATCTGCTCGACATGCTCGGCTCGAAGCCGACGAAGGCGCCGGTGGCTGGCCCCCTGCTCAAGCGCGCGGCGTCCTGATCTCAAGAAAAAAGGGCCGGCGTCCAGGTGACGCGGCCCCTATCGAACCTTCTGGATGTGGTCGGCGGCGGTCTTCAGCGCCGGCGCGGGTCGTGCCTCGGATCGTCCCGGACGGGGACCGGCACGACATCGGGCTGCGGAGCCAGGGTACCCATCGCACCCGAGAGGGCGTCCTTGATGCCGTCCACCAGCGTCTCGATCATTCCGCGATTGCGAGCCATGTTCGTCTCCTTACACGTGCCCTGAAAATGGGGCTCCTCCGGCGGCGCTTCAAGCGCATTTTCGAACCTGCGCGTTTTTCCGCCCGGTCAATTCGTCGCGCAGGCCCTGCCCGGCCTAGCTGCGGCAGCCGTCGATCTCGACCGCGCCGCGATCGCCGATGACGGTGATCCGGACGCGCGAGCGATCCAGGGCCACGCCCCGTCCGCCTCCGGCCATCAACTCAGAAGTGGCCGTCAGCGTTCCACCCTGCCGCGACACGACCGCGTCCGTCACCCAGAGCGAGGGGTCCGGCACCTCGAAGACCACCGCCTCGGACCGGCCCTGCGGCGGCAGCGGGATGCGTCCGGTCAGGGCCATCCCGTCCCGCGTGGGCCGCAGGCTGCAGCGGGCGTCGGCGCGGATGCGTCCGGGGCGGTCGGCCAGCGCCGCGCGGATCGCCGGATCGGGCGCGCCGCCCGCCGGCAGGTCTCCGCTGACCCGGATGCGCGCGGGCAGGCAAATCTCCGCGCAGACACCGAGATCCAGCACGCCGTCGAGATGCGCCGCGCCCCCGCCGGCCCCCTGGATGAGGAGCGGCAGGACGAAATCGTCGTCATAGCCGATCGAAAGCGCGCGCCCCTGGCGGAACACCGTGGGCGTCGGCCATTGCGGCGTGACCGAACCAAGCCCGCGCGAGCCGCGCCAGTCCATCTGCGGCGAGATGCCGGCCGCCCCCGCGCTGCGCCAATAGGTCCGCCAGCCCGGCGCGAGGTCGAAGCGCAGGCCGGCGACATGGCTGCCATCCTGCTGACGCCAGCCGGGGATCAGGCTGACGCGCAGCACCTGCGCGATGTCGTCCTGCATCTGCGCGCGGGCGGGGAGCGCCGGCGCGAGGGCGAGCGCGAGGAGCGTGAGGAGACGGATCAGCATATCCAGCGATCTAAGCATGCCCGTCGGTCAAGGGAATTCACGGCTGCGGCATCGCCCTGTCGAGAGACGGGCGTCACCGCGGCGCGGCGGCGCGGCGCAACCGGTCGTTGATCGCGCGGCCGAGCCCCGTCTCGGGGATCGGGGCGACGTCGATCCGCGACGCGCCGCGGGCGCGCGCCTCGGCATCGGCGCGGTGCAGCGTGTCGAAGAGCGCGGCGGCGGCGGCGACCAGGTCGCCCTCGGGCGAGAGGCTCAGATCGCCCGCCACCGGCCCGAAGCCGATCAGCAGCGCCTCGGGATCCGGCGCGGTCACGTCCAGCCGCATGGGGAGCGAGGGCGCATAATGCGACGACATCTGCCCCGGGGCCTGCACCCGGCCCGGCGTCACGTCGCGCGGCAGCGGGCCCGTCACCGCCTCGATCGTTTCGGCCGCCAGCCCGCCCTCGCGCAAGAGCGCCAGCGGCGCGCTGCGCAGGATCGTCGATTCCAGCCCGACCGGGCAGGGCCCGCCATCGAGCACCATGTCCACCGCGTCCCCCAGGCCCGCGCGGACATGCGCGGCCCGGGTCGCGCTGATCCGCCCCGACGGGTTGGCCGAAGGGGCGGCCAGCGGGCCGCCCACCTCCGCCAGAAGCGCGCGCGCCAGCGGCGCGGCCGGCACCCGCAGCGCCACCGTGTCGAGCCCCGCGGTCACCAGCGGCGACAGGCCATGCCCCTCCTTCAGGGGCAGGACCAGCGTCAGCGGGCCGGGCCAGAACGCCGCGGCCAGCCGCCGGGCCAGCGGGTCGAAGACGGCCAGTCGCTCGGCGGCGGCGAGGTCGGGGACATGGACGATCAGCGGATTGAAGCTGGGCCGGCCCTTGGCCGCGAAGATCCGCGCCACCGCCCTCCCGTCCGTGGCAAGCGCGCCGAGCCCGTAGACCGTCTCGGTTGGAAAGGCGACCAGCCCGCCCCGCCGCAGGAGCGCGGCGGCCTTCGTGACGTTCGCGTCACCGTGACGTTGTGTTCCGGTTGTCGCCATGGCGGGACGCGCCTTAGGTTACGTGCAAGTCAAGCGGGCCTATAGCGGCCCGAGATCCTGATTGGGAGGTCCTCCGATGCCCTACCGCGCCCCCGTTTCCGAATTGCGCTTCGTCCTCGACCATGTGGTCGGCTTCGACCGCGTCGCCGCGACCGAAACCTTCGCCGAGGCCACGCCCGAGACCGTCGACGCCATCCTCACCGAGGCCGGCCGCATGTGCGAGGAGGTGCTCGCGCCCCTCAACCGCCAGGGCGACCTGCATCCCGCACGCCTGGAGAACGGCGTCGTGCGCACCTCGCCCGGGTTCGGCGACGGCTTC